>DAOUHP010000174.1:0-26599 GCA_034428575.1 Dehalococcoidia bacterium | reverse complement strand
CGCCCTGTTCATAGAAGCCGTGTGCTCGGCCATGTGCGGCATTGGCGTTGTCGGGTCGCAACGTTAGCGCACGGTCGAGCAACGGGACGCCTTCGTCGCTTCTCCCCACCTCGACCAGCGCCCAGCCGTACGACGCGAGGAACCACCAATCGTCCTGACCGTAGGCACCTGCGACGGTTTCAAGGCGTTCGACTTGACGCTCGCGAAAGTCGTGGAAGCCGCCTCGAGGTCCACGACCTCCGGGTTGCAGCGCGCGTCGAAGTCGCCCGCCTCATCGAGGACGTACGCGATGCCGCCGCTCATGCCTGCGGCGAAGTTCCGCCCTGTCGGGCCCAGCACTATCACGCGCCCGCTGGTCATGTACTCGCAGCCGTGGTCGCCCACGCCATCGATGACGGCGCGCGCGCCGCTGTTGCGGACAGCGAAGCGTTCGCCCGCCAGGCCGCGGATGAACACCTCGCCGCCGGTGGCGCCGTAGAGGGCCACGTTGCCGACGATGATGTTCTCCTCGGCTACGAACGTCGACTGCCGGGGAGGGACCACTACCAGCCGCCCGCCGGAGACGCCCTTGCCGAAATAGTCGTTGGAGTCGCCCTCCAGCGTGAACGCGATGCCCCTGGCGAGGAACGCCCCGAAGCTCTGGCCCGCAGAGCCGGTGAACGTGATGTTGATGGTATCGTCGGGCAACCCTTCTTCGCCGTAGCGCTGGGCTATCTCGCCGCTGAGCATCGTGCCGACGGTCCGGTTGGCGTTGCTGATCGGCAACTCGACCGTGACCGGCTCGCGGTGCGAGAGCGCCCGTTGCGCACGCGCGATCAGTTCGTGGTCGAGCGCCCGCTCAAGGCCGTGGTCCTGGTCCTCGCAGTGGAAGCGGGCGACGGAGTCCGGCGCCTCGGGCTTCGCGAGCAGGTCGGACAGGTCGATGCCCTTCGTCTTCCGCCAATGGTCGATGACGGAGCCGGTCTCGAGCTTGTCGACCCGGCCCACCATCTCGTTGACCGTGCGGAAGCCGAGCTGGGCCATGATCTCGCGCAGGTCCTCCGCCACGAAGAAGAAGTAGTTGATGAGGTGCTCGGGTTGGCCCGCGAACCGCTTCCGGAGCTCCGGGTCCTGCGTCGCGACGCCTACTGAGCAGGTGTTGAGGTGACACTTGCGCAACATGATGCAGCCCTGGGTCACCAGGGAGGCGGTCGCGATGCCGAATTCGTCGGCCCCGAGGAGACAGGCGATCGCGACGTCGCGGCCCGTCTTTATCTGGCCGTCGGTCTGCACCACGATACGGCCGCGGAGGTTGTTCTGGACGAGCACCTGCTGCGTCTCGGCTATGCCAAGCTCCCACGGCAACCCGGCATGTTTGATCGACGACTCGGGTGATGCCCCGGTGCCTCCGGTGTCACCGCTGATGAGCACGACGTCTCCGTGCGCCTTCGATACTCCCGCGGCGATAGTCCCGACGCCAACCTCGGCCACCAGTTTCACGTGGATGCGGGCGCGCGGGTTGGCGTTCTTCAAGTCGTGGATCAGCTGCGCCAGGTCCTCGATGGAGTAGATGTCGTGGTGGGGTGGAGGCGAGATCAGCTCTACACCAGGCGTGGAGTGGCGTATCCAGCCGATGTACTCGTCCACCTTGTGGCCCGGCAACTGTCCACCCTCGCCCGGCTTGGCTCCCTGCGCCATCTTGATCTGCAGGTCGGAGGCGTTGACCAGGTAGTTCGTCGTGACCCCGAACCGTCCCGACGCCACCTGCTTGATGGCGCTGTGCCGTCTGTCTCCCTTTGAGTCGGGGGTGTAGCGGCGATAGTCCTCGCCACCCTCGCCGCTGTTGCTGCGCGCGCCTATGCGGTTCATCGCGATCGCCAGCGATTCGTGCGCCTCGCGGCTGATGGAGCCGAGGGAGATTGCGCCCGTTGCGAAGCGTTTGACGATTTCGAGAGCGGGCTCGACCTCGTCGATCGGAATGGGCTCGGCGAGGGTCTTGAATTCGAGCAAACCCCGCAACGTGCAGAGGCGGCGCTCGTAGCCGTTGGCGAGCTCCGCGAAATCGCGGTACACACGGGCGTCGTTGGTCCTGCTGGCGTATTGGAGCTTCGCGATGGTGTCCGGGTTCCACATGTGGAATTCCCCGTCGCGGCGCCAGTAGTAGAACCCGCCGGGGTCCAGGTCGAGCGCCGCGTCGATCGCGACCTCGGGGAAGGCGCGCGTGTGGCGGGCCAGCACATCCGCCTCGATGGCGTCGGTGTCGATGCCGCCGATCCGTGAAGCCGTCCACGTGAAGTACTCGTCCACCAGCCGTTGACTCAGGCCGACTGCCTCGAAGATCTGAGCCCCGTGGTAACTGTGTATCGTGGAGATCCCCATCTTGGAGATGACCTTCAGCAGACCCTTGTTCGTCGCCTTGATGTAGTTGTACACCGCCTCCGCCGCGTCCATCCCCTCAGGGAAGACCCCCTGACGGTGCATCTGCCCCAGTGTCTCCAACGTGAGATACGGGCAGACCGCCCCCGCGCCATAGCCGATCAGCAAGGCCAGGTGAGCGATCTCGCGCGGCTCAGCGCTCTCTACGACGATCCCCACTTTCGTGCGCTGGCCCTCGCGAATGAGGTGGTGATGCACGCCGGCGGTCGCCAGCAAGCTGGGGATGGCCGCGTGTTGCGGGTCCACGCCCCGGTCGGAGAGGACGAGAATCGTGCAGCCGGCTTCGACAGCCTCCGACGCACCGCGGCGCAGAGCGTCCATCGCGCGGTCCATCGCTCCCGGTCCTTCGTCGGTCGGAAAGAGGAGCGACAGCGTCGCCGTCTTGATGCCGGGCCGGTCGACCGCCTTGATCTTCTCGAGTTCCAGCTCCGTGAGGACGGGGCTGGGCAGCCGGAGTTGACGAGCGTGAAGAGGGGTCTCCTCGAACAGACTGCGCTGAGCGCCGAGGTTGATGCTGACCGACGTCACGAGCTCCTCGCGGATCGCGTCCAGCGGCGGGTTGCTCACCTGGGCGAACAACTGCTTGAAGTAGGTGAACAGGAGTTGCGGGCGATCGGAGAGCACGGCCAGGGCGGCGTCGTTGCCCATGGAGCCGGTGGGCTCCGCACCGTTGACCGCCATCGGCTCCAGCAGGATGCGGAGGTCCTCTTGTGTATACCCGAACGCCTGCTGCAGGTCGACCAACGATTCCTCGTTGAGCTCGTGGCGACCGTTGCGGCCGGGCTCGGGGTCCGGAAGCGCGTCCAGGTGCACCAGGTTGTCCCGCAGCCACTCGCCGTAGGGCTGGCGCGCCGACAACTCCGACTTGATCGTGGCGTCGTCGACGATGCCGCCGCGCTCCGGGTCCATCAGGAACATCCGCCCGGGGTGGATGCGCTCCTTGAACAGCACCTTCTCAGGCGGGACGTCGAGAACGCCCACCTCCGAGGCCATGACCAACGTGTCGTCGGTCGTGACGAGGTACCGGAAGGGACGGAGTCCGTTGCGGTCGAGCACCGCGCCAACGCGGTCTCCGTCGGTGAAGGCGATGAGGGCCGGGCCGTCCCAGGGCTCGACGAGACAGGCGTGGTAGTCGTAGAAGTCGCGTTTGTCCTGCGACATCTGGACCTTCGGGCCGGTGGCCTCCGGGATCAGCGCCATCATCGTGTGGTGTAACGGGCGCCCGGTGTGGAGCATGAGCTCGTAGGCGTTGTCGATGCACGCGGTGTCGCTCTGGCCCGGCCAGATGATGGGGAACAGTTTTTCAAGATCGTCGCCGAATTCCGACGAGGCCATGGCGTTCTGGCGCGCCACCATCCAGTTGATGTTGCCCCGCAGCGTGTTGATCTCGCCGTTGTGGACAAGGTAGCGGTAGGGGTGCGCCAGCTTCCATGAGCCCAGGGTGTTGGTGCTGAAGCGCGAATGCACAAGCGCGAAGGAACTCGCCACGAGCGGGTCTTCCAGGTCCTTGTAGAAGCCCCCGAGCTGAGTGCCCATGAGCAAGCCCTTGTAGACAACCAGCTTCGAGGAAAGGCTGCAGACGTAGAACTCGCCTCCGTCGGTAAGGGCCGCGTCGAGGACTTCGCGCTCAGCGACCTTGCGAATGACGAACAGCTTGCGCTCGAACGCCGCGGAGTCGAACCCGGAGCCCATACCGATGAACAGCTGGCGAATCACCGGCTGACACTCCCGGGCGACGTGGCCGATGACAGACGGGTCCACGGGAACGTCGCGCCAGCCGAGGAACCGCTGTCCCTCCTGTTCAATGGCGCGCACGACGATAGCCTCGCACGCCTCGCGCTCTGCGTTGTCCTGCGGCAGAAACACGATGCCGGCCGCGTAGCCGCCGGGTCCCGGAAGGTCGATCCCCAGCTTCGCCGTTTCGCGGCGCAGGAATTCATGCGGCATCTGGAGCAGCACCCCAGCGCCGTCGCCGGTTTCGGGGTCGCTACCCGCCGCGCCGCGGTGCGCGAGGTTGGTCAGCACCTCGAGCGCGTTCCGAACGACCTCATTGGACTTCACGCCGCGGACGTTCGCCACGACGCCTACTCCGCAGGCGCTGTGCTCGAACTCGGGACGGTACAGCCCAAAGGGCTCGCCTTTCCAAACCTTTGCCACCGGTCACTCCTCGGCCTCTCAGCGTTGAACGCAAAGAGTGCGCCTCTCCTGCTCTTGACGTGGAAGCCTAGAGGAAGAGAACGCTGCTTGACCCTACACGTATAGCTGTTCTCCAAGAGTAGCAGATTCGGCCCCCTGGTAAAAGGCCGCTGTACTCGTTCGGTACACCAGCGACACTCGGCCACCAAGAGCTCGCTGTTGAGGGTGGCGATATCCAGCGAATAAGGGGATGACCTTGTCCGGCACAGGGCGGCTCTCGTTGCCGTTGATATCCGCAACGAAGCCAACCCCGCTCGCATCGTGCTCGACACGTGGGGCGTACGGTGTGCGCTTTGTTGATGGATCGTGCATCGGTTACCGGGCTGCTTCCTGGCGAGCAGCCTTCTCCTTACAGGATGGGCAGGTACCGCTTCATCTCGTAGTCGGTGACCGCGAATCGGTACCCGTCCCACTCGATACGCTTGTTCTCAAGGAGCGAGTTGAACGTGTGCTCGCCCAGCGCCTCCCGTAGGACCGCGCTCTTCTCCGCTTCTTCGAGCGCCTCGTACAAACTGCCGGGCAGACGGCGGATGCCCAGTTTCGAGCGCTCCGCCTCCGACAGCGCATCCACGTCCACGTCTGTGGAATCCGCCAACGGGTATGCGTTCCGCACGCCTGCGAGACCGGCCGTCAGGATCGCGGCGAACGCGAGGTAGGGGTTGCACGCCGGGTCAGGCAGGCGGAACTCGATGCGGACCGACGCTTCCTTCCCCGGACGATAGGCCGGCACCCGCACGAGGTTGGAGCGGTTGACCGCCGCCCACGTCGCGTAAATGGGGGCCTCGTAGCCGGGTGTGAGCCGCTTGTAGGAGTTGACCCACTGGTTGCACACACAAGCGATCTCGCCCGCGTGCCGGAGAAGTCCCGCGATGAAATGCTGGCCCGTCGAGGAGATTTTGTGCTCTCCTTCCGGATCGTAAAACGCGTTCTCTCCTCCCTGGAAGAGGGACATATTGATGTGCATCCCGCTCCCATTCTGGTGTTCGAAGGGCTTGGGCATGAACGTCGCGTATACCTGATGCCCCATCGCCACTTCCTTGACCACCTGGCGGTACGTCATCACGGCATCGGCCATGGTCAACGCGTCCGTGTGGCGCAGGTCAATCTCGTGCTGTCCGTGCGCCACCTCGTGATGGCTGTACTCCACCGGGATACCCATCTCTTCGAGCGAGAGCACCGTCTGCCGCCTGAGGTCTGCGCCCTTGTCCAGCGTGGTCGTCAGGTCGAAGTAGCCTCCCGCGTCGAGCGGCTCCGGTTCTTCGGTCGACTTCAGGTAGAAGTGCTCCATCTCAGGGCCAACCTGAAACTCGTAGCCCTGCTGCGCCGCGCGCTCCAGCGCCACCTTCAGGACATTGCGGGGGTCACCCTCGAACGGTTCCCCTGAGGGACGCAGAACGTCGCAGAACATGCGAGCAACTGCATTCTGGCGCGGACGCCAGGGGAGTATCGAGAACGTCGTCGGGTCGGGCATGGCAACCATGTCGCTCTCGTCCCGGCGCGCGAAACCCTGCACCGTGGAGCCGTCGAACGCCATGCCGTATTCCAACGCTCCTTCGAGCTCCGCTTCCGTGATAGCGAAACCCTTGAGCGTTCCCAGGATGTCAGTGAACCAGAGGCGGATGAACTTGACGTCGTTCTCCTTGGCAGTGCGGAGGACGTACTGCCGCGCCTCATGGTCGCGGGCTGTTGCCATGGCCCGCCTCCTCCCAGTCCCAACGCCTGATGGCGGTAAATACGAAACCGGGGCAGGTTACCCCGGCAACGTGCTCAATCGTAGAGACTCATGGCGTGAGCGTCAATAGGGTTGTGAACTACGTCACAATAGAGCGCGCACCCGGCTAATCTGCGGCCTGTATCTGGCCCAATGCGCTCTGCGCTGCAGCGAGGCGGGCGACCGGAACGCGGAACGGCGAAGCGCTCACGTAATTCAGCCCCAACTCGTTGCAAAACGCCACGCTTCGAGGGTCGCCCCCGTGCTCTCCGCATATGCCTATCGGGAACTCCGGATCGACCTCGCGCGCAGCTTCGGTCGCCATCCGCATCAGCCTTCCAACGCCACGGGTGTCGAGCGTGTTGAACGGGTTGCGCGGCAGTATCTCCGTCTCCACGTAGTGGTTCAGGAACTTGCTTTCCGCGTCGTCCCGGCTGAACGCGAACGTCATCTGCGTCAGGTCGTTCGATCCGAACGAGAAGAACTCCGCTTCCGTCGCGACCTCGTCAGCGGTCAGCGCTGCGCGAGGGACTTCTATCATCGTCCCGAAAAGGTACGTCACGTATATCCCCAACGCTTCACGCGTCTTGCTGGCGACGGCTCGCAGCCGGGGGCGGAGCCACTTCAACTCATTGACGTGCGAGACGATGGGGATCATGATCTCCGCCCGCACCGGGGCGCCTTCCTCGGCAAGGCGGCAGCCCGCCGTGACGATCGCCCGCACCTGCATCTCGTAAATCTCCGGCATCGTCAGGCCGACGCGGCAACCGCGGTGGCCCAGCATCGGGTTCGACTCCCGCAGGTGCGCCACGAGTTCGAGCGTGCGCTCCTTCTCCTCCAGCTCCTCTCGCAGGCCCTCTTCATCGGCTTGCTGTGGGAGGGACACACGCTCCGAGAGCCAGTCCGTCACGCGCTTGCCCACCGTGAGCTTCTCCAACTCAGCAGCCGAGCGGTTGACCAGGTCCCGGCCCCTGTTCAGCCATGCTTCCATCCGGTTGTCGCCCTCGATGCGGCGCGTCAGTTCCGCTACTTCCTGCACCAGCTCTCCGTAGTCCGGCAGGAACTCGTGGAGCGGAGCGTCCAGAAGCCGGATCACGACCGGCAGACCTTCCATCGCCTTGAAGATGCCGTAGAAGTCTTCGGTCTGGAAGCGCTCGAGCTCGGCCAGCTCAGCGTGGAAGCCCTGCACCGCCTCCGACGAGTCGCACTGCGCCTTCGCCTCCTCCAGCCGGCCCTGCATCGCCTCGCGTTCGGATGCGGGCGCGTTTTCCAGCGCCTCCTCCAGTTCGCTCACCCGGCGGATCAGCTGCGACGCCTCCGGCCCGATCGCCAGCAGGCGTCGGATGTGCCTCAGCCGCTCCTCTGCAAAGAACATGTGCTCCGTGCGGCACAGACCGATGCCTTCGGCGCCGTTCGCTCGTGCGCGGTGCGCGTCCTCAGGGGTATCCGCGTTCGCCCACACCTGTAGCCTACGGACCCCGTCCGCCCAGCCGAGCAGTGTGTTCAGTTCCTCGAGTTCGTCGGGCCTTGGCGCCACTGCCTCCACTTCGCCGATGAATATCTCGCCGGTCGCGCCATCCAGGCTGATGACGTCGCCCTCAGCGATGGACTTGCCGCGCGCCGTGGCGCGTCCGTCCGCCTCGAAGCGCAATTCCTCGCAACCGACAACGCACGGCTTCCCTAGTCCCCGCGTCACGACCGCCGCGTGGCTCGTCATTCCGCCCCGGCTCGTGAGCACGCCATTCGCCTTGATGATGCCGTGCACGTCGTCCGGGTTCGTCTCCTGTCGCACCAGGATCACCGGCTGGCCGCCGTCAGCGATCGCCGCGACCCGGTCCGGGTCCATCACCACGACGCCGGATGCCGCGCCGGGCGATGCTCCGACCCCTTCAGCCAGGAGGCGTCCTTCCTTCATCGCCGCCGCTTTCGCTTCAGTCACGAAATGGGGCATGAGCACGGCCGAAACCTCGCCGGCCTCCACTCGCCCTAATGCCTGTTCCTGCGTCAGCACTCCCTCCGATACCAGCTCCACCGCTATCCGCACCGCCGCCGACGCCGTCCGCTTGGCGGAGCGCGTCTGAAGGATGTACAGCTTCCCCCGCTCCACGGTGAACTCGATGTCCTGCACGTCCTTGTAGTGCGCTTCCAACTGGCGCGCTGTCTCGTCTATCTGGCCGTAAATCTCAGGCCAGGCCGAGTGCAGGGCCTGGATGCGCTGAGGCGTGCGTATCCCCGCAACGACGTCCTCACCCTGGGCGTTCGGCAGGAACTCGCCGTACAGTCCGCGCTCGCCGCTGCCGGGATTGCGAGAGAAGAGCACGCCCGTGCCGCTGTCGTTCCCCAGGTTGCCGAATACCATCGCCATGATGACGCACGCGGTGCCCATGTTGTGGGAGATGCCCTGGAACTCGCGGTAGGTGATGGCGCGCGGGTTGTTCCACGAGTTGAACACGGCTTCTACCGCAGCCTTGAGCAACACCCAGGGGTCGTCCGAGAGCGGCTCTCCGGTCGCCTCCTGAATGATCCCCTTGAACTCGCTGATGAGCCCCTGCAGCGCTTCGGGCTGCAGTTCATAGTCGAATCCGGCGCCAGCGCGTTTCTTCGTGTCCTCCAGCACGGTCTCGAAACGGGCCTTAGGGATGCCCAGCACCACATCGCCGAATCCCTGTATCAGCCGCCTGAAGGCGTCCAGAGCGGGACGTTCGTCGCCCATCATCCTGGCCAGGCCCGCAACCGTCGTGTCGGTGACGCCCATGTTGAGGATGGTGTCCATCATCCCGGGCATGGACACGGGAGCGCCCGAGCGGACCGAAACCACGAGCGGGTTGTCTTCGTCCCCGAACAGGCGGCCCGTCTGCTCTTCCAGCATGTGAACGTGCCGGACTATGTCGTCCCACAGGCCATCGGGAAAGCGCCGTCCCTGCCGGAAATACTCCAGCGACGTCTCCGTCGTAATCACGAATCCCGGAGGCACGGGAACGCCGATGCGCGCCATCTCGCTCGCATGCGCTCCCTTCCCTCCGAGAAGACTTACCATGTCTGCTCCGCCCTCCGCGAGGCGGTACACCATCTTCCCGGACATCGTCACCGTCATTGTGGAACCCCCATGCAACCGGCTCGAGAGTTGCGGCCTCCCGCCGGTCACGCCAACGGGCGATGCTAGCACAAGGCCGCTGGCCGGTCTACGCGTCCCTATCCTTCTCACCACTAGTCGAATTCTCCGCGTACACCCCCCGATACGCCTCCGGGAGAAGCGCAGCGATGCGGGCCATCACTTCCCCCGTCGCAGCCTGCAACTGCGTCCTGTCAAGCCGTCCTTCCGAACGCTGCAGCAGGAACGGCTCCCCGATCGTCACGTGCAGCCTCTGGAAATGGAACGCGATCCGGAACATGCCCTTGATACGCTCCGTTCCCGTGATCGCCACCGGCAGGACCGGCGCGCCGGACGACAGCGCAAGGTACGCCAACCCGTCCGTCGCTCGGCGCAGCCCGCCCGGGCTCCGCGTTCCCTCGGGGAATACGAGCAGCGCTTTGCCGCTGCCCAGCGTTCGCTGCGCCCACCTCAGCGCGTCCATGTCGCGTCCGTCCCGGTCCACGGGATAGACGTGTACGGAGCGGAACAGATACGAAAGGACCGGCCCCCAGAACAGCGAGCGCTTCGCCATGAAGAAGATCGGCCGCGGGACCGCATACACCATCACCGGCGGGTCCGCGTTGCTCTGGTGGTTGGCGACGATGATCAGCGGACCGGTCCGGGGCACGTGCTCCTGTCCCAGCACCCGGATGCTCCCGAACGTCGGGATGAAGATGCGGGAGAGCACCCGCCCGAGCCGGTACCAGCAGTCGAACGGGGAGCCGGTCACTCGTCCTCCTCCGTGCCCAGGGCCGCCAACACACGCTCAACGACACCTGCGACGTCCAGTCCGTCGGTGACTATGCGCCAGGCGCCTTCCGCCACCCGCAATGGCGAGTCTTCACGGCCCGAGTCGATCGTGTCCCGCAACTCCAGGTTCCGCAGCACTTCCGCCTCCGATCGTGCCTGTTCCGTTCCGGACAGTTCCCTGAACCGCCTGCGGGCCCGCTCCTGCGGCGAGGCATCCAGGTACACCTTCGCAGCATCCGGGAGCACGTGCGTCCCGATGTCCCGCCCCACCATTACGACATCGCCCCCTTTCGCAGTCGCACGCTGCTGCGCGACCATGGCCCTGCGGACGCCCCCCACCTTCGCGACCGGAGACACGGCTGCGTCAACCTCGGGGGCACGCAGACGGGAGGCAACATCCACGCCGTTGACCAATACGCTCAGTCCTCCGTCGCCCAGGCGTATCTCCATCGCGTCGGCGAGCTTCGCGAGCGCGGCCGCGTCGTCGAACGGCGTGCCGGCGTCGAGTGCGGCGATCGCAACCGCGCGGTAGTAGACACCCGTGTCTACGAAGGCGTAGCCCAACCGGCGCGCCAATTCGCGGCCCACGGTCGTCTTGCCGGAGGCAGCGGGGCCGTCTATCGCGATGACAGGGGGGTAATGCACAGGCAAAATACTACAGTGGAGAGCAAGTGGGCGCACAACCGCCATCAGGCCTACAACCAACTACAATATGTTGTGTTCCACCTTTGACCGAGGCGGCACAATCGGGTAGAATTAGAAGTGCTTGTACGCCTGTGTGTCTCGCAGGTAAGACCCAGCACTTCCAGGAGTCTTGAACCCACCATGGTCAAACAACAGGAAGCCCGGTACACGGCAAGCGACATCCAGGTCCTGGAAGGGCTGGAGGCCGTTCGCCGGCGTCCCGGCATGTACATCGGCAGCACCGACCAGCGCGGCCTCCACCACCTCGTCTATGAGATCGTGGACAACGCCATCGACGAAGCGATGGCCGACTACTGCGACCACGTCTTCGTCACGCTCCACGACGACAACTCCGTCTCCGTCCGAGACAACGGCCGCGGTATCCCCACAGACCTGCACGCGACCACGGGCAGGCCCGCCCTGGAAACCATCATGACCACCCTTCACGCCGGCGGAAAGTTCGGCGGAGGAGCCTACAAGGTCTCCGGCGGCCTCCATGGCGTCGGCGCCTCCGTTGTGAACGCCCTGTCAGAGTGGATGCGCGTAGAGGTCCGCCGCGACGGTCAGATCCACTCCCAGGAGTACGAACGCGGCATCCCCATCACCGACGTGGTGGACGAAGGCCTCATCCCGGAGAACGCTTCCTTCCAGAACGGCACACTCGTCCGTTTCATGGCCGACACCGAAGTATTCGGCCCCGCCAACTATGACCGCGACACCCTCGTTCAGCGCTTCCGCGAGATGGCCTACCTCAACAAGGGTATCTGGCTCTCTTTCGCCTCCGAGGCGCACCCTGACGCCGACCGCACGTTCTACTTTGAGGGCGGTATCGCCAGCTTCGTCAAGCAGCTCAACCAGAACCGCGAGGTCCTCCAGGACGAGCCCTTCTACTACGATGAGAAGACCGACCACGCGATGGTCGAAGTCGCCCTCCAGTACAACACGGGCTTCTACGAGTCCACCCTCGCCTTCGCCAACTGCATCAACACCGCGGACGGCGGCACGCACCTCGTCGGCTTCCGCGCAGGGCTCACCCGCGCCATCAACAACTACGCCAAGAAGAGCAAGCTCGTCAAAGAGGATGTCGCCAACTTCAGCGGCGACGACGTGCGCGAGGGCCTCACGGCCATCGTCAGCGTTCGGCTCGAAGAACCCCAGTTCGAAGGCCAGACCAAGGGCAAGCTCGGCAACGCCGAGACCAAGACCGCCGTCGAGCAGACCCTCGTACAGCGCCTCGAGTACTACCTGGACGAGCACCCGCAGGAGGCCCGGCGCATCATCGACAAGTGCCTCACCTCCCAGCGCGCCCGCGAGGCCGCTCGAAAGGCGCGAGACCTCGTCATCCGCAAGAACGCCATGGACGGGGGCTCGCTGCCGGGTAAGCTCGCCGACTGCGCCGAGCGGAACCCTGAACTCTGCGAAATCTACGTCGTGGAAGGCGACTCGGCGGGCGGCTCCGCAAAGATGGGGCGCGACCGCCGCACTCAGGCCATCCTCCCCCTCAGAGGCAAGATCCTCAACGTGGAGAAGGCCCGCCCGGACAAGATGCTCGCACACGAGGAGATACGCGCCCTCATCACCGCGCTCGGCGCAGGGCTCGGCGAAGACTTCAACCTTCCCAAGCTTCGCTATCACAAGGTCATCATCATGACCGATGCAGACGTGGACGGCGCGCACATCCGGACCCTCCTCCTCACCTTCTTCTTCCGCAACATGCGCGAGCTCATCGACGAAGGGCACCTCTACATCGCTCAGCCGCCCCTCTACCGCACCTCGCGCGGCAGGTCGGTCGAATACAAGTATTCCGAAGCTGAGAAGGACACCTGGCTCGCCAAGCAACTCTTCGGGCGGCTCTCAATCCAGTCCAGCGACGGCGCCGTTTCCCTCGCCGGCGCCAAGATCCAGGGCCTCGTCAACCGCCTCAAGGAGTTTGAGAATTGGACGCGCCCGCTCTCCAGCCTCGGCCTCGCTCCGGAACTGGTGGGGCCATTCCTGCAGGGCGCAGAGCACGGCGCATACCGGCTCTCGTTCGAGGGTGAGCAGACCGTGGACGCTGTCGTGGACTGGCTCACGTCCCAGGGGTTCGAGTGCAGGAAGGTCGTCAACAAGCGCAAGAAGGAGTACTTCATCGAGGCGCCCGGCTACGGCACCATCAACGTGCCCCGCGTTCTCGAGTCCGCCATGGCCCACCGAGCCCAGCAACTCTTCCCACAGATGGCCGAGTGGGTGAACGGCCATACCTACATGGTCTCCCGGCGCGACAACGAGGTCGCCACCGGCGTGCCCTGGCACGACCTCGCGCAGGTGCTCGAACGCAACTCCGAACGACAGGGCATCGGCCTCCAGCGCTACAAGGGGCTTGGTGAGATGAACCCCGACCAGCTCTGGGAAACGACCATGAACCCGGCCACACGCACGCTGCTCAGGGTAACCGTGGCGGACGCAGCCGACGCCGACAACGCCTTCACGGAACTCATGGGTGATCTCGTCGCGCCGCGCAAAGAGTGGATCCAGACGCACGCCCGTCAGGTCAAGAACCTCGACGTCTAACGCACCGCGTGGCGCGTCACGCCACGCGCACCTGCCCTTCGTCATCTCCCACAAGGATCGTGTGGAAAGCATACCCTTCCGCCTGCAGGCGCTCGCTGCCGCCCTGCCTGCGGTCCAGGATGCACGCCACGAGGACCACCTCGTGTCCAGCGGCTTCCGCGGCCTCTATCGCCATGTAGAGCGACCCTGCTGTCGAGCACGCATCGTCCACGATCGCCACCCGCGCTCCCGCCGGTATCGGCCCTTCGACCGCCTTTCCCATCCCGTAGTCCTTGGCCTCTTTCCGCACGAAGAACCCCGGCACCGGTTCGCCGCCGTCCTGCCCGCTCAGCATGGCTATCTCCGTCACCATTGGCACTGCCGCCACCGCGGGCCCTCCCACCGCCGACGCGCCTGCGGTCCGTATGGCCGGCAACAATGCCCGTGCCACCAAGTTCGCACCTCTCGGCGACAGGGTCAGGAGGCGGCCGTCGAAGTAGTATCTGCTCGTCTGGCCGGATGTCAGCACAAACTCCCCGTAGAGAAGCGCGTCCAGCTCTTTTGCCAGCTCCAGTATCTCTTCCCCTAGTCCGTCTCCCCTGGCCGTCATGCGCCGTCTCCTCCTGAAATGGGTCCCGCCTGCCGTGGTCCCCGGTACAGGCGATGCTTTTCTATGTACTCGCCCACCGCATCGGGCACCAGGTACCGCACTGGCTCGCCATGGCTCATCCGGCGGCGCAGTTCCGTCCCGCTGATCTCGATCAGGGGCATGTGCACCACCATCACTCGCTCGGCCGCAGCAGGGTCTATCGCTGTCAGCGCTTCGAACTCGACGGTTCCATGACCGGGCCGGAGCGCCACCACCAACCGGACCTGCTCCAGGATGCGTTTCGGTTCTTTCCATCGTGCCATCGTACGCAGCGTGTCCGCGCCCATGATGAACAACAGCTCGTCACCGGCCATAGGGCCCGCCCGTAACGCATCCAGCGTATCCACTGTGTACGTCTCTCCCGGCCTGTCCATCTCGATCGTGGACAGTTGGAACGCAGGGTTCCCCGCTATCGCCAGCTCCACCATCGCTTGCCGGTGCTCGCGTGCCGTGACCGGCTCCCCGAGCTTCATCCACGGCAGCCCCGTTGGTATGAACCAGACCTCGTCCAGGCCCAGCCGCCAGAGCACTTCCTGCGCAAGGATGAGGTGCCCGGTGTGGATCGGATCAAAGGTGCCGCCAAGGATGCCTCTGCGCACGCCTTCTACTCCCACTCCATCTCAACTTCACCGATGCGTACCGTATCACCCGGCGCTACGCCCGCCTTCTCCAACGCCTCGATCACACCGAGCCGGCCCAACTCACGGTGGAACTGGAGCCGCGCTCGCCAGTTGGTGAGGTCTACGACGTCCAACATGCGCTCCGCCACCCCACACGCTACCGCGAACCCCTCTGCATCTCTGCTGACGCTCGGCGTTGACCCGCGACGCTCCATCCGCGGCACCGCCGGCATTTCAATGGTCTCCTGCATCTCTGCCGGCACGAGCCCCGCCACCCGGCGCATCAACTCCCGTATCCCTTCTCCGGTAACCGCCGCAATCGCCATCGGCGCCGACCCCACTGCCACCGCCAGCGCGGCATTCTGCTCCTCGTAGCGCTCCCGGGCCTCGGGCACGTCCATCTTCGTCACCGCTACCACACTTGCTTTCTCAGCCAACCCGGCCCCATAGGATGCGACCTCCTCCCGAACCGTCTCATACTCCGCCGACAAATCCTCCGTCATCCCGTCCACCAGATGCACGAATACACGCGCTCTTTCGCAATGCCGAAGGAACTCCAATCCGAGCCCACGACCTTCATGCGCACCCTCGATCAGGCCCGGCACATCCAGCACAACGAGCAACCGATCACCAACCTGGGCCATTCCGAACCCCGGCTCCAAGGTTGTGAACGGGTAGTCGGCAATCTTCGGTTTCGCCCGCGACACCACGCTGAGCAACGTCGACTTCCCGGCGTTCGGCACACCGACCAACGCAACATCTGCCAGCAGCTTTACTTCCAGTTCTATCTCACGCTCCTCCCCAGGCTCGCCACCCAGAGCGATCAGCGGCTCCTGGTTTGTCGAGCTGGCGAAATGCACATTACCCAACCCTCCACGCCCTCCATACACCACTACTGTCTCCGCTCCTTCCACGGCGAGTTCCGTGAGAAGGACGCGCCCTTCCTCGGACGTCTCCCACACCACGGTCCCCACCGGCACCTCCACCACTGTTCGTTTCCCCTTCCTCCCCGAACGCTGTCGACCTCTCCCCGGAACACCAGACTCTCCGACAACCCTCCGAATACCTTCCAGGTGCCCCAGCGTCCGGACATTCCCAGCAGCCCGACAAACAACTGCTCCCCCCTCTCCTCCATCGCCTCCATCGGGACCGCCACGCGGACGAAACTTCTCCCTCAGGAAGCTCACGGCTCCATTACCCCCTCGTCCTCCGACGACGACTAATGTCCTCTTATCAATCATGATCTGTATCAGTATAGGAGATAAAGGTACCGTCGCCGGTGGAGAGGATGCCGGTGGGGAGAACGGATGGAGAGAATCCGTGGGAACGGCGTAATGGTGGGCTCAGGCGGGTGTGGAGAGCCGGTGTGTGGTTTCTTCGTCAGAGAGGGAAGCCCGAATGGCGGCGACTGTGCGGGCGGTCGTGTTGTCGGTTTGAAGTCGGTCGGTCATGCGTCGCAGGCCGTAGATAATCGTTGTTCGTTCTCGATTGCCGAGTCGGATACCGATCTCCTCGGGGGACAGGCCCAGCAACGTGTGGAGCAGGTGCATGGCTGTCTGACGTGCAGTGGAGGCCTCCCGGTCTCGCCTGGGTCCTTCGAGTGCTGATACAGGGAGGCCGTAGTATCGGGCTACTGCGGCAAGTGTGGAGTCTGGGGAAAGGCGGGTATCTCTTGTGGAGAGATGCGCCGCCAGTGCCTGCCGTGCGAGGTGGGGAGTGACGGCGTGTCCCGTCAGGTCAGCCAGGGCAAGCAAGCGAGTGAGCGCTCCCTTGAGGACGTGGCCGTTGGCGTCCAGTCGTTCGGCGATGAATGAGGAGACATCCGTGTTGAGATCCATCCCGGCTTGCTGGGCGAGTGCGAACAGCAACGCCATGCGCGATTCCAGGCCTGGCGAGGCGAGATCCGCCTGAAGACCCGCTGCCAAACGAGACTGGAGCCTCTTCTCGATGGTGATGGAGAGGGCAGGGCGATCGCTTGCGAGGACGATCTGGCTGCCTCGTTTGCGGAGCGCGTCGAGTGTGTGCAGCAGCCCTTCGTGGATGCGGGGACTCTTACCTTCGAACGCATGGACGTCGTCCAGCAGCAGCATATCGACGGCCCAGAAGCGCTCCCGGAAGGCCTTGGTCCGCTTCTCCCGCATCGCGGCGAGGTAGGCGTTGGTCAGGTCTTCGGCAGTTGTGTACTCCACGGAGAGCCCGGCGGCGTGTGCGTGATGGCCGATCGCGAGCAGCAGGTGCGTCTTGCCCTGACCCACGCCACCGTAGATGAAGAGCGGGTTGTAGGTTGACCCGGGAGCCCGGGCCACTGCCAGCGCCGCGGCATGGGCAAGTTGATTCTCAGGGAGCGAGACGAAGGAGTCGAAGGTCTCTGTCGCTGAGAGCGTGCTGTTCGGCGGGAGTTCCTGGCGCGACCGGCCGGCCGCGCCATCCGGCTGTGCCTCCGCCGACATCGTGCCCCTCAGCGCGAACCGCACGCTGGTAGGGCTGGCGGCGATCGACGATGCTGTTGCGTCTGCCAGGCCCTGCATCCTGCCTTCCAGCCATGCGACAGCGAAGGCTGTAGGTGCTGACACGGTAAGGGTGGCGTCTGCCAGGACCTCTCCGCTGGTCCCGGCGAGCCATGTGTCGAAGGTGGCCTTTGGTGTCTGCAACTGCAGCCGACCAAGGACGGCTTCCCATAGGCGGCGTGCTGAACTGTCCGTCAAGAGCGGCGTGTCCTTTTCCGGGGCTGGTTGAAACCGGCGGGTGGACTGCTGAGCTCCTAGAGAGAGCATGGGATACCGTCCGGTGAAGGGATAGCAATCTACCATCGACCGGACGGCGGCCATGCGGCTCAAATCCGCGGGATTCCCATGACAATCCCGCTTGCAAAACTGCCTGCGAGCCTGCCATCGCGTCGTGGCCTAATCCCCGCTTGGCAGCCCGCCACGGCCTGCTTGGCTGGTAGGATTACTCGTATGCAGCCGGTGCGAGTGGTCTTCATGGGGTCCCCCCAACCTGCCGTGGCAGTGCTCGATGCTACTGTTGAAGTCGCCGGCGCGAACGGCTGGTTGGTGGTTGGAGCCTACACGGCGCCGGATAAGCCGGAGGGGCGCGGACGCCGTATCTCGTCGTCACCGGTCCGCCGCAGGGCGGAGGAGCTGGGCATTCCCGTGCTCACCCCCAGACGCTTGACGGTGGAGGAAGAACAGGAGCGATTTCGCGCGCTGCACGCCGATCTGGTTGTACTTGCGGCGTACGGGCTGCTCCTGCCGGCGCCGTTCCTCTTCGGACCGGCCCACGGCGCGGTGAATGTCCACCCCTCGTTGCTGCCGCGTCACCGCGGCGCTGCTCCCGTGGCCGCGGCGATCCTCGAGGGCGACCTGGAAACCGGCGTGACGTTGATGGCTATGAACGAGGGACTCGACACCGGGCCTATCCTCACCTGGCGGAGCGTTCCCCTTGCCGGCGACGAGCGGACGCCGGCGCTCACGGAGCGGTTGTTTACCCTGGGGGGCGAGATGCTCACTGAGATGCTGCCGCTCTACGTTGCGGGAGAGATGGCGCCCGTAGCCCAGCCTGACGAAGGCGCAACCTACGCGCCTCGCATGACCAAGGTCGACGGTCTGATCGACTGGCGCGAACCGGCCTTCCTCATCGAGCGCAAGGTGCGCGCCTACGATCCCTGGCCGGGCACGGCAGCCATGTGGGAGGGAAAGCGGCTGTCCATAACCGAGGCGAGAGTGCATGCGGGAGAAGAACACCTGGCGCCGGGTGAAGTGGCAACGTATGGGGATGCCATCGTCGTGGGAACCGGCAAGGGCGCTCTCCGTCTGCTCCGCGTCAAGATGGAGGGGCGGGCGGAGGTGGGGAGCGCGGAGTTCCTGAGGGGCCGTCCGACCTTCGCTCGAGCGCGATTGGCGCTCTAAGCGGGCGCTATTCCGAGGAGGCTTCCTCTGCCGAGGCGGGACTCTCTTCTGGGCTCGCGGGAGCCGCAGCGGCCTCTTCAGCAACTTCCTCTTCTTCCTCGGCGACAGCCCCGTGAGCAATGATGCGGGCCACGTAGGCCCCCGGGTCGGTGACCATCGTGACACTGGCGGGCAACTCCAGATCGCCTGCGTGGATGGCTGAGTCTGGCTCGCTGAGAACGGCGAGGTCCACGATGATGGCGTGCGGGATGTCGGTCGGCAGCGCATCGACCTCTATCTCGTGGAGGTCCTCTGAGAGGGTGGCGTCTGCTGCTCGCGCGCCGATCGCCTCACCCTCGAAGTGCAGCGGCACCATGGCATGGATGCGCTGCGTCCGGGAAACGCGGAACAGGTCGACGTGGAGCAGACGCTCGCTGACAGGATGGCGCTGGACGTGCTGGACCATGACGAAGTGCTCGTCGCCGCCGACCTGTACCGTCAGGGGGCTCGTCTGCCCGACGACTCCCAGGGCGTGCACGAGGTTGTACGTGTCCGACTGCAACGAGAGTGATGGACCGCCCGGCCCATAGATATGGATCGGGGTGATGCCGGAGCGCCGAAGCGCCTTCACCTTCTTACCGAGCGCTATGCGCTCCTCCGCGGCAAGCTGTACTTCGTCCATGATGCGCCCTTCCACAAAGGTGCCCCGTCATGCAACGGGGCTACGTAGGAGCATAGCAGACAGCGCCGTCGCCCGCCATACTCCCCTCACCCCCGTGAGGGTATTGTCGACTCCTTCAGTGGACTTTACCCTGTGTGGGCGGTATCATCATTCCGTTAAGGCGGTGATGCCTCGGTAGAGGGACGGCCATGCGTATCCCGATGAAGGTGGACTACGGAGTGAGGGCGCTGGTGGACCTCGCTGGGCAGGCGGATGCCCGCCATCCCGTCCGCACCGCGGACATCGCTGGACGCCAGGGCATACCTGAACCGTACCTGGATCAGGTGTTGACCACGCTCAACAAGTTTGGGCTCATCACGAGCCGGAGGGGACCGCAAGGCGGCCACATCCTTGGGCGAGAGCCAGCCGATATCACCCTCGACGAGGTCGTCGCGACCCTCGATGGACGCAACCCTCCACTTGAGTGCATCGACGACGCCACAGGGTGCGCGCTGTCTAGCTGCTGTGCGCAGCGCGATATCTGGCGCGATGTCGAGGATGCGATCCACGCAGTCCTCACAACGACTACCATCGCCGACCTGGCCAGGCGCCAGCAGGCCCGCACTGCATCGCCGTTGACCTTCGTATCCTGACACGGCGCGCCACAACCCCGGCAATGCCACGCTCTACAGAGCGTGCTGTAACGAGAGGAGAAGAGATGACTGTAACCGCCCCCCAATTGACGCCTGAGCAGGTCAAGCGTTACAGCAGGCACATCATCATGCCGCAGATCGGCAGCCGCGGGCAGCGCAAGCTGATGGATGCCAAGGTGCTCGTTGTCGGCGCGGGCGGTCTCGGCGGGCCGGTGGCCCTCTACCTCGCCCTCGCCGGGGTAGGCACGATTGGGCTCGTGGACTTCGACGTGGTCGATCTGAGCAACCTCCAGCGCCAGGTCTTGCACAACAGCGAGACGGTTGGCATGCCCAAGGTCGAGTCGGCCATCCAGACCCTCAACCGCTACAACCCGGATGTCAACGTCGTTCCCCATGAATTCCCCATCAACTCCGAGAACGCCATGGACCTCATCGCGCAGTACGACATCGTCGTGAACGGCGCGGACAACTTCGCAACGCGCTACCTTGTGAACGACGCTGCCTACCTCAGTGGCAAGCCGATCGTGGACGGCAGCATCCTGATCTTTGACGGCCAGGTATCGGTCTACGAACCCGGCAAGGGCTGCTACCGCTGCCTCTTCCCCGAGCCGCCCCCGCCGGGACTCGTCCCCAACTGTGCCGAGGCCGGTGTCCTGGGCGCCCTCACGGGCACGATTGGCAGCATCCAGGCGACAGAGGCGGTCAAGCTCATCCTTGACGTCGGCGAAACACTCACCGGCCGTCTGCTCCTCGTGGACGCCCTCAACATGGAGTTCCGCGTCGTTCGCGCGCGCCGCAATCCCGCGTGCCCGCTCTGCGGCGACGACCCCACGGTGACGGAACTCATCGACTACGAGGTGTTCTGCGGCCTCGCTCCGGCGCCTGATCAGGAGGGCGTTCCAGCGGGTCACTAGGCAGGCGCTGCCGCCTGCGCTCCGGCGCAGCGGCGCGCAGGCGGGGGACCGCACACGGCTATGCGCAGCGCCAATCTCATCGAGGCCATCGGGAATACCCCGCTCGTCGAGTTGCCTACCTTCAGCCCCACTCCTGCTGTCCGTATCTTCGCGAAGCTGGAGGGCAACAATCCCACCGGCTCTGTGAAGGACAGGATCGCGCGCTCCATGGTGCAGGCCGCTTTGAAGGACGGCGTGCTCGCGAAAGACAAGGTCCTCCTGGAGCCCACCAGCGGCAACACCGGCATCTCCCTGGCCATGGTGACCCATCGGCTCGGCTACCGGTTCACTGCGGTCATGCCGGACAACGTCAGCCCGGAGCGCAGCCAACTCCTTGCCGCGTACGGTGCGGAGATCGTCTACTCACCCGGGGACGGCGGTTCCAACGGCTCCATCGCTCTGGCGCGGCAGATGGCCGCTGAGGATGAGCGCTACTGCATGCTTTACCAGTACGGGAACCCCGCGAACCCGCAGGCCCACTACGAGACGACCGCTCCAGAGATCCTCCGGGACCTGCCCGAGGTGACGCACTTCGTCGCCGGACTCGGCACAGGGGGTACGTTGATGGGTGTGGGACGTCGTCTCAAGGAGTACAACGCGGCTACAGAGATCATCGCCGCAGCCCCGGAGATAGACGACCGGATCCAGGGCCTCCGCAGCCTCGAAGAGGGGTTCGTGCCCCCTATTCTGGACCTCTCCCTGTTGGACGGACGGATCATGGTCAGTGGCGAGGAGAGCTTCCGCAAGACGGCCGAGCTGCTGCACGGCGAGGGTGTCTTTGCCGGGGTTTCGTCCGGAGCCGTACTCGCCGCCGCCCAGCGTGTCGCTGCCCGCGTTTCGGAAGCGAACATCGTCTGCCTCTTCGCCGACGGCGGGTGGAAGTACCTCAGCACCGGCCTGTGGACGGATGAGGACAGCGCTCGCCTGCGAGAGAAAGTGCAGGGCAAGGTCTGGTGGTAGACGCAAGCCCGTTCCACGACCGCGCCGCGGCATGGCGTGCCGAGATTGCAGTCGGCATCCTGTACGACGCCCGTACGCCCACCGCCGAACTCATGGAGAGCCTCGACCGCGAGGGCGTGCAGTTCGGCCCCGCAGACGACGTCACCAACCCCCACGCCTTCGTCCTCGACCTCGTGGACGTGGACCGCCACCGCGCGGAATCGATGTCTGGCACGTATGGCAAGAGCAAGCGTCCCGTTATCGCCGTGCTGTCGCGGACCCATCTCCAGGCGCCGGACCTGAGCATCGCTGCCGACGACTTCATCGTTGCTCCCTGGGAGACGGGCGAGCTCGCCCTTCGCATCAACAAGCTGCTGGAACGCAAGGGACCTGTCGACGAACCTGGGGTGATCCGCGTCGGCGATCTGGTCATCAATCCCAACCGCTACGACGTCTTCCTGGCCGGCAAACCGGTCGTCCTGGCGTTCAAGGAGTACGAGCTCCTCAAGCTCATGGCTGCCAACCCCGGCCGCGTCTATGGCCGTGAAACCCTGCTGGAGCAGGTCTGGGGCTACCAGTACTTCGGCGGCACACGCACCGTGGACGTTCATATCCGCCGTCTCCGCAGCAAGATCGAGGACGCCTCGCACACGTTCATCGACACCGTCTGGAACGTCGGCTACCGCTTCCGCGGCTGAAGCGTCACTCGTACGCAGACGTGAGCCTCGTCGCCTCGCTGAGCGTGGTGTACCATGTCCCCGTCGGTAAGGAGGGAGCCATGCCCCTGTACGAGTATGTCTGCGATAGCTGCGACTCCCGGTTCGAGCGCCTGCAGGCCATGTCCGCAGCCCACGTGAGCGACTGCCCGGACTGTGGCGAAGAGGCGAAGCGTGTGCTCTCGCTCTTTGCCGCTCCCGTCGCTGTTGGCGTGGGCGCTGGCCCCTCGCCCGTCGGCCCGCTCAGCGGCGGCGCCTGCTGCGGAGGCGCGTGCGGCTGCGGCTAGCAGAGCCCTTCCAGCAACGCTCGCGCCTCCTCCTCCTGCGCACGCAGCACCCACAACCCGTGTGCCATGAACTGGTTCTGCCCCCACGGCCCATACCCTGCGTATTCCGGTCGCACCACCGACCCAACGCCGGCCTCCTGGAGCAGGCCCTCGGCCATGCGGGCCTCCGGTTCGTTCGGGTAGACGCGTAGACACGTGAGTCTGTCGGACTGCTCCGCGCTGTGACGTTCCCGGGTGCCGTACCTCCGCAGGGCGCCGCCCAGCCACCACAGCGCTGCCCCCCCCAACAGGATGAACGCTCCGATGAGCAGCGTGATGTCCCGCCAGAAGCCGAACGGGAACACCTGCACGAGATACTCGGTGCGCGGGTCGAACACCCAGTTCCCCTGCGGGAACCCGATGTAGTGGAACACGATGAACACCTGCCGGAACGCCACTGCGCTCAGCAGCCCCAGCACCAGTATCACTGCCCCTGTCAGCACGATCCCCCGCCGCAGCCACGAAGCTATGACGAGGTACGCTGCGCCGCGCAGACGCCACGCTGCCAGCAGCCCCAGCGCGATCAACACGATCGCCGATATCGATTGGACGCGGTAGACGCGCAGGAACAGCGCCTTCACATCCGCCATGTGCGAGACCTCGTTGTCGTTGAACAGCGTGCGCGGCACGCCATGGACCTGCACTGTCACGTCCAGTGGATCGTCGCTACTGCTGG
The DNA here is from genome assembly GCA_034428575.1 of Dehalococcoidia bacterium. Classification (GTDB taxonomy): domain Bacteria; phylum Chloroflexota; class Dehalococcoidia; order Lucifugimonadales; family Australimonadaceae; genus Bin16. Next base: position 3,101 of record DAOUHP010000174.1, on the reverse strand, counting down.
CGAAGTACGCCTGCACCTCCCGCCCCACGTGCGCCAGCCCTTCCGGCGTGATGCCGGTCCGCTCGGACACCGAATGCCGCTCGAACAGCGCCTCGTACAACGGCAGGCTCTCCGCCGTGCACCGCACCGTCGTCGTCACCAGCAGCAGCCCCAGCGCTACCGGAGCTACCCATCCCGCGATGCGCCACGGCTCTTTCAGCAGTCGCCCCATACCCCGATTCTACCCGTGCGGAGCGTGTCCCACACCGAGACCATCCGCCGCGCACCTCCGCTATAATCCGCGCACCTGCTCGATTATGGAGCCGTCCGTTGTCCGACACCTTCGATACGCTTCTGGATACGATGCGCCGCTTGCGCCACCCCGTCTCCGGCTGTCCCTGGGACCTCGAGCAGACCCACGAGTCGCTCCGGGGCTCGCTGCTGGAAGAGACCTATGAGGCGCTCGACGCGATGGCTTCAGGCGAACGGGCAGCGTTGGTGGAGGAGCTGGGCGACCTCCTTCTCCACGTCATCTTCCACGCCCAGATCGGCGCGGATGAGGGCACGTTCACGATGGACGACGTCGCCGGCCAACTCAACGAGAAGCTCGTTCGACGCCATCCGCACGTCTTTGAGGACAGCACCGCGCGCACGTCGACCGAGGTGACAGGCCAATGGGAGCGCCTGAAGGCCGAGGAACGTTCCAGGAAGGGAGAGGCCGACCGCTCCATGCTCGCCGGCGTCTCCCGCGCCATGCCGGCCCTCGCTTACGCGCATTCCGTCCTCAGCCGCGCCCGCCGGGCCGGGTTCGACTGGGACGACCCGGACGCCATCTTCGACAAGGTGGCCGAGGAGGCGGCCGAGTTGCGCGCCACTGAAACCCCCACCCGCCGGGAAGAAGAGTTCGGCGACCTGCTCCTCGCGCTCGTCGGCGCGGCGCACCGCATGGACGTCGACCCGGAGCAGGCGCTTCGGGGTGCGAACGACCGGTTCACCTCCCGCTTCAAGCGCGTGGAGGAAGCAGCGCGCCGGGACGGACGCACCCTCGCCGAGATGCCGACCGACGCCAGGTTGGCGCTCTGGGAGCAGGCGAAATCCGAAGAATGACAGATCCGGACAACCGCCTGGGGCGTACCTGGAATGGGAGGATTGTCGCTTGTCCGCAGCGGGCATCGCCCCCGTCCTGCTCATAAGCGGTATAATTGGGAGTTGGATGCTCTTTTTGAGAGCGTCCCGTGGGACCAACAACATCGTGAGGTAATCGGAAGTATGCGCATCGGACGCCTCGTACTCATTCTCGCAACGCTCGTGCTTGCCACCGGCCTGCACACCACCGTGGCGCTCGCTCAGGAGCCCAGCGACGTGCGGCTCGACTCCGCCGTCCGCTCCCTGGAGATGGGCCCACGCGAGACCCGCGCGGACCTGACCGTCGACCTCTACAACACCACCTCGGAACGGCGGCTGGTCAAGATCGTCCTGGAGGACACCCCCCTGGGCTGGGACGTCGCGGTCTGGGACCGGTTCTTCGACTTCAAGATCGACGAGATCGTCGTTGAGCCGCCGGCGTTCGACGACACCGGCCCCAGCCAGAGCCTCCGCCTCCGCGTCGACTTTCCGGACGAGCGCCCGCCTGCGGACGACTACTCCTTCGGCCTGCGCATCACCTCGCCGGACGGCAGCGTCGTGTACGACAGCGCTCGCTACACCCTCGCCGTGCCGGAGCCCCCGGCCCCCACGGACACGGGCGCGTCCGTCTCCGTGACGTACCCCGCCCTGAGCGGCCCTTCCACAAGCGAGTTCGAGTTCGAGGTCGTCATTGACAACGACACGGGCGCGGACACGTCGTTCGATCTCACTGCTGTGGCCGTCGACGAGGGCGGGCAGGTGCTCCCGGGTTGGGACATCAGCTTCTCCCCCTCCTTCGGCCAGGAGCGCGTCATCTCCAGCATCAGCGTGGGCGACGCCCTCAACGAGCGCGTCGACGTGCGCGTCACCCCGCCCCGCAACACTTCTCCGGGCGATTACTTCATCCCCGTGCAGGTGCAGGACGATGCAGGGTTCGAGGCGGATGCCCTGCTCCTCGTAACCATCCGCGGGCGCGGCGAGGTGTTCCTGAGCACGGACACCGGCCTGCTCAACCTGGACGCCACCGCCGGCGAGGAGGCCACGACCAAGCTGCGGCTCACCAACTTCGGCACCGGCGACATCGCGGACATCAACCTCCTTGCCGACGCGCCGTCGGGTTGGCAGGTCACTTTCGAGACGGACTCCGTGGGGAGCCTGCCTCTCAACAACCAGATAGACATCACCACCACCGTCCTTCCCGCGGCTGACGCCATCCCCGGCGACTATCTCGTGACGCTGCGCTCCAACCACCCCGACACGAACGCGTCGCTCGAACTCCGCGTGACCGTCGCGCAGTCCACCATCTGGGGGTGGCTCGGCATAGTCCTCGTCGTCGTCGTCATCCTCATCCTCGGCGGGCTCTTCGTGAGGCTCGGCAGGCGATGAGCAGCAACGCTCCGCTCATAGAGGCCCGCGGGCTCACGAAGCGCTACGGCGCGTTTACCGCCGTGGATGGCATCGACCTGACCATCAACGAAGGCGAGGTGTTCGGCTTCCTCGGCCCCAACGGCTCGGGTAAGAGCACCAGCATCCTCATGATGCTCGGCCTCACCGAACCCACGGCGGGGAGTGTCCGCGTCTGCGGCCACGACCCCGCGCGCAACCCGCTCGGCGTGAAGCGCCAGGTCGGCTACCTTCCCGAGTCAGTCGGCTTCTACGGGGACATGACCGGCGCGCAGAACCTCCGCTTCACCGCCGAGCTCAACGGCATACCCCGCGCTCAGGCTGAGGCGCGCATCGCTGAGTTGCTCGACATGGTCGAGTTGGAGGACGCTACCAACCAGCCCGTCTCCCAGTACTCGCGCGGTATGCGCCAGCGCCTGGGCCTCGCGGACGTGCTGCTCAAGCAACCGCGCCTCGTCATCCTGGACGACCCCACGCTCGGCCTCGACCCCGCCGGCATCTTCTGGCTGCTCGGCCTCATCGAGGATCTCAGCGCCAGCCAGGGCATCGCTGTCTTCCTCTCGTCGCACCAGCTGCAGGAGGTGCAGCGGGTC
>DAOUHP010000173.1:0-4346 GCA_034428575.1 Dehalococcoidia bacterium | reverse complement strand
CGCCTTCATCAACAGCTGCCGCCACCGCGGCAATCGCGTCTGCAGGGCGGACGCCGGCAACACAGCCTCTTTCCTGTGCACGTACCACGGCTGGACGTACGACATTGACGGGAAGCTGATCGGCGTGCCGGGGCACCAGGAGCTGTACCACGGGGAGTTGAACCGCGGACAGTGGGGTCTGCCCCAGGTTGCGCAGGTGGCCAGCTACAAGGGACTGATATTCGGGACGTTCGACCCGGACGCGCCGTCGTTGGACGAGTACCTCGGCGATATGCGGTGGGGCCTCGACATGCTGCTGGACCAGGGCGACATGGTTGCGGTGCCCGGCGTCGTCCGCTGGCAGATGAACGTTAACTGGAAGTTCCCCTCCGACAACGCGATCGGCGACACGTACCACGGACGCGTCTCTCACCTCTCGGCCGTCGTCGCCGGCCACACCGGGGCCAACACGACCACCGTGGCCACCGCGCGACCGCCTGCCATCGGCAAACGGCCAGGTATGTCGATGGTCATGGAGTACGGCCACGGCCTCAACGCCGACTACATAGACGAGTCGCGGTTCAACTGGGACGCGCCCGGCGCTTATTGGATGAAGGACCCGGAGACCGTCAAGCGCCTCGGCCCCATGCGCAGCCGGATCCCTCGGAGCAACCAGAACGTATTCCCGAACCTGTTCGTGAACTCCGGCTCTCGTGAGTTGATGCTGCGTAACCCGCTCGGCCCACGGAGGCTCGAGATATGGAAGACGACACTGATCGATCGCAATGCGCCTCCGGAGGCCGCGCGCGCCCAGTTGTTCGGTTCGAATCGACATTTCGGCCCGGGCGGTGTCTTCGAACAGGATGACGGGGAGAACTGGGACCAGAGCACGAATGGCTCCTCGACCACTGTCGCACGGCGCTACGACTTGAACTACTCGATGTCGCTCGGGTACGGCGAAGTCGTCGAGGACGAACTAAGCCCCCCACGCATCGAGACGATCACCAACGAACACTGCCAGCTGTGGATGTACCGGTGCTGGGCCGAGTACATGGACGCTCCGAGCTGGAAGCATCTGAGAGAGCACCATTCACGGCCGCACGGTCAGCGCCTGTAGCGGGACCCTTGGGTTGATTACGGTGCCATCCACGCCCGCGTTCGGGTAGACCGTCATTCCAACCACAGGAGGGAAGTTGCGATGACTATGAACTACGTAGACCCCAGTGAGCTCAGGCTCAGCGGTGAGAACCCCTACATGATGCTGTACAACGAGCCGGGTGGGCCCGTGACGACCTTCGTCAGCCTCTGGCGCATCTATCTTTCCCCGTATGGGGAGGGCCACACGCTCTTTTTGCGCAGCGAGTTGACCGGCGATGAGCCTATGGTGTGGACCGACAACATCATGCTGACCCGCTGGATCCAGGAAGAGATCACGGCGAAGAACAATCCATTCAGCGACTCAACCCTCAAAGCGATCGACGCCACGTTCAGCCGGAGCGGCAACTGCCTCACCGAGGTGACCCACGCCGTCATCTCCCGCGATGACGAGATAACGCTCACGTGGTACGACTTCCTCCCCGCATTCGCCGGCATCAGGGGCCATGACCTCTCGGCCGGAGTGACTCACGGCCACTACGCCACCTACGTCCCCGCGCAGCGGGTCAAGGTGACGCGCAATGGCGACGACTGCGTTGGGCAGCCCATCGAGCGGGACCGGGAAGGGTGGAAGTCCTCCAGCGCCTTCCTCGCACTGGCGGAGACCTGGGTGAGGGCTCGTCCCGAGTAGTCGGACAACCGACGACACACAGGAGGGCCGCCTCGTGGAGGCGGCCCTCCTGTTTACCGAACTCCTGTCGACCCGCTCAGGCCAGCGGCGCGATATCAACGTCGCCCCAGACAGCCCCCCACTGAGCATCCCTGCTGAGCCCGCACAGGATCTGTCCGCCCATGAACGACTCGTTGACCAACGGCGCTTCCAGGTAGGTACGGAACACCGGGCCCCAGCACCACTTGCCGTCGTCTCGATGCTCGAGGACGCGGTGATGCGCCTGGGACTCTTCATCCTTGTACGCCATCATGTGCAGATACTCGGCATGGCCCTTGGTCGGCTGGGGCAGGAACGTCGAGCCTTCAGCCGGCCGCTTGCACATGGTGTACAGCACCGTCCCCGGCTCGCCCTTGGTCACCACGCCGATCTGGTGAGAGGCGTGACCCTCAAACTCCTCCTCCATACCTTCCTTGATGTAGAACCGGTGGAAGGCGAAGCGGTACTGGTTCGCGTCCCAGGTCCAGTCGCGGGTAAGCCCCGTAGTGATGTCCGGAGTGTAGTAGCGCTCGGACTCCCAGAGGCCGTCCAGGAGCTTCCGGAAGGTTGGTCCCCACCATTCCTGCTCGAGGTCGGTGTGGTGCTTGTCGTCTTCCTCGCTCAGATACGCCTGGACGTGGATGTATTCTGAGCGGTTGTTCTTCGGCTTACCCAGGATCGTCGAACCGTCCGGGCCCCGCTTGCAGAATGCGTACAGGGCCGTGCCCGGCTCGTTCTCCCGCACGCGCGATATCTGCTCGGCACAGGCCCTCTCGAACTCCTCGGCATTCTCGTCCAACACAGTCATCCGCATGATGCTGACTCGGTACATGCCTTCCTCCATGACTGGCGACTGGCTCGGGTGTTCCCCGATAAGGACCTGCAAGTGCGGCTAGAAGAATACGCTCAGGTTCTTCGATCTCAGACTGACCTGGTCGAGAAAGATATGCCGGCGAGAGACCTTCCACTGCCCGTCCTCTTTGCGGAGCGTGTCCTCGCGGCGCCCCACCCACATGTCCTCGTCCGATGCAAGTCGGGAGCGGTAGACCAGAATGCTAGAACTGACGTCGACCTCTTCGGGGTCCTCCCGGCGGGCCAAGATACGAACGCCGTGCACGAAGTGGCGGCTGCGCGAGGGGGGGTCCTCCGACCACGAGTAACCGGTGTCAAGCTTCCTGACACGCTCCTCTATGAATTCCTTGTTGTCGTCGAACAGGGCCGATTCGCCCATCTTAGTGAACTCGAGCTCTTCGTCGCCCACCTGACGCGTGCTCCTGACGGGCATCCAGTATTCGAGATCGTCGGTCAGCAACGTGAGCCATTCGTGGAACTTGCGCCCGTCGAGCAGGGCGGACTCTTCCGCGAAGAACCGCTCGATCTCGTGTTGCAGCAGCATGTCTTCGACGGTGGCGCGCTGCGTGCCGACCTTGCTTGGAATCGTCTCTTCGATCGCCATCACAGCCTCTGGTCATGGGGTTTGATGTGGTGATCGCGCAGGTGCTTCCAACTCGGAGCGTCCATGTATTCCGCCCAGCACCGGTACATCCACAACTGCGCATGCTCATTCGTGAGGCTGTCGATCCGAGGCGGACCAAGCTCGTCTACGACCACTTCCCCATGCCCAACGGACATGGAGTAGTTCAAGTCGTACTGCCGGGAGGTCAGTCCCCTCGCCCCGTAAGTGCTCTGGTCCCAGTTGTCGCCGTCGTCCTCTTCAAACATACCTGCCGGTCCGAAGTGCCGGTTTGCACCATACGTCATCCCCCGCTGGGCCTCGGGAGGCGCGTTGCGGTCGATCAGTGTCGTCTTCCAGATCTCCATCTTCATCGGGCCGAGCGGGTTCCGCAGCATCAACTCACGAGAGCCGGAGTTCACGAACAGGTTCGGAAACACGTTCTGGTTGGACCGTGCCACCTTGCTCCGCAGCGGGCCGAGCCGGTTCTGGACCTCCGGGTCCATCCGCCAGTACGCCCCCGGTGCGTCCCAGTTGAACTCTTCCTCAAGGATGAAGTTAGCATTGAACCCGTGGCCGTACTCGGTCACCACGGTGAAGCCGGGCGCGCTCAGCCGGCGCTGCCCTTGCTTCGGAGCGTCGGGGCCCACCTTCCGACTACCCTCCGCTCCCCGGTGCCCGGCCAGAAAAGCCGAGCGATGGGCGATATTACCGTGATACATGTCGCCGATGGCGTTGTCAGCGGCGAACTTCCAATTGACGTCCATCTGCCAGCGGATGATGCCCGGCATCACAACCATGTCGCCTTGGTCGAGGAGCAGATCGAGACCCCATCGCATGTCGCCAAGGTATTCGTCCAACGATGGTGCGTCCGGGTCGAACGTCCCGAAGATAAGCCCCTTGTAGCTGGCCACCTGCGCCACCTGGGGCAGACCCCACTGTCCGCGGTTCAACTCCCCGTGGTACAGCTCCTGGTGCCCCGGCACGCCGATCAGCTTCCCGTCAATGTCGTACGTCCAGCCGTGGTACGTGCACAGGAAAGAGGCTGTGTTGCCGGCGTCCGCCCTGCAGACGCGATTGCCGCGGTGGCGGCAGCTGTTGATGAAGGCG
>DAOUHP010000172.1:0-22280 GCA_034428575.1 Dehalococcoidia bacterium | reverse complement strand
AGAGGGCGAGGAGTGCGAGGCGGAGTCCGTCTGGCCCATCATCCACGAGACGCGCGCCGAGCGGCGGCGTCAGCAGCGGGCGAAAGCGTGACAGGGAGAATCCTTGGATAACCCAGCCGCCCTGCCCCGCCGGATCACCCTCATCCCCGCATCAAGTGCGGGGCAGGCTCTAGCCCTCTCCCCTCGAGGGAGAGGGGATCAATCACCCTCACGCGCCGCGTTTCGTGTGCGCCCTGGCGTCGCACACGCTGGATTCCCGCCTTCGTGGGAATGACGGATCAAGGAATCTCGATGCAGCAACCTATCACCGACCACGTAGACCGCAACCTGGAAGAGACCATAGAGGGATTGAAGCGGCTCACCCGCCAACCGAGTGTGAGCGCACAGCGGCTCGGCGTCCTGGAGTGCGGCGAGATGGTGGTGGGGATGCTGCGAGACGCCGGATTCGACGCCGAGCTGGTCCCCACGGCCGACCCCGGCTATCCGGGCATCATCGCCGAGTTGAAGGGCGCATCCGACAGGTCGCTCCTCTTCTATAACCACTACGACGTGCAGCCGCCGGACCCGCTCGACGAGTGGGAGACCCCGCCATTCGAGCCGACCGAGCGCGACGGCTACCTGTACGGCCGCGGCATCTCCGACGACAAGGGGCCGATCGCGGCCCGGCTCGCCGCCATCCGCGCCGTGCGGGATACGATGGGCGAACTGCCCATCACCATCCGCTGGTGCCTGGAAGGCGCGGAGGAGATAGGCAGTCCCGGCTTCCACGACTTCGTCGAGCAGAACGCCGAGCGCATCAAGTCGGACGTCTGCATCTGGGAAGGGGGCGGCGTGAACTGGGACGGGCGTCCCATGGTCATGCTTGGCGTTAAGGGCCTGCTCTACGTGGAACTGGAGTGCCGCTCCGCCAAGACGGACTCACACTCGTCCTACGCGCCCGTCGTGCCGAACCCCGCCTGGCGGCTGGTATGGGCGCTCAACACCCTGAAGGACGAGAGCGAGCGCATCGCCATCCCCGGCTTCTACGACCGCATACGCCCGGCGCTGGAGAACGAGACAAAGGCCATCGCCGCCCTACCCGACACGTCGCGCGAGTTCCTGCACGACCTCGGGGTCGAGATGGCGGTCGGGGAAGCGTCCGGCTACGAGTTCCGCCGCCGCCTCATCATGGAGCCGACGGCCAACATCGCCGGGTTCGGCGCGGGCTACACCGGTCAGGGAGCGAAGACGATCCTCCCGGCCGTCGCGCGAGCCAAGCTCGACTTCCGCCTCGTGCCGAACCAGGACCCGCAGGAGATCATGCAGAGCCTGCGGGAGCACCTGGACCGGAACGGGTTCAGCGACGTCACCATCTCCAGTCTCACGTCGGAGCACCCGGCGCGGACGTCGATAGAGGACCCGTTCGTCAAGCAGGTGGCAGACTCGGCGCGCCGGGTCTACGGGAGCGAGCCCTACATCGTGCCCAGCATGACCGGCACCGGGCCGCAGCACCCTGTCCAGCACATCCTCGGCGTTCCCGTGGCCTCGTGCGGCATCGACTACCCCGGCAACCGCATCCACGCGCCCAACGAGAACATCCGGCTGGACTACTTCCGGCTGGGCGTGCTCCACACTGCGGAACTCATCACAGAACTCGGCGCGTAGCGGGGGAATCTTGCGCAGCCGCACCGCCCCACCTCACCCACGCAGGGCACTCACCCTAACCCTCTCTGCCAGGAAAGGGGGCATGGCGCCCAGCCGGTTCACCCCCATCCTGACCTTCCCCCATCAAGGGGAAAGGGATCAAACAGTCCCGTGCCAGCACGAGGATTTCTGATGGCGGCGAGCGCCGAACAGCAGATAGCCGAGCTGGCCAGGCGATTCCTGCCGGACGTGGAGCACAGCCTTCGTGAGGCAGTGGAAGCGGGCGGCGAACTCGCGCCCATGCTGCGGTACCACATGGGTTGGGAGACGCTGGAGGGCACGCCCACGCGCGGAGGGGGCAAGGCGCTGCGCCCCATCCTCTGCCTCGCGGCGTGCGAGATGTCAGGAGGCGACTGGCACGATGCGCTCCCCGCCGCCGCGGGGCTGGAACTCATCCACAACTTCTCGCTCGTCCACGACGACATCCAGGACGGCGACGAGACGCGCCGCGGAACGCCGACGCTGTGGAGCATCCACGGCGTGCCTGCGGCGCTCACCGCGGGGAACGCCATGCGCGTCATCGCAGACCGCACCGCCGACGAACTCAGCGGGAGAGGAGCGACGGCGGAGGTCGCGCAGGGCACCATCGCGGAACTCACACGGCGGTACCTGGAGATGATCGAGGGGCAATACCTCGACCTCTCCTTCGAGACCGCCGAGCACGTATTCGTCGCCGACTACCTGGACATGATCGGGCGCAAGACCGGCGCGCTGCTGCAGAGCGCGATGCACATGGGCGCGCTCGTGGCAACCGGCGACCGCGCCACGGCGCGCGGGTTCGGGGAGTGCGGGATGCGGCTCGGCCTCGCCTTCCAGGTGCGGGACGACTGGCTCGGCGTCTGGGGCGATCCGGCCTTCACCGGCAAAGCTGTGGGGGCGGACATCCGCCGGAAGAAGAAATCGCTTCCGGCGGTCTACCTGTTCGACAACGTCCCGGACGAGGAGCGCCCGTGGCTGGAGGAGACGTACCGCGCCGAGGAGATCGAGGGCGAACGGCTCGACGGCGTGATGGCGATGCTGGAACGCCTGGGGGGCGACCCGTACGTGCAGCGCATCGCGGAGGAGCAGGCCCGGCTGGCCGCCGCGGCGGTGGAGACGCTCGCCATCCCGGAGGAATCGAAGCTGCTGCTCGGCGCGGTCGCGGAGTTCTTCGTGACGCGGGACATGTAGGAGCCCATCGGAGTGATACACTCTCATGCCACGCAGGTATCAAAGCGGGGCATGGAGGAGCGAGTATGAACATAGACCTGGGAGCATTGAACTGGTTGGCCGTCGGCGTGACGGCGGTTGCCGCGTACGTGCTGGGGGCCGTCTACTACATGGCGCTCGCGAAGCCGTGGATGGCCGCGGCGAAACTGACGCGTGAGCAGATAGAGGAAGGCGACAACAAAACAGCCTACGGGCTCGCGGCACTCGCCTCTGTCATCGGAGCGGTGGTGCTCGCCATCCTCGTCCAGGCCACCGGCGCAGCGAACGCGGCGGAGGGGCTGCTCGTGGGTCTCGTCGTGGGCATCATCGTTACGGGAGTAGGGCAGATCCCCAACTACGCATTCCAGTACCGGGGCGCGAAGCTCTTCGTTATCGATGCAGGCTACCCACTCCTGCAGATGCTGCTCGGTGGCGCGATACTCGGAGCCTGGCAGTAGAGGGACCGGCGCCTCGCCCAGGTGCAGTGTCCCTTTGACAATACTTTGTCTCAATAGATGCGGCGCCACTCCCGCCCCGGTCTCAATATGCAACGAAGGAGGGTCAAAAGCATTGACTCTCCTGGAGACGCAATGCTACGTTGCAAGACAGTTTGAATGGACCCCTACCCATTCGGGGGCTGAATCGAAGGACAGGATGGCCAACACCACCGTAACCCGCATACGCATCGAGACAGACTCCGCACCCGATTTCTTCGACATCACCGAACACGTCCGGTGGGCGCTGGCCGACTCCCGCGTACGCGACGGGCTGCTGTGTGTATTCTCCGTCCACACCACCGCGGCCATCGTCATCAACGAACATGAACCGCTGCTCATAGAGGACATGAAGCGATTCCTGCGCAACATCGCGCCGGAGGACGCCTACTACGCCCACAACGACTTCGCCGTGCGCACCGTCAACATGACGCCGGACGAGACGGCCAACGGCCACTCCCACTGCGCGCACCTCATGCTCCCGTCCAGCGAGACCATCCCCGTCATCGACGGCGAACTTGCGCTGGGCACCTGGCAGAGCGTGTTCATGGTCGAGCTCGACCCCCGCCCGCGGACGCGAGAGGTCCTCATCAGCGTCTACGGCAACTGAGGCCCCGCATGGCTCTGTTCCATGCCCCAGCCCAACCCCCTTCCCTCGACGAGTCGTACGCCTACTGCGCCGGTCTGGCGCGCTCGCACTACGAGAACTTCACGGTCATCTCCCGGTTCACGCCCAGGCGGCACCGGCCCGCGCTCGAAGCCGTCTACGCCTTCTGCCGCCATACCGACGACCTCGGGGACGAGGCGGAGGGCGACCGGCTCGCGCTGCTCGACGAATGGGAGGCAGAGCTGGACCGCGCCCTCACGCCAACCCTCACCCTAACCCTCTCCCAGAGGGAGAGGGGACTGGAAGGGCCAACCCTCTCCCAGAGGGAGAGGGGACAGGAAAGGCCTACCCTCATCCCGGGGGAAAAGGAACAGGAAGGGCCCACGCACCCCATCATGGTTGCCCTGAAGGACACCATCCGGCGCGCGGCGATGCCGGAGGAGTTGTTCCGCAAACTGATCGAGGCGAACCGGATGGACCAGGGCCCGGGGCGCTTCGAGACGTACGCCGACGTCCTGCACTACTGCGACCACTCCGCCAACCCCGTGGGGCGCATGGTGCTCCATGTTCTTGGTGAAGCCTCCGAGGAGAACGTTCGGCTCTCCGATTCGACGTGCACCGCGCTCCAACTCGCGAACTTCTGGCAGGACGTGGCGCGCGACTATGCGATGGGACGCGTCTATATCCCGCTGGAGGACATGCGGACGTTCGGATGCACCGAGGACCAGATCGCGGACGGCCTCGCGGACAAGGGGTTCCGCGACCTGATGCGTTTCGAGGTCGACCGCGCGCAGGCGTTGTTCGAGGATGGGCTGCCGCTGGCGCTCCGGCTGAGCGGTCGCGCCCGGCTCGCGGTCGCCCTTTTCAGTAAGGGCGGCATGCGCGTGCTGGATGCCATCCGCAAGCAGGACTACGATGTGCTGAGCGAGCGTCCCGTCGTTACGCGCTCCCGGAAACTGTGGCTGATCGCCTCCACCGCCGCCCGACTGGCAGTGCTGCGCCGCCCATGACGGCGTCGACAGACAGGGCCGCGCTCGACGCCGCCTACGAGGAATGCCAGGCCGTAACGAAACGCGAGGCGCGCAACTTCTACTATGCCTTCCTCACCCTGCCCCACCCACGAAGACGCGCCATCTACGCCGCCTACGCATTCAGCCGACTCGCCGACGACATCGCCGACGGCGACGGTAGCCCCGAGCGGAAGCGAATCGAACTGGCCGGGCTGCGAGCACACCTGCGCGATGCCTACGCCGGACAGCCGGAGGGCGCCATCCTCACAGCGCTGGCGGACGCCGCCGCCACGTACGACATCCCGGAGTCGCTCTTCCAGGACATCATCACGGGCGTGGAGATGGACCTGGAGCCGAGGCGCTTCGCGGACTTCGACGAACTGCGGCACTACTGCTACCACGTCGCCTCGGTCGTGGGGCTCGTGTCCATCCGCATCTTCGGTTACAGGGACGTGCCGCTCGCTCAGGAGACCGCGGTGGACTTCGGCCTCGCAATGCAGCTCACGAACATCCTCCGCGACCTTCGGGAGGACATCGAACGGGACCGTGTCTACCTGCCGCTCAACGAGATGGCGCGCTTCGGCTACACGGAGGACGACCTGCGAGACGGTGTCGTCAACGACGCGTTCCGCATCCTGATGCGATTCCAGGCGAACCGCGCGCAAGGCTACTTCGACTCAGCCTCGCGGCTGATGCCGCTCCTGGAGCCGGAGTCGCGCGGCTGTGCGGAAGGACTGCACCACCTCTACAATCGGCTGCTGAAGAGGATGGCCTCACGCCGCTGGGACGTCTTCTCCAGGCGGGTGAGCCTTTCGTCCTGGGAGAAACTCCAACTGACATGCAGACTCTGGACAACGGCCCGGCTCCGCGGCGTCCTGAAGCGCTGACCTCCGTCGCGGTACTGGGAGGCGGGCTGGCGGGCATGGCCGCGGCGTGGCGGCTCGTCAACGAGGGCTACCGCGTAACGCTCGTAGAGCGCAGGCCCTACCTGGGCGGCAGGGCGTACTCGTTCGTCGACCGTGAAACCGGCCAGGAGATCGACAACGGCCAGCACGTCTTTCTGGGCTGCTGCCACGCCTACCAGCGCTTCCTCGACGAGATCGGCTCGCTCGAACTCACGAGCCGGCAGAAACGGCTTCGCGTCGAAGTGCGCGCGCCTGGCGGCAAGCGCGGCATCCTCTCCGGTCTCCCCTTGCCTGCCCCCTTCCACCTGTTGCCGTCGCTGCTGCGCTACCCCCACGTCAGCATCGCGGAGCGGCTCCGCGCCATACCTGCGCTCGTTCTCATGTGGCTGGAGCGCAACCGGGACCGTCCCGCGCTCCGGCGGCAGTCGTTCCACCACTGGCTGCGGGCACGCTGGCAATCGGAGCGCGCTATCGAGGCGTTCTGGGACCTCCTCATCATTCCCGCGCTGAACGACACCGCGGGGGACGTCTCGGCCAGTGTCGGGTTCATGCTGTTCCAGGAGGCGCTGCTGCGAGACCGGAACGGCGGCAACATCGGGTTCGCCAGGGCGGGACTCTCCGCAATCATGGGGGACGCGGTGGGGGAACGGCTGACGCACGCCGGGGCCAACGTGCTGCTCGACAGGACAGCGGAGGCGATACAGGTGGCGGACGGGCGCGTTACCGGCGTCCGCTTCACGGATGGCGAGACGCTGCCCGTCGACGCCTGTGTGAGCGCGTTGCCGCCGGACGTCCTGCTGCGCCTGTTACCGGATGAGCTGCATGAGCACGCGGCCCTCGCTCCGGCAGCGACGCACACGTGGTCGCCCATCGTCAATCTGCACGTCTGGTACGACCGGCAGATCGCCGATTTCGAATTCCTCGCGTTCGTGGACAGCCCCGTCCAGTGGGTGTTCAACCGCACCGAGATAGCCGGGCTGGAGGGTCCGGGGCAGTACATCACCGTCTCGCTGTCGGGGGCGTGGGAGTTCTGGCCGATGACCAAGGACGCCCTCCGCGCCCTGTTCATCCCAGAGTTGGCGCGGCTCTTCCCCGCGGCGGAGGAGGCCGAGATCACGCGCTTCGTCATCGTAAAGGAGCAGCGGGCGACGTTCCGTTCGCTCCCGGACGGACCGGACAACCGCCTGCCGGCGTCTACGCCCCTGCCCAACCTGTTCCTCGCCGGCGACTGGACGGCTACGGGCTGGCCTGCCACGATGGAGAGCGCGGTGCGCAGCGGCAACTTCGCCGCGGAGGCCGTTGGGAGGAGTGCGAGCCTTGCGTAACCCCGTCGCATGCCCCTCACCCCTCCGACCCTCACCCCGGCCCTCTCCCGCCATCGGGAGAGGGAGTAGTCGGTCCGCCCCCACTCCACCGGTCCACCCTCACCCTAACCCTCTCCCCTCGAGGGAGAGGGGACCAGGCGCCCCCACCCCTCCTCCGATCGCACCTCCGCTCCTTTGCGCAAGGGTCTCTCTCAGGAGGGGCGAGCCCCCGAGAGGATGCTGCGCGCTGAAGCGCGGGCGGCGCTATGCTCCGCTCAGCATGACAAGGCGCCCGCCCCGACACCGGAGGTCCCTCACCCTAACCCGCTCCCTCAGGAGAGGGGACCTGGCACCCGCCCCCACTCCATTAGTTCACCCTCACCCTAACCCTCTCCCCTCTAGGGAGAGGGGACCCGGCGCTCACCCCCATCCTGACCTTCCCCCATCAAGGGGGAAGGGACCAGGGGTTCGATGAACACGCTCGTGCTTGCGCCGTTCTCCAGCGAGGGACTCGCCCGCCTCGCCGCGCTCGGGCGTGTCGTGCACGAGCCATGGACGGAGACGCGCACGCTCTGGGACCCGGAGGAGCTGGGCGCTCGGCTGACCGACGAGGACTTCGACGCTCTCATAGTGGAGGCCGACTTCCTCTTCGAGGGGCTGTTCGACGCCGCTCCTGGACTGCGGATCGCCGCCATCTGCCGCGGCGACCTCCACCACGCCGACCTCAACGCTGCGACCGAGCACGGCATCGCCGTGGTGCGCACGCCCGCGCGGAACGCGCAGGCCGTCGCCGAGTTCGCGGTCGCGCAGATGCTCGCGCTCGCCCGTCACACGAGCACGGGAGAGCGATACGTGCGGGAGGGGCAGTGGGAGGACCCCACCGAGCCGTACGTCCGCTTCCGTGGGCGTGAGCTTTCGGGCGCGACGCTGGGGATCGTGGGTTTCGGAGCGATAGGGCGCGCCGTGGCGCGCATCGCCGCAGGGTTCGGGATGCGCATCCTCGCGTACGACCCGTACGTAACCGAGACTGAGGGCGTGGAGATGGCCGCACTCGAAGCGCTGCTCGCCGCATCGGACTTCGTGTCGATGCACGTGCCAGACACACACGAGACGCTCGGCATGCTGGACGAGACCCGCATCGCGGCGATGAAGCCCGGCGCCTACCTCGTGAACGTCACCAACTCGTCGGTCGCTGACCGGGCGACGCTGGCGGCGGCGCTCGTCTCGGGCAGACTCGCCGGGGCCGCGTTCGACGTGCACGAGGCGCATCCCATCCCGCCGGACTCGCCATTCCTCGGCCTGCCGAACGTGCTGCTGACGCCGCACATCGGCGGGGCGACGTGGGAGACGATCGAGCGGCATTCGGCGATGGTAGCCGAGGACTTCGAGCGCTTCGCTCGGGGCGAGCAGCCGTTGCGGCTCGTCAACCCGGACGTGTGGGGTCGGCTGCGGGGTCAGGGCAACGGACGCCCCCGGTCCTCGTAGATCTCCGCTACCGCCGCGAACGCGTCCTCCGCATTCTCCAGGGCCTCGGCAACGGTATCGCCCTCAGTTATCAGCTCCGGCAACAAGGGAGAGGTGACGGTGTAGCCGCCTTCGGGCTGAGGCTCCAGCACCAAGGGTATCCTCGCTATCATCCCGTTCTCCTCTTCCGATCCGTATTCTACACCGGCAGTAGTTCCAGCTGCCCGCCTGAGGGGAATGCGAGGTTCCTGCCTGCGCTCAAGGAAGAAGGGACGGGGCCGGCAGCAAGCGGCGCAGTCCATCCTCCACCGTCTCCCGAACGGCGACGGCCTGTGCATACGGCAGACCGCCCTCGGCGAGGTCGTCCAGGGCGCGGGCAAGCCCCGGGGCGAACTCCCGCACCTGGTCTGCCATCTCCGGCCGGGAAAGCGGCATGATTCCCCGTTTCAGGAGCAGGGCGCGCGCAAGGTGGCTGGCGGCGTACAGGCATTGCTCCTCGAAGGCGTCCGTGTCGCCAGTGTCCAGGAGTTCCCGCGCCCATCTCAGCGACTTCCCTGCCCGCGCTACCTTAGCGGTCCAGTCCGGGGTATGCGGGTGCGCCCATTCGTCCGCTGCGGTCCGTGCCCACCACCCGTCGGGATCGTGCAGCATCTTCCCATACAGCAGCGCCCAGGCAGGATAGTCGTCGCCCTCGCCGAGGCGTTGCAGGAAATGGGCCCTGCTCTCCTGCTGGAGATGGACGTCGATCGGGGGCCGAATGCTGAGCCGTTCCTCTCCCGTAAACACGACGAGCAGGTCGACGTCGCTCCGCCAGGTCTCGACGCCGCGAGCCGCCGACCCTATCAGGATGACAGAGGCGTTCTTACTCAGCCCCGCACCTTCCAACAAGTGGAGAAGCCAGTCTCCGTATTCCTCGTGTCCTGATCTCATTGGTCACCTGCCGAAGCAAGGAGCCCCGCCACCTCGTCGATGAATGCCTCCAATTCCGAGACAAGATCTTCAAGGTCAACATCGAGCAAGTCGATGCCGGGGAGACCGTACTGGACGTCCTTCCTCAACTCGTTCAGCCGCTCCAACTCACCGCCGATGTCGCTCCGCACGTATCCATCCGCGTGCAACCGGCGCGCAACTGCTGCCTTGTCGTAGTGCACCCTTCTCCACGTGAGGCCCAGCGCCTCAGCCGCCGCGACCACGCTGTTCTCGTATGCGTAGAACGCCCACGTAACGGCCTCCTCGTGGTCCTCAGGTGGCCCAGCGGCGTTGCTGACCCTCTCCCATTGCCTGCGTGCCCTGTCAAGAGCGGCTTGCGCTTCCGCGTGCCCCATGGCAGTAGATTACCACGCCGCGCCTAGCCTTCGAGGGCGTAGAGGCGGGCGCAGTTGTCCCAGAGCACCTTGCGGCGGGACTCGTCGGGCAGGTCGAGCTCGAAGAATTCGTCCATGGCGTGGGGGAAGGCGCTGTCCGGGTGCGGGTAGTCGGTGGAGATGACCATGATGTCGTTGCCGTAGCGCTCCATGACGTCCGCCGCGAGTTCTTCGTCCGCCTCCATAGAGAGGACGCACTGACGCAGGAAGTACTCGCTCGGCTGCAGGGACAGGTCCGTCTCCATGTACTTGGCATGCTGGTCGTCCAGGCGGTAGAGAAGCCAGGGAAGCCAGCCGCAGTTGGCCTCCAGGAACGCGACGCGCAGCGCGGGGTGCCGCTCCAGCACGCCGGTCATCGTCAGCCCGGCCATCGCGCCCATGATCTGGGTGGGGAAGCTGAGCGCGTGGGTCATCGTCCGGGGCGACGGGTGCCGCAGGAACTTCCTGCTGATGTCCTCCCTCCCCGGCGCCGTCGACGTGCCATGCAGGCAGACCGCTGCCCCGAGCCGCTCGACCTCGGCCCAGAGCGGCTCCACCTCTTCGTCGTACAGCAGACGACCGTTGACCGGCTCCGTGTGGACGGTAATGCCCACGAAGCCCAGCTCCGTCACGGCGCGGCGCGCCTCTTCGATGGCGAGGTCGAGCGCCTGCAGCGGCAGGAGAGCGATACCCTTCAGCCGGTCGGAGTCGATGGCGCAGTAGTCGCGCATCCAGTTGTTGTAGGCCCGGCAGAGGGCGGCGGCGTAGTCCGGTTCGAGGTCGTCCAGCCCCACGATCCACGTGCCGCCGTTGGTGCGGAACAACGCGGCGACATCGACGCCCTCGATATCCATCGCTTCGAGCGTGGTCGGGGCGTCGAACCCGTGCTCGAACGCCTTCACCTGGAACGGCGTCCGTTCCTTCTTCGTCTTGAGCAGCGCGTTCGCTTTGGCGAACTCCGGCCATTCGTTCCAGAGCGGGAACGGCTTGCCGTCAATCACCCAGGTGTCGACGCCGGTGACGTCGCTTCGCTGCATAACGGGCATGCGCGAGCGGAAGGGCGCTTCGAGGTAGTCCTCGAAGAGGCTCGCCGGTTCGATGACGTGGATGTCGCTGTCGAGGACCTTGAACCCGTTCTTCATGGAGTCTTTCTACCGAATCGGCGTGCGCCGGTCAATGCGGCGTTGGCAGGTGGGTGGTAGGCTTCCGCGCACTATGCAGCGCGTGATGCCAACCCTCACCCCCGGCCCCTCTCCCACCATTGGGAGAGGGGGGCAGGCACCCCCCGCGGCCCCGCCCCGGAATGCCCTCACCCCCCGCCCCGGAGGGGCGGCACACTCATCCCCCTGCAGGAAGAGGGCACCGGACGTTCACCCTCATCCTAACCTTCCCCCATCAAGGGGGAAGGAACCGGGCAGTCCAGACTCTCGTGCAGGCGGCGTGTGATGCAGCGCGTGATACTCGTGCTCGACCTCGGCAGCAGCCGCCTGCGGTGCGCGCTCGTCCCGCTCGATGGCCGCGCGCCACTGGAGGGCGGCGGCGCGCCACTGGAAGTCGCGCGTGCCCCCTACCCCGCCACGAGCGACCGCGCCGGGACGCTGGCACACGGCTACGACCCCCGGCTGCTCCGGGAGCGGCTGCTGCGTGTGCTGGCGCAGGGAGCGCAGGCCGCCGGACCGCGGAACGTGGCCGCCGTCGCGGTCACCGCGCAGCGCCTCGCGACGTGCTTCGTCGACGAGCGCCTGGCGACCGTGAGCGTCGGGGCCAACAGGGACACCCGCGCGGTGTTCCAGGGCGGAGTGATGGACGATGCTCACGGCAGGCTCATCTACAGCACGACGGGCCATCTGCCCTCCATGCTGTTCGCGCCGGCCAAGTATGCTTGGTGGCGCGAGAGCCGTCCCCGGACAGCGCGGCGCATCGCGAAGACGGCGGGGCTGGACGCCTGGGCCGCGCTGCTGCTGACCGGAACGCTCGCCGAGACCGGGCTGGGGCTCGCAGAGGCCGGGTTGCTGGACGTGACGTCCGGCAAGCCGGCCGGGACGCTGCTTGGCGAACTCGGCGTACCGCTCGATCTGCTGCCGGACCTGCTGTCGCCGGACGAACCCGTCGGGCAGCTGACGGCGGAGGCCTCCGAGGCGACCGGCCTACCGCGCGCGACACCCGTGCACCTCGCGGGGCCTGACTCGCACGCCGCGACTGTCGGCTGCGGCGCGGCCACGGACGGCGCGGCGGCCTGCTCCGCCGGATGGAGCGCGCCGGTACACGTAACGACACCTTCGCCCGCGTTCGACCCGGAGGCGCGGACGTGGGCTTCGATGCACGGCGTCCACGGGAAGTGGACGGTGGAGGCGCACTCCGGCGAGACCGGGCGGACGCTCGACACGGTGCGGCGCCTGCTCGCGCCACGCGTATCGCACGAGCGGTTCGACGCGCTGGCGCGCTCGGCGTTCGAGAGCGGGCGCCCCGTGGCCGCGTTTCTCGGCCCGAGGGCGATCGACCTTGCCAACCCCGGCATCACTATGGGCGGCGTGCTCTTGCCCTCTCCCGTCACGCAGGAAGGACTGGACGCCGCCGACATCGCCCGCGCCGCAGTCGAGAACGCCGCGTTCGCCATACGGGAAAGCCTCGCACTCGCGCGAAGCGTCGCGGGGACGGGACCACGAGAGGTAGCGCTCACGGGCGGGATGGCTGAGAGCGCAGTCTTCCCGCAGCTGCTGGCGGACACATTGGGCGAGCCGGTGCGCGTGCACCGCAGCGCGACCGCAACCGGCGCGGCGGCGCTGGCGACGACGCCCGCGAACGAACTGGCGGCCCGCTGCGCCGACCTCGCCGCGAACGGCGTGAGCGTCGAGCCCGGCCCGCGCTCGCGGGAGTGCGGGGAGTCGTACGAGCGCTGGCTGCGCCTCCGTGAGCGGCTCGACGCGCTGACCGAGGAGCTGTAGGTCACCAAGGCGTTTTTCTCGAAACTGTCGGATACTGCCGGTTCTCACTCCTGGAACTGCCTGTTGCGCCCGACAGCGACCCCGCATCTTCCGACAGCGAATCCGACAGAAACCGACAGGTAATCGACACTATCCGACAGTTTCCGACAGGGGCTCCGTGGTGGTGTCCGGGGGCGGTGGTACGGCGACCAAGAACAGGGTACCGAGGCTCGGGGCGACCGCGAAAGGGGCGGATGTCACCATAGTCACTTCGTGCGCTTGCGGGTGGCTGGGCTACCCCATGCGGCGCCCACCGAATAACAGCTGACTGGCAAGCCCGGCATTGCGCCCGAAGTGGTCCTGTGCCCACCTGACCAACCCGGCGCCGACGGGACGTTCCTCGCCACGGAAATACGCGGCCAGGGCTCGCCTTATCCATGTGTCCAGAGGGAACGCTTCCGGCTTGTCCAGGGCGAACAGGGCAATGCAGTCGGCGATCTTCGGCCCCACTCCATAGCATTCCATCAACTCCCGTTTCGCCTGGAGATAGGGCACCCGGGACTGCGCCAGACGCTGTAGGTCCAACGCTCCATCGCAAATCCTCTTCGCCGCAGCAACGATCTTGACGTGGCGGTTCAAGCCCAACTGCATCCGGGCCAGTTCTCCCTCCCCAGCCTCCAACACTACGGCGGGCGACGGGAACGTATGGCGCACGTCGCTGCCCAGGTTCACCGGATGCCCCAGTTGGCCCGCCATCATCTCGACAATCTTGCCGATACGGACAACGCTGTTATTCGCCGAGCAGATATAGGCAACCATGCACTCCCAGAGGTCCGGTTGGCGCAGGACGCGCAGATAGGGGTGCTTCTCGACCAACCCTGCGATGCGCCCATCGATGGCAGCAAGTTCGGCACGAGCCGAATCAAGGTCATCGTCCAGTCGGAAGTAGCGCCCCAGCAGGTCGGCCAGGTCCGTCTCGGCCCGGTATTCCAAGAAACCTCCGGCCTGCCGGAGGTGGACCAGGTTTCCATCAAGCACCCCGGAATACCAGCCGTCCTGTCTAAGGAACCAACGGAAGTCCTGTGTCCCGTCCAGTATGTCAGCCAGATCGAAAGGCTGGCCGACGATGATTCGGCGAGGAGTTAAAGGGTCAGGGCGCGCTGTTGGCACTCGGTGTTCCTGTTTCACTACCCTGATCATCCAACGCAAACCTACCCCGGGTTCGCACAGCCCGCAACCCGGGTCGAGTTTATGGCACTGACGGAGCCTGGCAAGGAAAAGAGGGTGAGCCAACGCAGGCAGCGCGGCGCAAGCTGAGCGCGATACACGAATGCTTCCTGAGAGGATGTTGCGCGCTAAAGCGCGGGCTCCGCTCAACATGGCAAGACTCCCCATGGTCCCCATGCCTCACCCCAGTTCACCCTCACCCTAACCCTCTCCCCTCGAGAGACCCTTGTGTAACCTATGGCATCCCCCCTCGCTCCTCCAACCCTCACCCCAGCCCTCTCCCGCCATCGGGAGAGGGAGCAGACAACTCCACCGCCCTCCGCCAGTTATGCAAAGGTCTCCTCGAGGGAGAGGGGAACAGTTGCCCATACGAGCGGTGCACGCTGCTATGCTTAAACCGAGATGACCTCCAACGGGACCACATACGAGCAGTTGCGGCGCGAGGTGATGGAGGCTGCGCGGGCGATGCACCGCAGCGGCCTCGTCGTGGGATCGTCCGGCAACGTCAGCGCGCGCGTCAGGGGCGAGGACCTGCTCGCCATCACGACGGCAGGCAAGGACTACGAGACGATGGGCCTCGACGAGGTGGTCGTCACCGACTTCGAGGGCGACGCCGTCGAGGGCGACGGCCTGCCGTCGACCGAGATGCTCATGCACGTGGCGATCTACCGCGCCCGGCCCGACGTACGCGCGGTGATGCACACGCATTCCGTCTACGCGAGCGCGCTCGCGGTGGCCGGGGAGCCGCTTCCACCCCTGATCGACGAGATGGTCATCGTCCTGGGCGACAGCATCCAGGTCTCCGACTATGCGTTCCCCGCCACGGAGGAGCTCGGCGACGCGGTCGTTGCCGCGCTCGGCGAGCGGAACGCGGCGCTCATCCGGAACCACGGGCTGGTAGGCGTGGGGAGCAGCCTCGCGGAGGCGCTGCACGTCTGCCAGCTTGCCGAGCACGTCGCGCACATCTATGCGGCGGCTAAGACCTTTGGTACACCCAAAACACTACCCCACGAGGCGATCGAGACCGAGACGGCTCTCTTCCGCATGAACCGGAGGGTTGAGAGCGCATGAGCGGTCGCCACGCAACCACGGTTACCCCCATCCGAACCTTCCCCCATCAAGGGGGAAGGGGCCAGACAGCATCAGGTCACGCCTCCCATGCCAACCCTCACCCCCGCATCAAGTGCGGAGCAGGCTCCGACCCTGTCCTACGGTGGGGACGCTTGCATACTCTGTCCACTCCGCCCCGCCGGTTCACCCTCACCCTAACCCTCTCCCCTCATGGGAGAGGGGACCAGACAGCATCAGGTCACGCCTCCCATGCCAACCCTCACCCCCGCATCAAGTGCGGGGCAGGCTCCGACCCTGTCCTACGGTGGAGACGCTTGCATAGTCTGCCCACCTCGCCCCGCCGGATCACCCTCACCCTAACCCTCTCCCCTCAAGGGAGAGGGGACCAGGCGGCATCAGGTCACGCCTCCCATGCCAGCCCTCACCCCTGCATCAAGTGCGGAGCAGGCTCCGACCCTGTCCTACGGTGGGGACGCTTGCATAGTCTGCCCACCCCGCCCCGCCGGTTCACCCTCACCCTAACCCTCTCCCCTCAAGGGAGAGGGGATCAAACGGAGGGCGCATGAAGGTCCCCCCGTTCCTCCTCCGCAGGCTCTACGTGAAGGGCAGCCTCACCGCGACGGCCGACGGCTTCACGTTCCAGCTGCAGAACAAGCTGGGCTCCGGTTACGCGAAACGCATGCTGCCCCTGACACTGGACGGCGAACCACTGGACCTTACGGCGTCCTCGTTCGAGATCGACGGCCAAGAGACCGTCTTCGACGCGGTTTCGGAGAGCGTGCCCTTCACCCTCGCGATGAATAAGACGACGACCATCTCCTACCGTGGCGGGGCCGTCGCGCCAGGACCCCACAAGGTCGGCATGGGATTTGAGGTCGCAGGCCTCGGCGAGCTCGGCTTCGACTTCAATGACGAGGCCGTCGCACCGGAGCGCAGCGCGGGTTGAGCGCGCCGCGCGTCGTCGCCGTCACCGGGGCCTCCGGCTACATCGGAATGCGCCTCGTCCGGCGCCTGCTCGAGGTGCGGGACATCGAGCGCGTGACCGGCGTGGACGTGCGCCACGCCCGCATCCAACACGAACGTTACACCCACTTTCGGCAGGACATGACCGCTCCGCTCGACGAGGCGTTCGCGGGCGCGGAGGCGGTCGTCCACCTGGGGTTCGTGCTGCGGCAGCTTCGCGACCGCGCGGAAGGCAGGCGTATCAACGTCGGCGGCGGCGAAAGCGTGCTGCGCGCCTGCGCAAGCGCGGGCGTTGGACGCGTCGTGCTCATGTCGAGCGCGACGGTGTACGGTCCGCGTCCGGACAACCCGTCCGAGCTGACTGAGGACGCGCCGCTGCACCCTCCCGATGGTTTCGCCTACGCGGAGGACAAGGCCGCTTGCGAGGCGCTCTTCCAGGCCTACGCCGACGCGCACCCGGAGGCGTGCGTCTCCATCCTGCGCGGCTGTGTCGTGATGGGGCCGAACGCGGCCAACTTCATCACGAGCGCGCTGGACAAGCCGCTGCTGATCGGCGTGTACGGCGACGACCCGGCGATGCAGTTCGTCCACGAAGACGACCTCGCGGAGGTGCTCCTACAGTTCGCAACGGAGCCGCATCCCGGCGTGTACAACGTCGCCGGGCCAGGCAGCGTGCGCTGGAGAGAGGTCGCGTCGCTCGCGAGGAAGCTGCTGGTCCGGCTCCCCGCCCCGCTCGCCTATGGCCTGACGGGCCTCGCGTGGCGCGTACGTGCGCAGGGGGACTCGCCGTCGGTTGGGCTGGACTTCATCCGATGGCCCTGGACCGTGAGCACTGAGAGATTCAGGGCGGAGACGGGCTATGCGTTCCGGCACACGTCCCGAGAGGCGCTGGGGGCATATCTCACGCGGCGCGCGCGGCGGAAGCGCATGAGGGACAGCACTGCGTACCTTCGGGAAGACCCGAACACACCCAGGCGCAAGGTGCGCTCGCTCCTTGACAGGTTCAGGCAGCGGCCATAGCCTATTGTTGACCTAAGGAGTCGACAATACGCCTTCCCTCCCCTGAGGAGACCCTTGCGCAACCGCTTCCGCCCCACCCCCCAGAGTACCCTCACCCTAACCCTCTCCCCTTGTAGGGAGAGGGGAGCAGACGCCCAGCCGGTCGCCCTGGATTCCCGCCTTCGCGGGAATGACGGAAGGGGCGGGAATGACGAGACTTCGCACAAATGACTAACCGCACCGTTCAAGAACTCGCCGAACAGTCGTATAAGTACGGGTGGACGACCGAGGTGGAGGAGGAGTCCGCGCCGCCCGGCCTCAGCGAAGAGATCGTGCGGTGGATATCCGAGCGGAAGGGCGAACCGGAGTGGCTGCTCGACTGGCGGCTGAGGGCGTACAAACACTTCATGCGCCTCCTGGGCGATGCCCAACTCCCCTCCTGGGCGAACGTGAGCCACCCGCCCATCGACTTCCAGTCGATACGCTACTACGCCGCGCCCAAGCCGAAGCTGGAACTCGACAGCCTCGACGAGGTCGACGCCGAGATCCTGAAGACCTACGAGAAGCTGGGCATCCCGCTGGAAGAGCAGAAGCGGCTCGCGGGCGTGGCGGTGGACGCCCTCTTCGACAGCGTGAGCATCATGACCACGGCGAAGGAGACGCTGGCGAAGTACGGCGTCATCTTCTCGTCGGTGTCTGAGGCCGTGAAGGAGCACCCGGAGCTCGTGCGCAAGTACCTCGGCTCCGTCGTCCCGCACTCGGACAATTTCTACGCGGCGCTGAACTCCGCGGTGTTCTCGGACGGCTCGTTCGTCTACATCCCGCCGGGCGTCCGCTGCCCGCTGGAGCTATCCACGTACTTCCGCATCAACGCGGAGGGGTCCGGACAGTTCGAGCGCACGCTCATCATCGCGGACAAGGGCGCGTACGTGAGCTACCTGGAGGGTTGCTCCGCGCCGATGCGCGACGAGAACCAACTGCACGCCGCAGTCGTGGAGCTCGTCGCGCTGGACGACGCGGAGATCAAGTACTCGACGATCCAGAACTGGTACCCCGGCGACGACAACGGCAAGGGCGGCATCTACAACTTCGTCACGAAGCGCGGAAAGTGTGCGGGCGACCGCTCGCGCATCTCGTGGACGCAGGTGGAGACGGGCTCCGCCATCACCTGGAAGTACCCCAGCGTCCTGCTGCAGGGGGATAACTCGACCGGCGAGTTCTACTCCGTCGCGCTCGCCAAGGGGCGCCAGCAGGCCGACACCGGCACGAAGATGACGCACATCGGGAAGAACACGTCCAGCCGCATCATCTCCAAGGGCATCTCCGCGGGCCACGGCAACAACACGTACCGGGGCCTCGTGAAAGTGATGCCGAAGGCGGAGAACGCGGTCAACTACACTCAGTGCGACTCGCTCCTCATCGGCGACCGGTGCGGCGCGCACACCGTGCCGTACATCGAGGTGCAGAACCGGTCCGCAAGCGTGGAGCACGAGGCGTCCACAACGAAGGTGAGCGAGGACCAACTCTTCTACTGCCAGCAGCGCGGGCTCGCGCGGGAGGACGCGCAGTCCGTCATCGTCAACGGCTTCGTACGGGACGTGGTGAAGCGGCTGCCGCTCGAGTTCGCCGTCGAGGCGGACCGGCTGCTCGAAGTCAACCTCGAAGGAACGGTCGGCTGATGCTCGAAGTACGTGGACTGCGCGCCGATGTGAACGGCATCGAGATACTGAAGGGCGTCGACCTGAGCGTCGGCGTGGACGAGACGCACGCCATCATGGGACCGAACGGCTCCGGCAAGAGCACGCTCGCGTACGTGCTGGCGGGGCGTCCGGGCTACGAGGTTACTGCGGGCAGCGTCACGTTCGAGGGCGAGGACCTGCTGGCCCTGCCGGCAGAGGAGCGCGCCCGCAGGGGGCTCTTCCTCTCGTTCCAGCACCCGATAGAGATACCGGGAGTCCGGATGGACCACTTCCTGCGCGCGGGCTACAACGAACTGCGCAAGAGCGCAGGCGAAGAACAGCTCGACCCGCTGAAGTTCGACCGGTTGATCCGCAGCAAGGTAAAGGCCGTCGAGATGGAACCCGCAATGACCAAGCGCGCCGTCAACGAGGGATTCTCCGGCGGCGAGAAGAAGCGGAACGAGGTGCTGCAGATGGCGGTGCTGGAGCCGCGGCTGCGCATCCTGGACGAGATCGATTCCGGGCTGGATGTAGACGCGCTCCGCGAAGTTGCACGCGGCATCACGGACCTCAGCGTACCCGGCACGTCCACCATCCTCGTCACGCACTACGACCGCATCCTGTCCTACCTCGAACCGGACCACGTCCACGTGCTCATCGACGGCCGCATCGCGCGCTCCGGCGGCAGGGCGCTCGCGAAGGAGATCGAGGAGCGCGGCTACGACTGGCTCGCGGCGGGGACAGGCGCCTGACGCTCCGATGACCCAGCAAGCGACCGCCACCGCATCCTGGTCAGAACAGTTCCGCCGCTTCGAGCACAACGGCGCGGAGATCAGCCCCGCCTGGCTGCGGGACGTCCGCAGAAGCGCGTTCGGCGACTTCGAACGCCTCGGCTTCCCCACCGCCCGCAAGGGCAACGAGCCGTGGAAGTACACCAACGTCCGACCGATAGCCGACGCGACGTTCGCGCTCGCTGAGTACGCGCCTGACGCCACCCGCGTCGACCTCCGCATGTACGAGCTCCCCTGCCCGCGCGTCCACCAACTCGTGTTCGTCGACGGCCATTACGAGCCGGGGCTCTCCACCGAGCCAGTGAGCGAGGCCGGCCTGCACAGCGACGTGCTCCCAAGACGCGGCGACGGACCGGTCGTGGGGCGACTGGCCGATGCCATCGAATATCGCGTGCCGCTCGTGCGCGAACACCTGGGACGGCTCGCTCCGGCGTCGGGCAACGCGTTCACCGCGCTCAACACGGCGTTCCTGCGCGACGGCGCGTTCGTGCAGATACCGGACGGCACTTTCGTGCCGGAGCCCATCTACCTGCTCTTCATCTCCACCGGCGCGGAGGCGGTCGTCACGCACCCCCGCGTGCTCATCGCCGCGGGCGCGGACAGCAGCGCCACCGTGCTGCAGAGTTTCCACAGCCTGGACGGCGGCACATACCTCACGAACGCCCTCACGGAGGTCGTCACCAGCCCCGGCGCATCGCTTCGCCTCTGTACGTTGCAGTGTGAGAGCAACGACGCGTTCCACATCGCGACGACCCGCATGGAGCAGGCGCGCGACAGCCGCATCGCATCGGTGGCCGTCGACCTCGGAGGACGCCTGGTGCGCCGCGAGACCGCGACGCTTCTGGGCGCGTCGGGCGCGAGCATCAACCTCTGCGGGCTGTACTACGGCACCGGGGGGCGCCACGTGGACAACCAGACGTTCGTGGACCACGCCGCGCCCGGAGCGTCGTCCAATGAGGTCTACAAAGGCATACTGGGCGATGCGTCGCACGGCGTATTCGCCGGAGGCGTGCTCGTCAGGCCGGACTCGCAGCAGACTGTTGCGCACCAGGTCAACAAGAACCTCCTGCTCTCCTCCGAAGCGGAGGTGGACACACAGCCCAAGCTGGAGATCTACGCCGACGACGTCACCTGCACGCACGGCGCGGCGGTCGGTCAAATGGACGCCGACGCGCTGTTCTACCTGAAGAGCCGGGGCATCGGCGAGGACGTGGCGCGCAACCTGCTCGTGCATGGCTTCGTCAGCGAGGTGCTGGAGGCCATCGAGGACGGCGCGGTGCGGCAGCACGTGGAGCAGGCCGTCGCCGCAAGCCTGAGCGGGAGCGCATGATGTACGACATCGCGCAGGTCCGGAAGGACTTTCCCATCCTCAACCGCATGGTCAACAACGTGCCGCTGGTCTACCTGGACAACGCGGCTACGTCGCAGAAGCCCGCGTCCGTCATCGCCGCTCTCGTTGACTACTACGAGCAGTACAACGCGAACGTCCATCGCGGCGCGCACACGTTGGCGATGGAAGCGACCGTGGCCTACGAGGAGGCGCGGGAGAAGGTCGCCGCTTTCATCAACGCGCCGTCGCCTGAGAACATCATCTTCGTGCGCAACACCACGGAGGCGATCAACCTCGTGGCGCACACCTGGGCGGCGGAGCGCGTCGGCGCGGGCGACCGCATCGTCAGCACGGAGATGGAGCACCACTCCAACCTCGTGCCCTGGCAGCACGTCGCGCAGGTGAACAACGCTGAGTTGCGCTTGATGGCCGTCGGAGCGGACTACACGCTCGACCTGTCCGACCTCGACGACCTGTTGACGCCCAACACGAGGCTGGTTGCGCTCACGCACATGTCCAACGTGCTCGGCACCATCACGCCGGTGAAGGAGATTGCGGAAGCGGCGCATCGTGTCGGGGCGCGCGTGCTGGTGGACGCCGCGCAGAGCGTCCCGCACATGCCCGTGGACGTGCAGGAGATCGGTTGCGACTTCATGGCGTTCTCCGGCCACAAGATGGCGGGACCCACGGGCATCGGGGCTCTCTACGTCTCACCCGACGTCGTCGACGAGGTCGAGCCGTTCCTGCGCGGCGGGGAGATGGTGCTGGAAGTCACGTACGAGAGCGCGACCTGGAACCGCCCGCCGATGAAGTTCGAGGCGGGGACGCCGAATATCGCGGATGCCATCGCGCTCGGCGCGGCGGTCG
This sequence comes from Dehalococcoidia bacterium, assembly GCA_034428575.1. Lineage (GTDB taxonomy): Bacteria > Chloroflexota > Dehalococcoidia > Lucifugimonadales > Australimonadaceae > Bin16. Next base: position 431 of record DAOUHP010000172.1, on the reverse strand, counting down.
ACTACCTGAGCAGCCTCGGCATGGAGCAGGTCCGTGAGCACGAGATAGCGCTCACCGGCTACGCGCTCGAACGCTTCCGGGAACTGGAGGACGTGGAGACCTACGGCCCGACCGACCTGTCGGTGCGGGGTGGCGTCGTCTCCTTCTACATGAGCGGCATCCACCCGCACGACATCAGCCAGGTGCTGGACAGCTTCGGTGTCGCGATACGCGCGGGGCACCACTGCGCGATGCCGCTGGTGCGGAGCAAGCTGCACGTCCCGGCGACCGCGCGGGCGAGCTTCTACCTCTACAATACGGAGCAGGAGGTGGACGTGCTCATCTCCGCGCTCAGGCACACGATGGAGTACTTCAGCGATGCAGATGCCCGACAGGCTCGATGACCTCTACAAGGACATCATCCTGGACCATTACCGCCGCCCCCGGAAGCA
>DAOUHP010000171.1:0-15577 GCA_034428575.1 Dehalococcoidia bacterium | reverse complement strand
GCTTCGACGGCCCGGCCATCGTCGACCAGTTGGACTCGACCACCGTCGTCTACCCCGGCCAGCGCGCCCTGGTGGACGAGTACCTGAACATCATCATCGATGTGACATAGGGAGGTTCCGCATGGCACGCGTTGACCCCATCACCTACGAAGTGCTCCGAGCCCGGCTGGACGGCATCGTCCGCGAGATGGAGAAGGCTGTCTTCCGCACCGGCTACTCCACCATCGTCCGCGAGTCGCACGACTTCAGTTGCGGGGTCCTGGACAGGCAGGGGCGGCTCGTCGGCCAGTCGTTCCACCCCGGACACATGGCTGCCTACCCGGAGTCCATCAAGGGGCTGCTGCAGTTCTACACCCTCGACGACATGGCCGAAGGCGACGCCTTCCTTGCGAATCACCCCTATTACAGCGGCTGCCCCCACGCCAACGATATGGTCATCATGACCCCCATATTCCACGAGAAAGAGGTCATCGGCTTCGCCGTCAGCATGGGCCACACGCCGGACATCGGCGGCGTTTCGGCGGGCAGCCGCAACGCCACCTCCCGCGACATCTTCGGAGAGGGGCTGCAGATCATGCCGGTGCGCTACATGCGCAACTACGAGCTCGTGCAGGACACCGCTACGTTCGTCCGCGCTAACAGTCGCGTGCCGGAGATGATGATAGGCGACCTCTCCGCCAAGGCCGGCGTCTGCTTCACCATCGGTGAGGAGCGCGTGAAGGACGCCCTCCGCACCTACGGCAAGGACACGCTCCTCCAGATGTTCGACGACCTCGGCGAGCGCACGGAGCAGCAGGCCCGTGAGTACATCTCCCGCTGGAAGGACGGCGTCAGCGAGTCCGAGACCTGGGTGGACGACCCCTCCAACCCCGGCAAACCCATACGCCTGCACGCCGCCGCCATCAAGGAGGGCGACCGGCTCATCCTCGACTTCACCGCCACCGGCGACCAGGCCTCAGCCCCCATCAACGTGCGCGAGCCGTTCATCCGGGGCCTCGTCTACAACGGCGTCATCTGCATGACCGATCCCTACCTCCCCATCAACCACGGTCTCGCCAGCGCCATCGAATGCCGCTTTCGGCCGGGCAGCATCATCTCGCCGGAGTTCCCCGGCCCTGTAGGCTTCTACTCCAAGACCATGGCCATCGCCGAGAGCGTCATCATGACCGCCGTCGCGAAGGCCGCCGGGCAGCCCACCCTCGCACACGGCTCCACGCAGAGCTCCATCGTCATCGGCTACCAGGGCGACGCCGACCGCCAGTACGTGCAGTACGAGCTGATGGACGCCGGCGCCCGCGCGTGGGACGGCGGCGACGGCTTCTCCGGCGTCGGCGCGCGCGCCAGCGGCGGACGCTTCACGAGCGTCGAGATCATCGAGTCCGAGTTCCCCGTCGACATGACCCGCTTCGAGGTGCTGCCCGACACCGGCGGCGACGGCAAGTCGCGCGGCGGCCCCGGCTACGTGCGCGAGTACAAGGTGCGCTCCGGCGGCCGTCTCTCCGGCGGCGCGGCCAAGCGGGAGGCGGCCGGCATGGAAGGCGGCGGCAACGGCTCCAACGCCTACGTCGTCGTCCACCCCGGCACGGACCGCGAGGAGCGCTACCCGGGCATCGCCTCCAACCTCGGCATGCAACCCGGCGAGGTCTTCAGCATCGAGACGGGCGGCGGCGGCGGCGTCCTGCCTCCCGCCGAACGAGACCGCGAGCTCGTCAAGGGAGACCTGCAGGACGGCCTCGTCACCCCGCAGAAGGCGATGGAGGTCTACGGCCTCACCGAGGCGGAGGTTGCTGAGGCGCTGGCGGACTAGTGGACGGTACGCGCAGTCGTGCTTGGAACAGCCTCGTTTACCGAACGGAGTTCAGTGCTTTGAGTTCGGGCAGAAGCTCTTGGGCAATCTCCAGCGACCTTTCTGCGAGCCCTGCCCAACTGTTCACGCGGTGCAGCTTGAAGATTGCTCGTGTTCGGCGGTTCTGTGGATTGGTGTAGTAGTCCGCTTGGACACGCATCTGCCGCAACTGGTTCAACTTGTCGGACACCCTCTTTTCCGTTATCGCGCTGGCTACGAACCAGTGAAGCGACTCTTCCGCTCTCATCCTTGCGCCATCGACACCGAACAAGTTATTGCGTGCAGTGAGGTAGCAAGAGTAATACGCACGACTGATGGCTGATCTGTAGTCCTCTTCCTCTCCGCTGTGCTGAACGAGACGCCTCGCCTGCGTATAGAATCGCTCGGGGTCGAACATGGAACAGTGTCAGTCCGTCCAGTTGAAGAACAGCCTGATCTTGTAGAGTGCCGTCTTCCGGCTCTTCGTGTCCAAGCCTTCGGCCCACCGCTGGTACGCGTCTCCGACTTCGTCCCAGAACGCGAAGACCTCCTTGGACGTGCCTGCCGTGTCCACGACGACAATGGCCTGATCGTGGCCCTCCAGGATGTCCTCGTCTACATCCAGGTACGCGCCCTCGACAGGGAACCCGTCCTCCAGCGCTCTGGTACGGATGATGGCCCACGCGTGCTCTGCGAGCCGCCGCACCTTTGGAGTCAGGACGCGGTGCTTCATGCTGCCGTCCAGCGGCGTGTCCGCGGTAATGGTGGGGTGAGCAACCATCTGTGACTGCCTCCGGTGTTGCAAGCAAGCTCTTGGAAACAGCCTTGGCTGGCGTCTCTGCCAAGCCAAAAGGCACTACGTCAGTGTACTATAACCCCAACGTTCCAGCGGAGGTATGCGATGGCGTTCGACCTGCTCATCAAGGGCGGCCTCGTCGTGGATGGCACGGGCGACGCCCCAAGAGTTGCCGACGTCGGCATCGTGGACGGGCGCGTCGCCGCCGTGGGGCTGCTGGATGGCCCCGCGTCTCGTGAGATCGACGCGAGTGGGCACGTCGTCACGCCCGGATTCATCGACCACCACACCCACTACGATGGGCAGGTGACCTTCGACCCCCTCTGCACGTTCTCCTGCTACAACGGCGTCACGACCGTCGTGAGCGGCAACTGCTCCCTGACGCTCGCGCCTGTGCGCGAGGGCGACGAGACCGCGCTCGCCGGCATGCTCGCCAAGGTCGAGGCCATCCCCTACGACGTCCTGATGAACGGCGTGCCCTGGGGTTGGCGCACGTTCGGCGACTACCTGCGCTCGCTCGACAACAACCTCGGCATCAACTTTGGCGTCATGGTCGGCCACTCCGCCGTCCGCCGATGGGTCATGGGCGCCGACTCCCAGGAGCGTGAGGCCACCGGCGACGAGATCGAGGCGATCCAGTCCGCGGTGCGCGAGTGCATCGATGCCGGAGCGCTCGGCATTTCGTTCGACCGCAACCCCCGCCACGCGGGCATGGACGGCAAGCTTCTCCCCGCGAATGTCGCCTCTATCGACGAGCTCTACGCCGTCGCCGGTGCGCTGCGGGACCTCGATACCGGCGTCATTCAGGTCGGCGACCCGAGGGACCTCGAACTGACCGAGGGTATCTGCACGAGGATGTCGGAGGTCAGCGGGCGTCCCGTGACCTACCTCTCCATCACGCAGAGCGTACTTCGCCCCGAGAAGTGGCGGGAGCACCTCGCCCACCTCGATGACGTCGCTGCGAATAGCGCAGCCCGCATCTACCCGCAGATCAACCCGCGCCCCGGTCTGCGCTTCTTCCAGATGGACAGCGCCGAGTTCTTCAACTTCATGCCCACCTGGAAGCGCATCATGAACAGCACCAACGCGGAACGCGTCGCCGCCTTCGCGGACGCCTCGCTCCGCCCCCAGCTCGCGAAGGAGGTCTCCGAGCACAGCGACAGCACCGCCCTCGGCTTCTCCGGCCGCTGGGACCACGTCGTCATCGTCAAACCGGTGCTGGAGAAGAACATGGGCCTCGCAGGCATGACCGCCGCCGAACTTGGCGTCCAGCGCGGCATCAGCCCAATGGACGCCTTCCTCGACCTCGCCGTGGAGGAGGAGATGAAGACCTGGTGCGCGCGCAACCAGCAGAACAACGACGACGAGGCGATGGCCGCCATCCTCAACGACGAGCATACCCTCATCGGCCTGTCCGACTCCGGCGCGCACGTCGTGCGGGAGGGCGGCTACGGCTACGGCGTCCACTTCCTCAGCCACTGGGTGCGTGATAAGGGCATCATGTCCATGGAGGAGGGCGTGCGCCGCCTCACCTCGTTCCCTGCGGACATCTTCGGCACGCCGGGGCGGGGCAGGCTGACGCCTGGCAGCAAGGCCGACGTGCTCGTGATGGACTACGAGAACCTCGGCCTCGACCCCTCCGAGGAGGCCTACGACTTGCCTGGCGGCTCCATGCGGCTCAAGCAGGTGGCGCACGGCATCCCGTACACCATCGTCAACGGGAAGGTGCTGCTGGAGGGCGGCGTGCACACCGGCGCGCTCCCGGGTCACGTCGTGCGGAACTCCCGCTGCGAGGCGGAGAAGAACGGCAACGGAGTGGCGGGCTAGACCTTGTCCTGGGTAGCGATCGCACTGGCCGGTGCGGCGATCTCCTCGATCGTCAGCATCTTCGACAAGACAGTCATCTACCGCTACGCGAGGACGCCTCACACGCTGCCGCTGCTCATCGGTATCGCGCAGACCGCGGTGGGCATCGTGGTGCTGGCTGTCGTCGGCATCCCCGAGGAGGCGGCGTGGGGACCGGTGTTCTGGGCCCTCGTCTCCGGCGCGGTCTTCGGTATCAGCGCGCAGTTCCTCATGCACGTGCTCTACCGGAATGAGGTTTCCCGCACCATCCCCATATTCCAGAGCTATCCCATCTTCACCGCCATCTACGCCTTCTTCTTCCTCGGGGAAGACCTGGGCGTGGTCGAATGGCTGGCGGTGGCTGTCGTGGTTGGGGGAGCGGTGCTCATCTCGTTCCGGCCCGAGTCCTCCGTCCGTAGGCTCCTGCTGGATAGGGCGTTCGTGCTGCTCATGATCGGCAGCGCCATACACGGCAGCGCGCATGTGTTTGGCAAGGTTGCGGTGGACGAGCTGCCGGTGTTCTTCACCCACGGCCTCCGGTCGATCGCGCTCGGCGGTGTCTTCTTTGCCTTCAACCTCCGGAGTGAGTCCGTGGACGACGTGCGCACGTTCGTCCGCACCTGCAGCCCCGCGCTCCGGTTCGTCGCCATGAACGAGCTCATCATCGCCACCGCCGGACTGCTGCTGATGTTGTGGGCGCTCCAACTTGGCCCTGCGGCGCTCGTCACTGCCCTGACGAGCGCGCGCGCCTTCTTCCTCGTGATCTACAGCACCGCGCTGGCGCTCGTCTGGCGCGGCGCGCTCGGCGAGGTAACCACCCGCGGCGTGATCGCCGTCAAGCTCGGTGCCACCGCGCTCATCGTGGGCGGCGTCGCGGCAATCGCATTAGGGAGTGCATAGCGGATGTCATGGGTGGCAGTGGTGCTGGCGGGCACCGCGCTCGCCGCGCTCCTCAGCGTTCTGGACAAGACAGTCATCCACCGCTACGCCCGCATGCCCTATCTGCAGCCCCTCGTGATCGGCATCACCATGCTGTTCCTCGGGCTCGTCCTGCTTCCGATTACCGGCATCCCTCCTTCCGCAACGTTGGAGGCTGTGCTCTGGGCACTCGCATCCGGTGCCTTCTATGGCTTCGGCACGCACATCCTCGTGTACACGCTCTACACGCAGGAAGTCTCTCGCGTCATCCCTGTCTACCAGACGTACCCCATGTTCACCGCGCTCATCGCGTTCTTCTTCCTCGGCGAGCGGCTGGACGCCGTCGAGTGGCTCGCGATGCTGGCTCTCGTGGGAGGAGCGGTGCTGCTCTCCTTCCGCTTGGACCCGTCCGGTTGCAGCTTTCTGCTGGACAGGGCGTTCATACTGCTCATCTTCGGCAGCGCCATAGAGGGCAGTTCCTTCGTGTTCGGAAAGTCGGCGGTGATCGAGTTGCCGGTGCTGTTCGCGCACGCGCTCCGTCTGCTCGCCATCGGCAGCGTGCTGCTCGCGTTGAACCTGCGCCGGCGCTCCCTGGACCAGGTGCTGTGGTTCGTCCGTACGCGAAGCCCGGCGCTCCGCTATGTCGCCCTCAATCAGCTCGTCATCTCCAACGCGAGCCAGTTCATGTTCCTGTGGGCGCTCGCGCTCGGCCCCACCACCCTCGTGACGGCGTTCTCCGGCCTCCGTACCTTCTTTGTCGTCGCCTATGCCATCGTCCTCTCCCTGGTATGGCGCGGTGCACTGGGCGAGGTCAACACGCCCGCAACGGTCACGGTTAAGCTCATCTCCACCACTCTCATCGTGGGTGGCGTAGCCGTCATAGCGGTGGGGGGTGGATAGCCGATGTCCTGGGTAGCGATAGTACTTGCCGGCGCGGCGCTCGCCGCCTGCATCGGCATCCTGGACAAGACCATCATCCACCGCTACGCCCGCACGCCGAGCACGGAACCGCTCGCCATCGGGTTCACCATGCCGCTGGTCGGGATCACGCTGCTCCTCGTCTTCGGCATACCGGAGTTGGCCACTCTGGAAACTGTGCTTCTCGCGCTGTTTTCCGGCGCCTTCTACGGCCTCGGAGCGCACATCCTCATCCACTCGCTCTTCACGCAGGAGGTGTCCCGCGCCATACCCGTCTACCAGACGTATCCCATCTTCACCGCGCTCATCGCCTTCTTCTTCCTCGGCGAGCGGCTGGGCGCGATCGAGTGGATTGCGGTCCTCGCCGTCGTGGGGGGCGCGGTGCTCATCTCGTCCGGCCCCGGCGCCTCTCGCGGCTTCTTACCGAACAGGACGTTCATGCTGCTCATGCTCGGAAGCCTCATAGAGGGCAGTTCCTTCGTACTCGGCAAGTCGGCGGTGAACGAGTTGCCGGTGGTGTTCGCGCATGCGTTGCGCATGTTCGCCCTCAGCAGCGTCCTGCTTGCGTTCAACCTGCGGCGGGCGCCGTTGGATGACCTCATCTCGTTCTTCCGCACACGCAGCCCCGCGCTCGGATACATGGCCGTCAACCAGTTCTTCGTGGCCAACGGGAGCCTCTTTCTGCTCCTCTGGGGGCTTTCACTCGGTCCCGTCACGCTCGTCACCGCGCTCTCCAGCCTGCGGACCTTCTTCCTCGTCGTTTTCACGATCGGCATTTCGCTCGTCTGGCGCGGCGCGCTCGGCGAGGTCACGACGCGTGGTGCGGTCGCGGTGAAGCTGACCGCCACGGCCCTCATCGTGGGAGGCGCCGTCGTCATTGCCCTCGGCATCGGTTGACCATCCGTTGCCACTGTGACACTTGCCTCTTACCCGGTCGACCGTGCGTCCGTTACGCTGGAGGCATGATTACGCACCCCGCACCAGCCATAGACTGCGTCTATAGCTCGCCCCGCTGCTATAGACAGGATCTATGGGTCGGGCGCGGCAACTTTTGAAATCGTTGAGCACCTTGTTCGGTTTTCTCGGGAAGCAGGCCGTGGCCTTGCGCACAGCGGCACAAGATGCTCAAGATGCTCAGATAGGGGAACCGGTTTACTCGTAACGCAGTGAACAAGGTGTTCAGGATTCAGGCAGCGTTGAGCACCTTGTTCGAGCCACCCTGTGACTGCCTGCCACCTGTGCAAGAATGAGCAGACCCTCTCCCATGAGCAGCACCGAACCCGCACGACGCATCACGCTCTACCCGTCCTTCCGCGGATGGTGGATCGTCGGCGTCTCGTTCCTCGCCCTCTTCACCCACGGCGCGGCGACCAGCTACCTCTTCGGCCTGCTCGTCGTCCCGATGGAGAACGACCTCGGCTGGAGCCGGACGACACTCACCGGCGCCCTCACCGTCGCGACGTTCGTCTCGGCCGGGCTCGGCATGCTGCTCGGCCCGCTGTTCGACAGGAGCGGGACGCGGCTTGGTATGACGCTCAGCGCCTTGTTCGGCGGCGCCTGCCTCGTGCTGCTGGCGTTTACGGACGTGCCGTGGGCCTACTACCTGCTGCTGGGAGTCGGCGTCGGCGCGGCGCGAACGGGACTGGAGATCGTCGGGCCGCGCACGGCCATCGCCAACTGGTTCGTGCGCCGTCGCGCGGCGGCGTTCGCCTGGTCCAGCGGCGGACGGGCCGTATTCGGCTTCACCATGGTTCCCGTCTTCGCCATCCTCATCGAGCAGACCTCGTGGCGCGCCGGATGGGCCGTCCTCGGCGTGGTCGAGATATGCATCCTCGCTCCGCTCGTCTGGCTCATCGTGCGGCGCAGGCCGGAGGACTACGGGCAATTCCCCGACGGCGACCTGCCCGGCACGGTTCGCACGGGGCAGCGCGACCGCTCGCGCACCGTGGCGGACGAGGACAGCTGGACGCTCCGGGAGGCCGTGCGCACGCGAACGCTCTGGCTCATCGTCATATCGCTCATGCTCACCGGGTTTCCGGCCACTGGCGTCATCGCCAACATGGTGCCGTACTTCATGGACGAAGGCCTCACCTCGACGTTCGCGTCGAGCGCGTTCGCCTTCTTCGGTTTCGGCGCGATGCTGGGGCGCCCGTTCTGGGGCTACGTCGCCGCGCGGTTCGGTGTGCATGCCAGCCTCACGCTCTGGGGGTTCGGCTACTCTCTCGCCATCGCGCTGTACGTCCTTGCTGACGCGCCGGCCACCCTCTTCGCTGCCGCGTGGCCGATAGGCCTCGTCATAGGCGGCTCGCAGCAGCTCCAGTCGCAGGCTTGGCCGGACTACTTCGGGCGCAGGCACGTCGGCGCGATCACCGGCCTCACCGTCCTGCTCGTCACCCCCGCGATGGCGTTCGGGCCGCTCGTCACCGCACTGGCCCATCAGCTCACCGGGAGCTACGAACCCGTGCATACCGCCTACGTCGTGGGCGCGTTCTTCGCCGGGTTCTTCTTCCTCGCCGCCCGCCGTCCGCGGCGGAAGGCCCAGTCACCGACTCCCCTTGGATGAGAGGCTGCGCGAGGCCAATATGGACGCAGTTGCGAAACGCCTACCGTTCTATGGCTGGGTCATCGTGTTTCTCGCTGCGGTCAACAGCGCCTTTCAGACGGGAGGGGCCCATTTCGCCAGCAGCGTCTTCGCTGGTCCGATGCACGACGATCTGGGTTGGACCAGGGCTACGGTCTTCGGCGCGTTGACGCTCCGGGTGCTGGCCGGAGGCATCCTGGGCCCGTTCCTGGGGCCCTTGGTCGACCACAGGTGGGTGCCTCGTGTCATGCTGCCGCTGGGCGCCGTCGTCTCCGGGCTGTCCTTCATCCTCGTGACTTGGGTGGAAACGCCGTTGCAGTACTACCTGGCTTTCGGAGTCCTCGGTTCGCTGGGCGCCGTCTTGAGCGTTGGAGTGCTCGATGCGATCGTGATCAAGTGGTTCGTACGCCGGCGCGCCCAGGCATTGATGTGGGCCAACATAGGCTCCCCCCTGGGGATCCTGATATTCCCTCCCATAATCATCCTGCTCATCGCCGTCGTGGGATGGCGCATGGCTTGGTTCTGGACCGGGTTTGGCGTCATCGCGGTGATAGCGCCGCTGATGCTGTTGGTCCGGACGAGCCCTGAAAGCGTCGGCCTGTTGCCTGACAATGGCGAGCCCCGGGCGCGAGAAGGGGAGGACGCGAGGGAAGTCGAGCCTGAGGAGCCGGGCCTGACCCGTCGCGAAGCGCTGGGTACGTTCTCTTTCTGGATGCTGTCAACAGCGGGTCTGGTGGCGATGCTGGGACTGTCCGGGTTCCAGGTCCAGTGGCTGCCGTTCATGGAGGACCGTGGGGTTAGTGGAGAGACAGCCGCCGCCGTCCTGATGGTCTATGGCGTCTGTGCGGTCGCCAACCGCTTCATCTGGGGCACGGCGTCAAGCCGCTTTCCGCTCCGTTACGTCTTCACGTGCCAGGCTGGGCTGACCGGGTTGAGTATCATCCTCGTTGTCGTCGTCGGCCATCCGTGGATGCTGTTCGTCTGGGCAGCGACCCAGGGGCTGACCCAACCCGGCTTCTTCCAGCTCCACGCCCTTACGGTCGCGAACCATTTCGGCCGCGACCACATCGGCGGGATACGTGGCCTGATGCGGCCCTTCATGACGGCATCGAACGCGGCATCGCCCCTGACGCTTGCTGCCCTCCGCGACACCCAGGGGAGCTATATGGGCGCGTTCAGTCTGGTCGCGGTCTGTTGGTTGACGGTGAGCGCCCTGGTGTTCTTCACCAGGCCGCCCGGTCGCAGGGGCGTGCGCGCTGCGGAGTCGCCCTGACGATTCCGGGCTCCTCTGCTGGAGCGTACCGGACTCGACTACGTCTGACTCCCCCCGCGCCGGCGGAGCGCCAGCACGGCTATCGCCAGCGGGATCGCGATGACCACCAGTCCGATGAGGACGACCATCACCAGAGGCCCTTGCCCCAGGATCGAGTCCACGGTGTGGAGGAGCCATTCCAGCAGTTCGGAGTCCGTCGGCTCCGAGTGATGCGCGCGAATGCCCACGCCCCGTTCCTTCTCCTATGCTTCGGCCAGCCGCATGGGCATATAGCGCGCCGAGACCTCGCGCTCCCGCACCATCCACGCCATCAGCGACGCTCCAACCAACAGCACAACGCACACCAGCCAGACCGGGTCGTAGGAGAGGAAGTAATCGTACGTGAAACCTGCCGCGAGAACGGCAACGGCCCCGGCGCACATGTGCACCATCGTCAGCATCCCGGTGATGGAGCCGACGTTGCGAACCCCGTATACCTCCGCCGCAAGCGCGCTCGTCTGTGGCACCGTCGCCAGCCACGAACCGCCCGCAACGACTGCGAACACCCATAGCCCTGTCGAGCCCGGCATCACCAGCAACGCAAGGAAGCCCAGTCCGCGTGCTGCGTAGATGGCCGTGAGCGCGTTCTTCCGCTGGATGCGGTCGGAGATGAAGATGCCCACTCCCAGCACGCTGACCACGTTCGCGAAACTGAGCAACCCGAACGCCAGGGCGGCAGTCTGCTGCGTGATGCCCTCCGTCTTCGCGAACGACACGAAGTGCACGGCGATGATCGCGGTCGTTACGCCGCAGACGACGTACGTGAGCGTGAGCTGCCACATTGGCGCGGAGCGGTACGCCTGCTTCCAGTGAGATACCGCGAGTGGGCCGTCGTGTATCTGCGGCCGCTGCGACCCCGCCGCCGTCCCCGGTGCATCGCCGTCCGGGTTCAGCCCCATCGCCGCTGGGCGGTTCCGGACCACCAGCAGCACCAGCGGCAGCACGAGCACGAGCATGATTCCCGCGATCACCCCCAGTGCGACTCTCCAGTCGAAGAGCTTCAGCACGTAGGCTGAGAACGGCACCAGCAGCATCGCGCCCCCAGAGCCCCCCGCTGTGATGATGCTCAGCGCCGCGCCCCGCCTCCGCACGAACCACCGGGCGATGAGCGGCGTTATCGGCGTGAACATCGCGCCGGCGTTGGAGAACGACGCGAGTGTGGCGTAGAAGAAGGCCAGCATCCAGATGTTGACCGAGAATGCCATCGCGAGCGTGCTTAGGCCAAGCACGCCGACGCTCACACAGGCGACAACCCGCGCTCCGTACCGGTCGGCGAGCCCCCCCACAACCGGCTGCGCCACGCCGTTCACCATCCACCCGACGAACGCAACGGCGGACATGAACGAGACCGACCGGTCGAACTCTTCTGTCCACGACGGCAGGAACAGCCCGTAGCTCTGGCGGAAGCCGATGGAGACGAACGTCATGAACAGCAGGGCCGCCACGATGTACCAACCGTAGAAGATGCCGCCCCGGCTCGACTTGCCCGCCGCGCCCTGTGATCCCACGCCCGCCCCTTTCGCCACGCTCTCCGCGATTATACCCGCCGCCCTCCCGTGCGCGTCCCCCGGCGGCGAGCTCTCGCTACAGCTCCAGCCGCCGGTAGCGCGGCAGCGCCACGGTCGCGATGCCGATGATTGCCAGCCCGGCGATGCCGCCGACGAGGAAGGCGAAGTCCACGCCGTACACCCTGGAGAGCGCACCGGCTACCAGCCCCCAGAACGGCATCATGCCGATCTCCATCTGGTAGACGCCTATCACCCGTCCCCGGAGGTCGTCCGGCGTCATCGTGTGCACGATGGTCATATTCGTGGTCATCACCACCTGCACGAACATCTGCTGGAGCAGCAGAGCAAGCATCGCCATCCACAGCGTTGCCACCTGCGATAGGACGATGATGGAGACCGCCGCCAGCGTGAACGCCCCGGTGGCCAGCAGCCCTTTCCGGCGCGTCGACGTGAACCCCGCCAGCAGCGCCGTTCCCAGGAACCCGCCGAACCCCATCGCCATGAGCAACAGGCCCAGTTGGCTCCCGTCGTCGTTGCCGAGTATCTCCGCGGTGTACACGGGCAACTGGTTGAAGACCATGGCCAGCATCGTGAGCGACAGCCCGAACGTCATCGCCGTCGTGACGCGCGTCGTCGGCTCGCTGATCACGCGAGCGAAGCCCTCCTTGAGGTTATGCAGCGGCGAACTCTCACGTGCATGCGCCCAGTCGGCCGTGTAGTACGGCGTCCGCATTCGGGTGAGCACAAGCAGCGCCATGAAGAAGAGGACGCCCTGGATGAGGAAGTTGATGTCCGGGCCGAAGAGGGCGATGACGAATCCGCCTACGGCCGGGCCGATCGCACGCATGAGGTTGAACGACATGGAGAGCATCGCGGTCGCGTTCATCAACGCCTCGCGCGGCACCGTGTTCGCGATAAGCACCTGCCGCACCGGGTTGTTCGCCGCCCACAGGATGCCGAACAACAGCGCGAACACGTACAGGTGCCACAGCTGCTGCAGGTCGTACAGCAGGACGATGGCGAACCCGAAGACGAGTACGGTGACCAGCACCTGGTCCACCATCAGCAGTTTCCGTCGGTCCACTCGGTCGGCGATGACGCCTGTGACCGGCGACAGCAGCAGCGGGAGCGTCCGGACGCCCACCACGCCTGCGACCTGCAGGGGGTCCCTGGTGAGGTCGTACGCGAGCCAGCCGAGCGTGACCTGCTGGAACCAGACGCCTCCCGCCACGAGCCCGGTTGTGAACCAGAGGATGCGGAAGTCGGGGTAGTGCATCGCTCGCCTGGAGACGGTGCTCTGGGTTGCGGACGGGGGCGTCTGGGAGTTCGGCGTGTGCATGGAGGGTCTGTCCACTATACGCCGCCTCCAGCGCCGCGTGTCTCGCGGCCGCCGGTTAGCTTGCCGTGGCGGAAGCGGGGTCTATACTCCGCGGAAGAGGGAGCGCAAGCGCCCAGGAGGAAGGCCATGAACGCGAACATCGAATTGGTCATCGACGCCGACGGGCACGTCAGGGAGGACAACGACGGCATCCGGGAGTTCCTCCCCACTCCCTTCCACAGGGACAGGATGCAGAACATCTTCCCGCCCTTCGACCATTTCCACGGCTTCCACCTGACCGAACCGGACCCGGAACGCGTCAAGCGGGGCGTGGTCGGACCGGACGAGTGGCTCACCTTCCTGGACGACGTGGGCATCGACACCACGGTCCTCTACCCGACTCGAGGGCTCGCCTGCGGCAAGATCACCGCCATCGACTGGGCGGTCGCCGCGACGCGTGCCTACAACGACTGGCTCCACGCGACCTACTGCGCCCGTGATCCGCGATTCAAGGGTATGGCGCTCGTGCCGATGCAGGACCCCGTTGCCGCGGTGGAAGAGCTCCGGCGCGCGGTCACCGAGCTGGGGATGGTGGGCGCGATGCTGCCGTCCCGCGGACTGAGCACGCACCTGGGCGCGAAGGCGTACTGGCCCGTGTACGAGGAGGCCGACCGCTTGGGCTGTGCGGTCGCCGTACACGGCGGATGCCACGACGGCATGGGCTTCGACGACCTGAACCGGTACGCGCCTATCCACGCGATGGGCCACCCGATGGGCGTGATGATCGGGATGGCAAGCATCGTCTTCAACGGTGTGCTGGACCGGTTCCCGAACATGCGGATGAGCTTTCTGGAGGGTGGCGTCGGCTGGTTCCTCATGGCGATGGAGCGTTTCGACCGCTCCCACGTCACCCACGTCGAGCATGACCCCGAGGGCGAATACGGCCCGCACGGCGACGAGATTCCCAGCGAGTACATCCTGCGGCACATCCGCGAAGGCCGGCTCTATATCGGGTGCGAGGGCGAGGAGCCCGCGCTCGGCTTCGCAGCGACCCGTTACAGCGCGGACGCCTTCCTCTACTCCAGCGACTTCCCGCACGAGGTCACCACGGAGATGTGCAAGCGCGAGATTCAGGAAGTACGCGAGAGCGAGGAACTGACGGACACCGCCAAGGAAGCGATTCTCAACCGGAACGCCCAGCGCTACTATCGACTGTGAAACTGTGAACCTCCACTGCGAAGGCCTGATCCCCTCTCCCTGCAAGGGGAGAGGGCTAGGGTGAGGGTACTCCGGAGCGGTGTCGACGGGTCATGCAAGGGTCCCTGCAAGGGGAGAGAGTGGGGGTACTCTCGCCGTGGCGCGCGGCGTATGCGACGAGGGTGTCTTGGCGTAACGTTCATCGTGACATCGCCCCCTTGCCCGGTGCTCGTGCGTCCTCCTACCATGAGATTGGCCCGGGGATGTGGTGGCCGGGGGTTCGCAGGGGAAACGGAGGAGTGGATGTTGCTGATTGTTGCTGAATGTTGCAGTTGGCGCGGAGATTCGCGCCCCGCCAGAGGCGTGGAAAGGACCCGTACTCCTGCGCGTCAGGCAACATGGCGCAACTGTCCGGTAGTGCGGGCTGCGTAGAGGGAAACAGACGTTGAACGTTCTCGTAACAGGCGGGGCCGGTTTCATCGGCTCCCACATCGTGGACAGGCTCATAGCCGACGGGCACTCGGTTGCCGTCGTGGACGTCCTCGCCACCGGCACGCGGGCAAACCTCAACCCGGAGGCCACGCTCTACGAGATCGACATCCGCAGCCCGGCGCTCGCGGCCGCGTTCGAGGCCGCGCGACCGGAGGCCGTCTTCCATATCGCCGCCCATGCCAGCGTCAGCGAGTCCGTCCGGGACCCCATGCACGACGCCGAGGTAAACGTGCTCGGCACCCTGAATGTCCTCCAGCAGTGCGCGGCCTATGGGGTGGGGCGCATCGTCTTCAGCTCGACCGGCGGCGCGCTCTACGGCGAACCGGAGCACCTGCCCGCCGACGAGGAGCATCCCGTGCGCCCGCTCTCGCCGTACGGAGCGTCCAAGGATGCTGCCGAGGCGTACGTGCGGACGCTCTGTTCGCTCTCCGGCATCCGGTACACCATCCTGCGCTACGGCAACGTCTACGGCCCGCGACAGGACCCGTTCGGCGAGGCGGGGGTCGTCGCCATCTTCGCCAGTGCCATGATGCAAGGGCGGCGCCCCGTCATCTTCGGTGACGGCTCCCATGAACGGGACTACGTCTACGTGGACGACGTGGTGCAGGCGAACGTGCTCGCGCTTGCGCGGGACGAGGACGGTGTCTACAACATCGGGACCGGGCAGGGAGCGACGGTCGCGCAGGTATTCGACGCGCTCGCCGGGGCCACCGACTTCGGGGGCAGCCCGGAGCACACGGCTGAGCGTCCGGGGGACGTTCACCGCATCTACCTGGACGTTCGCCGCGCGGAGCGGGAACTCGGCTGGCGCGCCGCCGTGCCGCTCGGCGAGGGCATCCGCCGGACCGTGGATGCGATGCGTCAGGC
>DAOUHP010000170.1:0-20820 GCA_034428575.1 Dehalococcoidia bacterium | reverse complement strand
GAGTGGGAGTTGGCGTAGGGGTATTCGTAGGAGTGGGAGTTGGCGTAGGGGTATTCGTGGGAGTGGGAGTTGGCGTAGGGGTATTCGTGGGAGTGGGAGTTGGCGTGGGGGTATGCGTGGGAGTGGGAGTTGGCGTAGGGGTATGCGTGGGAGTGGGAGTTGGCGTTGGGGTAGGCGTGGGAGTGGGAGTCGGCGTCGGGATATCTGTGAGAGTGGGAGTTGGCGTTGGTGTAGGCGTGGGAGTGGGGGTTGGCGTTGGTGTAGGTGTGGGAGTGGGAGTCGGCGTTGGTGTAGGCGTGGGAGTGGGAGTCGGCGTGGGGATGTCTGTGGGAGTTGGTGTAGGCGTGGGATCG
Source organism: Dehalococcoidia bacterium (assembly GCA_034428575.1). GTDB lineage: Bacteria > Chloroflexota > Dehalococcoidia > Lucifugimonadales > Australimonadaceae > Bin16. The sequence continues at coordinate 20,467 of DAOUHP010000170.1, read as the reverse complement.
AGGGAAGGCGGCGAAGACCTCCCGTCCGACGCGTCTCCCCAACAGACCGGTCTTCCTTCTGATGTCAAGGCGCAGGTGTGCGTGTCTCCCGCGCTTATCGCCACGAAGACCGCACTTTCCGGTGGCGAAGACTGATCGTGCGAATCGGAACCCCAGCAAACGGGCGCTCCGTTCAACGTGAGGGCACAAGTATGCCTTCGTCCACCGGAGACCATCTGAAATGTCTCGTCCTGTGGCGCCGACGCTTGGCCGACGTCGTTCCTGCCCCAGCAGACGGCGGAGCCATCAGCCTTGATCCCGCACGTGTGCGAGTAACCGGTGGTGATCGAGGTGAAGGCTTCGTTCGCCGGTGGGGATGCCTGCCCTAAAGTGTTGCTTCCCCAGCAGGATGGCGTTCCGCCGGTTTCCAGCGCACATGTGTGCTCTTCGCCAGAACTTATCGCTGCGTAGCCCTTCCCTTCGGAAGGCGACGATTGCTGCTTGTCGTTGTCGCCCCAGCACACGGGCGTACCGTCGCTTTCCAGAGCGCAGGTGTGTAGATATCCAGCGCTGATGGCGGTAAACGTCTTCCCTGTTGGCGGGGATGCCTGGCCATTGTCGTCTTCGCCCCAGCACACGGGCGCACCGCCAGCCTCGAGGCCACAGGCATGGCCTCCGCCAAGACTGAGTGCGATGAGCTTGAGGTCTGGAGGAGGAGAAGATCGTCCCTTGTCGTCGTTTCCCCAACAGATGGGTGAATCGTCGGAACGGAGGACGCATGAATGGAGTCCACCCGCTCCGATGGACCCGCGAAGCGTTGCCTGAGGCGGGGCAGCGGGTGCCAGCGTTGGTGTAGGAGTCGGAGATGGCGTTGGTGTGGGTGCGAGCGTTGGCCTGTTAGTGGGAGGAGTCGCGGAATCCGGCACCCGGGATGAAGGAAGAGCAGTCGTCCGGGCAGGTGTTGGAGTGGGAGTGGTTGTTGGGACCGGCGTTGGACTGGGCGAAGGCGTGGGCGTCGGCGTTGGAGTGGGAGTGGTCGTCGGAGTAGGCGTCTGAGTGGGCTCAGGCGTCGGAGTGGGAGTTGGGGTGAGTGAAGGCGTTGGCGTAAGAGTGGGAGTTGGGGTTGGATCGAGAATCAATACGGGGGCCGGGAATGGTGTGGGTGGTGACGGCTGAGTCGGAGTTGGGGATGGCGTAAGTGTTGGAGTGGGCGTTGGTGTACGGGTGGCCGTGGGGGAAGGGGTTGCTGTGGGAGTATTCGTGGGTGTCGGTGTTGGTCTGGAATCCAGTCCCAGGGGCGACGCGGATGCCTCGTCGCACGCGCATAGGAGGATGGCCAAACCGATGCACAACAGGACAAACGATGCTGAGACGCGTGGTGCCAAGTCTCACACAGCGGAGGGCGGATACCCGGTCCGCCTGAGCAATGATGATGTGATAGGCACGTATTAGCACAATGCCCGCTTGTATTCAATAGGACGTGTCAGTTGTTGACCTCTGGGCTTCAGGGCACGATAGAGATGAGCTACACGTCGCCATGTGGGACCGGAATCACAGCGCTGGAGCTCATGCGCGGGACCAGCCCCGCGCTCTTCGGCGCTGCTGGCATGGCGATGACAGCGCGGGGCGCTGATATACTCGCGAAAATTCGGAGAAGGGAAAGGAAGCGCATGAGCGTGGTCCAGATAGCAGGCTCGCGTCCCGGTGCGGGCGCCACCACGGTCGCGTGCGGGCTCGCGTCGCTGCTTCGGTCGCATGGGAAGCGCGTCACACTCGTGAAGCCGCTCTCGTCTCCCGGCGACGCCGACCCCGCATTCCTCGCATCGTTGGGCGGATCGGAGGAGACCGTGGCGTTTGAGGAGTCTCCCTCCCCGGAGCAGATGGCGCGGGCCGCGAAGATCGTGCAGAGCGCTTCCGCAAGCGCGGACGTCGTGCTGGTGGATGGCCCGCCGCTCGCCGGGGTTGGAGGGGAGTTGGCCAGCCGTACAGGCGCCCGTGTTGTCGGGGTACTCGAGTACGATCGTTCGCTCGGCGCGGAAGCATGTGGAGCTTGGCGTGATGCGTTTGGAGCATCGCTGGCAGGGTGCATCGTGAACAAGCGCACTCGCTATGCGGAGCATGACGCCTCGACGCGGCTCGCAGCCGAACTTTCGGAGGCGGGGCTGCCGGTACTTGGCGTGCTGCCGGAGGAACGCCTGTTGTTGGCGCCCACGGTGCAGCAGGCCGCGGACCATCTGGGTGGCGCGTACTTCACGGGCGAGGGCGGCGGTGGTGAACTGATCGAGCACTTCCTCATCGGCGGTCTCATTACGGAATGGGGCGGCAACTACTTCGGGCGCCTGCCGAACCAGGCTGTTGTCGTGCGCGGCGGACGGATAGACATCCAGATGAGTGCCCTTAACTTCCCGCTGAACGCGCTCTTTCTGACCGCGTGCGAAACGCCGTCACAGTACGTGCACCAGCGCGCGGACGATTTGGACGTACCGCTGATAGTGGTGGGGAACAACACCCACGAAACTGCTGCGGCCCTCGAGACCCTGGACGATGCAGTGAGCATCCACCACGCCGCCAAGGCCGAGCGCGCCGGAGCGATGGCACGGGAACGTGTGGACGCGTCCGCCTTGAGCGAGGCGTTGGAGGGTTAGCGCGTGGCGCTCATCGGCGTGACGACATCGAACGGAAGCGGCGCGAGCAGGTACGTCGCGTCGCTCGAATCGCGCGGGGCACGAACGCGGGTGCTCACGCCTGAGCACTTCACGTCGCTCGAAGAGGCGATAGACGGCGTGTCCGGTCTGCTGCTGACGGGCGGTGGGGACGTGTCCCCGGCTCTCTATGGGGAGACGGCCGAGCCGAGCGGAGCGCAGGGCGTCGAGCCGGAGCGCGACGAGATGGAAATGGCGTTGTTCCGCTACGCCATAGGGGAAGAGATGCCCACGCTGGGGATATGCAGGGGCATGCAGCTCATCAACGTGGCGATGGGCGGTAGGCTCATCCAGGACCTGCCGGGTCACACGCTGCCTGAGTTCAAGTCGGCTATACACCAGGTGTACGTGTCCCCGGGGAGCCGCCTCGGCGCGATCATCGGCGCGGGAGCGATCTACCGCACGAACAGCCGTCACCACCAGGGATTGAAGGAAGCGCAACGCGCGCCGTCGTTGATGGCGTCTGCGTACCACCCGGAGGACGGCATCGTGGAGGCGCTGGAGAGCCCGGAGCACCCGTGGCTCGTTGCGGTGCAGTGCCATCCCGAACGTGAAGGCGAGGTGCCGAAGAGTTTCGGCAGGCTCTTCGAGTGGCTGGCTGGGTGGGCGGAACGCTACGAAATGGGAGATATGCCGCGATGAGACGCCGGAACGCACAGCCATTGCAGCAGGTGGATGCCTCGGGCGAGTGCCGTCACCTCTACTTGACGCGCGACGCGACGTGCGTTCACTGCGGGTTGCAGTTTCGCCTCGCGTGGTCGTCCGACCGGAAGGACCTGATCCGGCCCACGACACGCAACCTGGTCTTCGCGGTCATAGCTGTGGCTCTGCTAGTGCCGGCCCAGGCGTTTCCCATAGGCGGCTCGTCCCTCCTAGCGTCGGTGTTTCTGGTGGTGGCGGTGCTCTTCTTCACACGGACGCTCCTGGGCGGATTCGAGCTCTACGCTCGGCACGGTTTCGTTCCAGGCAAGCTGGGGCCTATCGCCAGGCGGCACCCGCTCAACCCGATGCCGCCCAAGCCGTATGTAACGACGCTGGGGCGCGTTCGTTTCCCCATCGACCTGGCAACCTACCGCCAATTCCAGGAGGGCGACACACTGCTCATCGAACACCTGCGGTGGTCGCGCCTGCCCGTGGCCATCTACAAGGGCCACCCGGCCGGATAGAGCTGGTGATTCACGGGTGAAATGGGTGTCGCGGGGTTGTTGGGCAACGGAGTTGCGCCTGCTATAATGGCGTGACTATCTCGGCATATATTGGGAAGCGGCAGTCCTCCGCCTACCACATATAGTGGTTGTTCGGCGGCCACTCCCCGCATAGCGTGAAAGGAGCGGCATGGTAACGGGGAACCGCGACAACGTCAGACCCGTACGCATAGAAGAAGAGATGCGCAGCGCGTACCTGGACTACGCGATGAGCGTCATCGTCTCTCGCGCGCTGCCCGACGTGCGCGATGGGCTGAAGCCCGTGCACCGGCGCATCCTCTATGCCATGCAAGGCATGGGTCTTCGCCCAGGCTCCTCCCACAAGAAGAGCGCCGCAGTTGTCGGAGAGGTGCTCGGTAAGTACCACCCCCACGGTGACTCCCCTGTGTACGACGCCCTCGTCCGCATGGCGCAGGACTTCTCTATGCGGCACACCCTCGTCGACGGCCAGGGCAACTTCGGCTCGGTCGACGATGACCCCCCCGCAGCAATGCGTTACACGGAAGCGCGACTCGCACCCATCTCCGAGCAGCTGCTCCAGGACATCGACCGCGACACCGTCGACTTCGTCGACAACTACGACGGCTCCCAGCGAGAGCCGACCGTCCTCCCCGCCCGCCTGCCGAACCTGCTGGTCAACGGCGCTTCCGGTATCGCGGTCGGCATGGCCACGAACATCCCTCCGCACAACCTGCGCGAAGTCTGCGACGCGCTCGAACACCTGCTGGACAACCCCGATGCGACCCCCGAAGACTTGATGAACTTTGTGAAGGGGCCGGACTTCCCGACAGCTGCGACCATCATGGGACGGGAGGGCATCCAGGATGCCTACCAGACGGGTCACGGGCGCGTCATGGTGCGCGCGAAGGCGGTAGTGGAGGAGGCAGAGAAGGGCGCGCGCCAGCGCATCGTTGTCACGGAACTGCCGTACCAGGTTAACAAGGCGGCGCTCGTTGAGAAGATTGCAACGCTCGCCAAGGAGAAGAAGATAGACGGCATCGCCGAGGTGCGCGACGAGTCCGACCGCGAAGGCATGCGCATGGTGGTCGAGTTGCAGCGCAACGCCGCCGCGGGCGTGGTGCTCAACAACCTCTACCAGCACACGGCCATGCAGAACGCGTTCCATGTGAACATGGTCGCGCTGGTGGACGGCCAGCCACGCGTTTTGACCCTACGCTCCGCGCTGAACCGCTTCATCGACTTCCGAAGGGAGGTCATCCGTCGCAGGGCGGAGTACGACCTGACGCGGGCTCGGGATCGGGCGCACATCCTGGAAGGCCTGCGGATCGCCCTCGAGAACCTGGACGCAGTGATAGCGCTCATCCGCGCGTCCGCCGACGCCGAAGAGGCGCGCAACGGCCTGATGCAGCAATTCGGTCTGACGGAGGCACAGGCGCAGGCGATCCTGGAGATGCAGCTGCGGCGTCTGGCCGCGTTGGAGCGCGAACGCATTGAGAACGAATACCAGGAGTTGATGAGGCGCATTGCGGAGCTGCAGGACTTGCTCTCCGACCCGGCCAAGGTGCTGGCTGTGATCAAGACGGAGACGGCCGAGTTGCGCAAGACGTTCGGCAACGACCGTCGCACTGCCATATCTGATGAGGAAGCGCGCGACCAGTCCCAGGAAGAGCTGACCCCTCATGCGGACGTCGTGATCACGCTCAGTGACCGCGGTTACATCAAGCGCCTGCCTATCTCGCTGTACCGCTTGCAGCGCCGTGGCGGCAAGGGGGTGCGTGGCCAGGAGCGGCGCGAGGGCGACGCTGTACAGCAGTTGGTGGTCGCGGACACGCACGACTGGTTGCTCTTCTTTACGGACAAGGGCCGCGTCTATCGCAAGCGCGTCTTCGAAGTGGGTGAGGACTCGTCCCGCCAGACCCGCGGCACACCCATCCAGAACCTGCTCGAGGCGATCAACCCGAACGCGGAGACCGTCACCGCGGTTGTTGCCATCCCAGACCCGCTGGCTGACCTCTTCATCTTCATGGCTACCCGCAAGGGGAAGGTGAAGAAGATGCACCTGGACAAGTTCCAGAATATCCGCCGCGTGGGACTGGCGGCGTTCGACCTGGAGAAAGACGATAGCCTGCTCACGGCACGCCTCGCTGAAGAGGGCATGACCTCCGTGCTCATTTCGCGCAACGGCAAGGGCGTGCAATTCAGCTTGGATGCGGTGACCGAGCGGCAGGGCCGCAGTACCGGCGGCGTGGGCGGTATGCGCCTGCTGGACGACGACGAGCTTGTCGCCATGGAAGTTGTCACCCCGGACGCACGCTTGCTCATCGTGAGCGAGCGCGGGTACGGGAAGCGCACCGCCGTGGAGACGTTCCGTACCACGGGTCGCAACGCACAGGGCGTCTACGCCATGAAGATAACGGAGAAGACTGGCCCTATCGCGGGCGCAGTCGTAACCGGCTCCGACGATGAGGAGATCATCGTCGGCTCCCGCAACGCGATGGTCTACCGCACGTCACTCGCAGACATCCGCACCCTGGGACGCATTACTCAAGGGGTCAAGGTGATGACGAAGCTCGCCGAGGACGACGTGGTCATATCCATGAGCGCGTTCCGCGAGCGGACGTGGGAGGACTTCGAGAAGCTGCCGAAGGTGCAACCCAGGAAGGCGAGGTCCCAGAACACCAATGGGCACACGCCGGCTGCCGACATGATTGGCGAGATGGTTGGCGAGATGGTTGGCGCACAGGACGAACCGGACGCTGAAGACACCACCGAGACCGAGAACACTCCCGCTTCCGACGAGGCTGAGCGTGCGCTCGACGTTGTCGATGTGGACGAAACCGGCGACGCTGAGGATGCGGACGATGACGCCGAGGGAGATGACATGCCCGCCGACGGGGAGCCCATGGCGGTTGCCGAAGATGCTCCCGACGTGGCCAGAGACGCGGACGCGGGCGATGAGGGCGGCGACATGACCGTCTCTATGTGGCATGCCATGCAGGCGCCGCTCTTCCCGGAGACGGATGAGTCCGAAGAGGACGAGAGCGGGGCGTAAAGCTACGCCCCGCCACCTGGACTATCTCCTCGTCGAGTTCACACACAGGGGGATCCCGTTGAGCAAAACTCTGCGGACCTGGAGACCTTTGCCACAAAGGTGATGCCGCGATTCGTCAGCGACAGCTGAGCCTCGGAAAGAGGAGACTCGCCTCCTGCTCATGGCTCAGGTGCGGTCGCCAGCGCCGCACCGCCTGAGGGTGGGATAGCCTGTATAATCGCGGGGCAGCCGGAGACGGCGCGCCCCGCTTCCATGTCAGACGTACTCACCATTCGCGTTCCCGCGACCACAGCGAACCTCGGGCCAGGCTTCGATTGCCTTGGCATGGCGCTGTCGCTCTGGAACACGATGCGCGTGGGGTGGGCCGACAGGCCCACGATCAGCCTGCACGGGCTGGGCGCGGAGCACCTGCGGCGAGACCCCGGCAACCTTATGTACCGCTCTGCGGAACGCGTCCTCGCAGAGACCGGCGACGCCGGGCGGAGCCTCTCGATAGAGGCCTGGCAGGAGATCCCGCTCAGCAGGGGGCTCGGAAGCAGTTCAGCCGCCATCGTGGGTGGCATCTACGCCGCGAACGCGTTGCTTGGCTACCCGCTTTCGCCGCACCGTCTCCTGGAGGTCGCGACGGAGATAGAGGGACACCCGGACAACGTCGCCCCTGCGCTCATGGGCGGTATGAGCATCGTCGTCGCGGATGGCGACACCGTACACGCCGCGCCCGTGCCGCTTCCGGACGATCTGCAGTGCGTTGTCTACATCCCCGATATGCCGATGGCGACGCACGAAGCACGTGGTGTCCTGGGCTCGGAAGTCCCTCGAACCGACGCGGTGTTCAACGCGGGGCGCACCGCGTTGCTCGTCGCCAGCCTCGCGCTGGACCGGCCGGAGTACCTCCGCCTCGCGACCCAGGACAGGCTGCACCAGCCCCAGCGTCAGCAGGTGTACCGCCAGATGAAAGTGATATTCGACCATGCGCTGGCGGCAGGCGCTCGGGGGGTCTTCCTCTCCGGCGCTGGCTCTTCAGTGGTGGCGTTCACGAAACAGGGCGAGAACCGGGCCTTCACCATCGGCTACGAGATGGCGGACGCGGGCGACAAGTCCGGCCTCACCGGCACCTTCCAGGTGCTGAAGCCCGCGCGGGGCGGCGCGGAAGTGATACCTCACCCCAAGGAACTGGAGTAGATGACCGTCCTCGTGCAGAAATACGGCGGCACGTCCGTCGGCGACGCAGAGAAGATACGTCACGTGGCGGGCCGCATCGCAGCGGCGCGGCGCGCGGGTAACAGCATCGCGGTCGTGGTCTCGGCCATGGGAGATACGACCGACCGGCTCATCGAGCTCGCGGAGTCCATCAGTGCCGAGCCTGATCCGCGCGAGCTGGACGTCCTGCTCTCTACCGGAGAGCTGGTTTCCTGCACGCTCGTCACGATGGCGCTCCGGGCGATCGGAGAAGAGGCCGTCAGCATGAGCGGGGCGCAGGCGGGCATCCGCACCGACACCGCGCACGGAAGTGCATCTATCGTGGAGTTCGATGCTGAGCGCGTGCAGCAGGCGCTGAAGGCGGGGCGCATCGTCATCGTCGCGGGGTTCCAGGGCGTCACGCACGAGATGGACGTCACGACGCTGGGCCGTGGCGGGTCGGACACGACTGCGGTTGCGCTGGCTGCGGCGCTGGGGGCGGAGCGGTGCGAGGTGTACACGGACGTGGACGGAATCTACACGGCCGATCCACGCATCGTGCCGGACGCCCGCAAGCTGTCGGAGATCGGTTTCGAGGAGATGCTGGAGCTCGCCAGCTACGGCGCGAAGATGCACCCGCGCTCCATAGAACTGGCCGCCTGGTACAACACCCCCGTGCTGGTGGCATCGAGTGCACGGGACGTACCGGGCACGCTGATCCATGACGTTGCGCCGGCAGGAGCTGGTGTGCCGGAAGGAGAAGGAATGGAAGTCGCCAACAAAGTGCGGGGAGTCACCTATGAGCGGGGCGTCGCGCGCATCACGCTGCGCGCCGTACCGGACCGCCCCGGCATCGCTGCCGCTGTTTTCGAGCCGCTGGCCGAATCCAACATCAGCGTCGACACCATCGTCCAGAACGCAAGCGCGGAGCGACTGACTGACCTCTCGTTTACTGTGGACCGGAGCGACCTGCGTTCAGCGCTGGCCGTAACGGAGGGCGTCGCCGGGGCGATCGGCGCGGGCGAGTGCGTCTCTCACGACAACCTGGGGCAGGTGAGTATCGTTGGTACAGGCATGCAGAATGCGCCGGGCGTCGCCGCCGTGATGTTCTCCGCACTCGCGGAGGCAGGCGTGAATATCGAGATGATCACCACGTCGCAGATACGTATCACCTGTGTGGTGGACGAATCGCAGGTGAATGACGCCGTGCGGACACTGCACGACGCGTTCGGATTGAGTGAGGGGTGAGAGGGGCCGTGGAGCAGCGAGTAGCGGCCTATGCCGAGAGCATCCGCTTGTTCTGCATGGTGCGGAGACAGCGTGTGCAGACGTTCATCCGCTTCGTCTTGCCGGCGATAGTGAGCATCGCCCGCTGGATGTTCGGGAAGAACCAGCGGTTCGTGTGCCGGTTCGAGTGGCTTACGTTCTTGCCCGCTCGGCGGCGAGCTCCGCATAGTTCACAACTGGCCATGATGCTCTCTGTCGCCGGACTGAACGGCGGGGTTAGAATGCGCGCACCCTGAACGAGGCGCAGGTGAGTAGTGTAGCACGCTCCCGCGCCGCTGGCGAACCCATGAACACACGGTCCACCTCCACGTTCGGCGCGGAGGACTTTCGACAACTCATCCTGTCCGGCGCAGCGTGCCTGGAAGCCAACGCTGACGCCATCAATGCCCTGAACGTTTTCCCGGTGCCTGACGGCGACACCGGCATCAACATGCTGCTCACGCTGCGCGCCGCAACCTCTGCCGAGATGCCCGACCCGGCGTCGGCCACTGTGGGTGCGTTGAGCAGCGCGATCGCCCGCGGCGCCCTGCTCGGCGCGCGCGGCAACAGCGGCGTTATCTTCTCGCAGTTCATGAAAGGGCTCGCGAGCGGACTCGCGGACTGCGAGCGAGCGGATGGTGGGGCATTTGCCGAAGCATTCCGCTCTGCTGCAACCGCAGGCTACCAGGCCGTCGGCAACCCGGTTGAGGGCACGATGCTGAGCGTGATGCGCGCCGCAGCGGAGGCAGTCCACCCGCCGGATGGAACGGCGGATGCGCCGGAAGTGCTGCGCTCCGCCTACGAGGCTGCCGAGCGCGCTCTCGCGTACACGCCCGAGCAGCTGCCGGTGCTCAAGCAGGCGGGTGTCGTGGACGCGGGTGGCCAGGGCGTCGTCGCGTTCCTCGCGGGGATGGTCAACTTCGTGAGTGAGGAGCCGATAGACCTGCGCATCACGGCGCCGGAGGGCGGACTGGAGAGCGCCGCCGCGAACGTGAGCCACGAGTTCCTGGAGCACACGGAAGAGGAGATGTACGGCTACTGCACGCAGTTCGTCGTGCAGGGGGAACGACTCGACCCGGACGAGGTCCGTGAGCGGGTGATGGCGATAGCGGCATCGACTGTCGTGGTCGGCGATGACCGCGTTGTGCGCATCCACGCCCACGCAGAAGACCCGGGTCCGCTGCTGAGTATGGGCGCAGCACTCGGCGCGCTCGACCAGATCAACATCCAGAACATGGACCTGCAGCATCAGGAATTCATGTCGCTCCACGGATACGGCGAGGAAGCGCCCGAGCAAGCGGAGGCGGTGGAACTCGCGATCATCCCGGTCGCTCCGGGCGACGGCATCGCGCGCGTCTTCCGAAGCCTCGGCGCGGGGACGACGGTCTCTGGCGGGCAGACGATGAACCCGAGCGCGGCCGACATCATCGCCGCGGTGCAGAAGACGAATGCCGCCTTCACCATCGTCCTGCCGAACAACAAGAACATCGTGCTCGCCGCGGAGCAGGCCGCGGAGCTCTCCGACACGCCTATCGCAGTCGTCCCTTCGCGCAACGTCGCGCAGGGCATGGCGGCCATGCTGGCGTTCAATCCCGACCTGACGGGCGAGGAGAACGCAGAGGCGATGCGGGGCGCGCTGGACAGCGTGCGGTCGGGCGAGATCACGACGGCTGTACGCTCGACCACGATAGATGGCGTAGACGTGCAGGAGGGGCAGGCGATCGCGATACTCGACGGCGAGCTTGCTGCAGCCGCAGCAGGTCCGAACGACGCGCTTGCCGCGATGCTGGACGCCGCCGGACTGGAACAGGGAGCGTTGGTGACGCTCTTCTACGGCGCCGAACTGAGCGGGGAGGCAGCGCAGGAAACGGCTGATGCCATCGCGGGACGCTTCGGCGGCATCGAGGTGGAAGTTCACGAGGGTGGTCAACCCCATTATCATTACCTCGTCTCTATCGAATAGCCAAGGGACGCCGTCTCCGTCGATCGGAGGCGAAGGGAGGTCGGCATGGCGGTAAAGGTCGTTACGGACAGCGCATCGGACATTCCGGCGGAAGTCGCCGAGGGTCTTGGTATCTCCGTCGTACCCTGCACGGTCTTCTTCGGGGCCGAGGCGTTCAAGGACGGGGTGGAGATCACCAAGGAGGAGTTCTTCCACCGGCTGACGACGGGCAACGTGATGCCCACGACGACGCAGCCATCAGTGGGGGACTTCCTGGACGTCTACAGACCGCTTGCGGAAAGGGGACATGAGATCGTGTCGGTGCACGTTTCGGGCAAGCTGAGCGGGACGGTCAACTCGGCTCGCCTCGCAGCCGAGGAGTTGCCGAACGCCACGGTGGAGATAGTGGACACGGAGCTTGCATCGATGGGAGTTGCGCTTGCGGCAAAGGCCGCCGCAGACGCTGCCGCAGCCGGCGCGAACGCGGCTGGAGCAGCGGAGGCCGCCCGCAACTCGGCCGCCAACACCGAGGTCTTCGTCGTCCCGGACACGCTGGAGTATCTGAAGCGCGGGGGCCGCATCGGCGGGGCGCAGGCGCTGCTGGGCTCCCTGCTCTCCATGAAGCCCATACTGAAGCTCATGGACGGCGAAGTGCACCCGCACGAGAAGGTACGCACCAAGGGCAAGGCGGTGCAGCGCCTGCGCGACATCGCCGCGTCCGGAGGTTCGTACCGCGAGGCAGCGGTGATGCACTGGGTCAGCGACGAGGAAGCCAACGCCATGGTTGAGCATCTCGCGGGGTACACGGCGAACCCGGTCGTCAGCGGCTCCATCGGGGCGTCTATCGGCGCGCATGCGGGCCCCGGCGTGATCGGTTTCGCGCTCGTGAAAGAGGGGTAACGGCCAGAGGTCGCCTGCGCCCCGACCCGAGGAGGGTCCATCTTCATGTCAAGGCTTGCAACCAAGGACATCGTGTTCGAGGGTATCTACGACGTGCCCGAAGCGGCACGGATTCTCAAGGCGGCGCAGGGCGCGGACGTCCTCTACCCCGTCGCTTCGCCCAAGCTCATCCGCTGGATACGTATGGGGATAACCGACCCCGGCCTCATCGAAACACCCGGACGCGAACTGCTCATCGCCTTCGAAGACCTGGTTTCTTTGCGGATCGTCGCAGCATTGCGCGCTGCCGGGGTGTCGTTCTCCCGCATCCACACAGCCGAGCAGAACCTCAGGGAAATCACCGGCCATATCCGACCATTCGCAACCGAATCGCTCTGGACGGATACATCAGACGTGTTCACCTATTTCCGCGGCATGCTTCTTGCGGCAAGCAGGAGCGGACAGCTGGGTATGCGGCTGATGGAAGAGCACCTTATACCCGTCCACGGGCTCAGATTCTCAGACGGGGTTGCTTATTCATGGACGCCCGCCCACTTTGTGGTCATGCGCCCGGACGTGCAATTCGGGGCGCCCTGCGTGGATGGCACCCGTGTACCCACGAAGGCGCTGTGGAACTCGTGGCGGGGGGGAGACTCGATGGAACTGCTGAGCGCCAGTTATGACCTGTCCATCGATGAAATCGAGGCCGCCGTCTCCTGGGAGGAGCGGCTAGCTGCCTGACCGAACGCTCATCCTCATCGACGAATCGCTCAGTCCTTCGGTCGCCGATGCGCTCGCGGCGGTCGGCTTCGGTGCAACCAACGTCCGGTACGTGTTCGAGCGAGAGGGCGTACAGGACAGCGAGATCATCGCCTGGGTTGGCCAACGCGATGGGGTATGGATACATGCGGACGACCGGGCACGGATGCAACACGGGAAGCAGATGCTCACGTCCGGGATATCCACGCTCTGGGTACACCGTCCGCGAGGAGGGATGTCAAGCGCTGACCAACTCCGCGCCATCATCTACGTTCTCGAAGAATACCTGATCATCAAGAACGAATCGCGCAGACCGGTGCATTACCAGGTGGCTGTTCATGGGGCGGCGCGCCGTCAGCGCGTGTCGCTGACTCCTTACACGGTCTCGTAGTCTCTACTCGTCGGGAGCCTCGACGGCGGACTCGACGTGCGAGATGTGCGCCGGGCCGTCCGGTTGCAGGGTGATGGCGACGAGGTCCACCCGCCACGAGGCCCCGGCGAGCCCACGTTCAGCCAGGTATTCCTCCGCAGCGTGGATAAGCCGCGCCTGCTTGTGGGGCGTCAGCGACTCCTCTGGCGTGCCGTAGGCCGTGCTGCGCTTCGTGCGCACCTCCACGAACACCGTCTCCTCGCCGTCCCGCGCGATGAGGTCTATCTCCCCGAAGCGTGTGCGATAGTTCCGTGTTTCGAGGACGAGTCCCAGAGATGCCAGGTGCGCGGCTGCGATCCGCTCGCCCTGCGTGCCGAGTCTGGAGCGTCCGCTAGGCATCGGTGAACAGCGTCGGCTTGAACGGGGAGAATGTGAGCCGGTGCACCGGCGACGGCCCTTTCTCCGCAACCGCGGCGAGATGCCGGGCCGATGCGTAGCCCTTGTGCGCGCCGAGGCCGTAGCCGGGATAGCGCCTGTCCAGCCGCCGCATGACGCTGTCCCGGTAGACCTTCGCCACGATGGAGGCTGCGGAGATGGCGGTGCAGAGCGCGTCGCCCTTTACGATGGGGGTGCACGGCTTGCGGCGCCAATCGAGCGCAAACGCGTCCACGAGCACGTGGTCGGGAGGCTCGTCGAGGCGGTCGAGCGCGCGGCGCATCGCGATGCGGGAGGCGGGCGCGATGCCCTCGTTATCGATCTCGCGATTGCTTACCTCCCCGATGCCGATAGCCAGCGCGATGTCACGCACGAGCCGGTCCGCGCGGCGCAGCTCGGCGGGCCTGAGCGTCTTGCTGTCGCGCAGGAGGAGCAGGTCCTCGTGTTCGAAGCCAGTCAGATCGGGAAGGACGACGGCGCCTGCGACAACCGGCCCGGCGATGGGGCCTCGCCCCACCTCGTCGACTCCCGCGATGCGTGCGTAGCCCTCCGCCTGGAGACGGCGCTCCTCGTTCTGCGTGGGGATCGGATGTCCGTTCGTCGTCCGGCCTCAGACGGCAGCCGGCGCACCGGCCGGGCCGTTGTTCCCTGCGATGGATGGCAGGCCCGCTTCTGCCGGGCCCTCTATGAAACCGCCGCCAAGCACGCGGTCGCCGTCGTAGAAGACTGCGGCCTGACCTGGCGTGACAGCCCGCTGCGGCTCGTCGAACCATAGCACCGCGCCGTTGTCGTCGTGGTGGAGGACGGCCGGCGTTGCACGCCCGTTGTAGCGGATCCGGGCCTCGACCCGGCTGCCACCAGGGGGGCGGGACCCGGCGACGTAGCGCACGTTCTCCACGCGCACGCCGCGCCGGAGCAGGTCGCCGCTTCCACCGACGGTGATCCGCCGCATCGTCGGGTCGACCGCCGTGACGAAGACCTTCTCGCCTTCCGGCAGACCCAGCGCCGAGGGCGGGACACCGATACCGCGCCGCTGACCGACGGTGTAGAACTCGATGCCCGGGTGCTCACCGACAACCCGCCCGGATGCGTCCACAACCTCGCCCGGCTCCGGCGCCGACTCCCTCCGCATGAAGCTGCGGTAGTCGCCGCTGGGGATAAAGCAGATCTCCTGGCTATCCGCCTTGTCGGCAAGGTGGAAGTCGGCCTCCCTTGCCAGCGCGCGTATCTCGCCCTTGGTGTAGCCACCCACTGGCAGCAGCACGCGCTCCAACTGTTCCTGTCCCAGTCCGAACAGCACGTAGGACTGGTCCTTCGAAGCGTCCACGCCCTGGCGGAGCATCCAGGCGGCGTCCGCGTCGTCGCGTTCGATACGGGCGTAGTGGCCCGTGGCGACGCGATCGGCGTCCATCATCGCGGCGCGCTGCATGAGGAAGTCGAACTTGATGCGGTCGTTGCAGGCGATGCAGGGATGGGGGGTGCGCCCGCGTTCGTACTCGCTCACGAAGTAGGCGACGACGTGCTCGCGAAACTCGCGTCGCGCGTCCACGACATAGTGCGGCACGCCGAGCGTCTGGCACACGCGGCGGGCGTCTTCGATGTCCTGGATGGAGCAGCAGCCCTGGTGGTCCGGCGACACGTCGTCCTCGTCCGCCGACCAGAGCCGCATCGTGACGCCGATGACGTCGTATCCCTGCTGGTGCAGGAGGTACGCGGCTACCGACGAGTCGACGCCGCCCGACATGGCGGCGATGACCCGCTCCCTGTGCTCCGTTGTGCTGTGACGTCCGTCCATGCCGTCTATGCTCGCAGCCATGATACCAACCTGCCCCGGCGCCCGTAGGTGATACTCACATCGATGCGCAGGATGGACAGGATAGGGGCAGCTCGCCGATCAAGATTTCAACCCTGGCCGTTTCTTGAAATCTTGTTCGCTCTCCTACGAGTGAATCGCATGCTCGAAATGAAATCTTGACACCTTGAATCAAGGTGTTTCGCAGGCCACGGCCTGCTTCCCGCGACCAAGGCATCAAGATTTCATCGAATTCAAAGTTCCCCTTGCTCATCGATGGTTCCATTCCGTTGCAATGTGTTGCATTCCGCTAGTGGCGGGCCGTGTGGATGGTCATGCAACCAGCGTACGCGGTGAGGGCGCGACCGCGATAGGGGCGGGTGTCAGGAGTTTCACATCGATGGACAGGATGTACAGGATGGGAGTGGGGGACGTGGCCGTGCGCTCGACGGTTAGCTGTTCCGTCGATGGAGTCCGTCATGCCTACGGGATTCGCATTGTTGTCAAAATGTCGTGGGTGTAGTCCCCAACAAGCTTTCCCTCTTTGCCCAACACGAACAAAGGGTTATAAGCAGTTGAGACTGGGGCGTACATATAGTCAGGGAACTCACGTGGATATAGACTGATCAGTCGACGCATCTCATCAAGGCGAGAATCGCTATTCGCTATCATGAGGTTGTCAAGCACGTTTCTGATCTTATGCACAAGGTACAAACCTGTGAAAATCGAAAAGAAATGCATATAAGAAAAGACTCCGAACTTTATCCCGTCAATTGCGGAATAGCGAGCGATGTTATCTTCATCAGGAAGTACTGGACCGAGGAAAGGAAGCCTCTCGTTAGTATGAGCTCCTTCATTGACAGCCAACAGACGCAGGAGTGATTCCACATCGAATTCCATCGCATTGACCTTCAGCACTCTGCTGTTCATCCATCTACTGAATCTAATCGGTCTAGTAGCAGTATCAAACGGACTGGTAAGGACGCTTCTTCCCTCCACTTCATGCGTTATGCCATATAATGGATGTATCGACAGGAGATGTCTAAACGTCGGGATAGTTATGTCTTGTGAACTCCCGTCGGCAAAGCTTATCACAAGTGACTGTTCCGCGAAAGTTTCTGTTCTACTTAGAGTGGCTGCAGATTGCATAGGTGCTTTCAGTGGGTGAAAATCTGGGTTCGCTATACACCGCTTCAACAAAGAACCACTACCGTCAAGGAGGACCTTTCTAAGCGCAAGTGATATTTGCCTCGCCTTTGCAATCATGAGAACACCCGAAGGCGTGTCGTCGCGGGCAATCTGTACGAAGTTCTCCAAATCAGACGCTATCTCTGTAACGCATTCGAGCAGAGTGAAGACAGCAATCGAATCTGCATTGGAGCGAACCTGCCACGTCATTAGGTTATCCACCCATACCTTTCATTCATCTCTCAAACCAACGTTAGTATATCTTCGTTAGGGCCCCGAGGCTGCACCGGCAGTGAAGCTTGCTTGGCAGAGGTTGCCAATACTCACTCCACCACCAGCCCGGTGCGCGTGCGCCGCCGATTGCGCAGACGTGCGCTGCCCGCGCACGCTGGATTCCCGCCGGTGCGGGAATGACGGGAGCAAGGGGCTGCGGGGTTGCGCGCTAGAGCGCGGGCCTCCGCAGGATGGTTCGACAGGCTCACCATGAACGGGGGACACCCGAGAGATTTCTCGACTCCGCTGCGCTCCGCTCGAAATGACAATGGCATCCCGCGACACCACCCCATAGACGGCGTGCGCGGCGCGCCTGCTACCATGCCCCGGTTCACCCCCATCCCAGCCTTCCCCCATCGAGGGGGAAGGGGAGTAAGTGATAGGAGACGCATGGCGGACTGGAAGAACAAGCTGTATTTCGGGGACAACCTGCACATCCTGCGCGAGCAGGTGCCGGACGAGAGCGTCGACCTGATCTACCTCGACCCGCCGTTCAACTCCAACGCGACGTACAACGTGCTGTTCAAGGAGGCGAGCGGCGAGGGCTCCGCCGCGCAGATACACGCCTTCGACGACACCTGGCACTGGAACATCGAGTCGGAGCGCGCCTACCGGGAGGTCGTGACAGACGGACCGAAGAAGCTGGCCGACCTTCTGCAGGCGATGCGCTCGTTCCTCGGCCAGAACGACATGATGGCCTACCTGACGATGATGGCGCAGCGCATGGTTGAGCTGCACCGCGTCCTCAAGCCGACGGGCAGCATCTACCTCCACTGCGACCCCACCGCTAGCCACTACCTCAAACTGCTCATGGACGCCGTGTTCGGGCCGGCGAATTTCCGCAATGAGGTTATTTGGAAGAGAAGCCACGCACACAGCAGCGCGAACCGGTTTGGCCCAATACACGACGTGCTCCTCTTCTACTCGAAGACGGGCAACTATACGTGGACAAAGCCGCGCCGGGAATACGATGCGGCCTATGTAGAGAGGTACTTCAAGTTCAACGATGGGGACGGACGCGGAATGTATTGGACGGGCGATTTGACTGGAACAGGGATTCGACACGGTGAGACAGGGAATTCCTGGCATGGGTTCAACCCAACTGAGAAGGGGCGTCATTGGATGTATCCGCCTGCCGTCTTGAACGACCTCAATCGTGACGGACGCATCTACTGGCCAAAGAGTCCCCAGGCTTGGCCAAAGCTGAAGCGCTACCTTGACGAAGCCAAGGGGTTACCTCTCCAAGACATAGTCGACGATGTCTATGCCCTTCAAACGATGGGTGGAGCGAGAGGTGAACGCCTCGGCTACCCGACGCAGAAGCCGGAGGCGCTGCTGGAGCGCATCATCCAGGCGAGCAGCAACGAGGGCGACGTGGTGCTCGACCCGTTCTGCGGCTGCGGCACGGCGGTCGCGGTCGCGGAGCGGCTGGGGCGGCGCTGGATCGGCATCGACGTCACGCACCTCGCCATCTCGCTGATGAAGAGCAGGCTACGGGACACGTTCGGCACGCAACTCTCCGCGTACGACGTGGTGGGCGTGCCACAGGACGTCGCGAGCGCCAAGGCGCTAGCGGAAGAAAGCCAGCACGACGGGCGCTACCAGTTCGAGTACTGGGCGCTGGGGCTCGTCGACGCACGCCCCGGGAACAGCCGGCGCAGGGGCGCGGACGCGGGCGTCGACGGGTACATCAACTTCTTCGACGACGAGTCCGGCAAGGCGAAGACGGTGCTGGTGCAGGTGAAGAGCGGGCACGTGCAGCGGAACATCATCGCAACGCTGAAGGGGGACATGGAGCGGGAGCAGGCGGAGATGGGGCTGCTGGTGACGTTGGAGCCGCCGACCGGCCCGATGGTGCAGGAAGCGGCAAGTGCAGGCTTCTACGTGCCGGAGCACTTCCCGGACCGGCAGTTTCCGCGCGTGCAGATAGCGACAATCGAGGAGCTGCTGAGCGGCAACGGGCCGGACGTGCCGCGCCTGGGCCTCGCGGACGCGCCGACGTTCCGGCGCGCCGCACGCCACCGGCGCTCGGAAGGCAGGGCGGAGCGGATGCTGTAGGGGTGGTTCGACAGGCTCACTATGAGCGATGGCAAGGCGCCTCGCCTTCAACGGCGAATCCAAATCAAGGTCATTCGTTCCCCAAGGTGCACAGGCAGATAACGATGATTGAAGAAGATTACAACGCAACGGTGAGATTTCGACCAGAGGTCCAGCGCCTGCTGGTGATGGCGGGGTTCGCCCCCCACGAAGCAGAGATCCAACGCATTGCTGCACAACTCCTTGTTGCGCATTCAGTGGAGGAGCGAGACGCGGCCTACCTTGACTTGATGGCAATCGACAAGTCCATACCAGGGATTGGATTACATAATAGCGACGAGAGAATTCTGCATAAGCGCGAAATCAGCGTGGTATATCGTTCGATATTCAGGGGAATTCAGTATGTCCAAATGCATCTGGAGAGTCTTCCACTAGGTTGGCTTGCCCGTTCTATCGTACAGGAATCATGCTACCACGTGGAAAGCAGCCTGAAGCACAGGTTTGATGTAAACGCCCCGCTGTCAGTTGGTATGATACTTCGCCGTGTAGGGCCGACGGGTCTCGAAAGCGAACTAGCGGATATGCTATGGCTTTTGAATAGGTCGGTCTATAACGAAGCCAAGCACACAGTAGAGCACCTTGATTGGGACAGCCATTTCTTTTCGGTAGCAGATGCTATTGCCGTCTACTTCGTGTGCCGCGAAATTGGCGCTAGGCTCCTGAAAGACATGGACATTAGAACAGTGTACGGTGAACCAGTGTTTTGATATGGGGGCCTGGCAACTTCCCGAGAGACTTTCGACTCCGTTGCGCACGGCTTGACATGACAATCCTTCGCCCCGCGCCCCGGCTCTGCCAGTCTCACCCCCATCCTGGCCTTCCCCCATCGAGGGGGAAGGGATCGGGCCCCGAGGGGATGCCCGCCCGCTGAACTGTGGGCTGCGCTCGGCATGACACGCCTCCCATCCCCACGCCTCGTGTGACGAGCAGGTCACTCTGGATTCCCGCCTTCGCGGGAATGACGAGGAAGGGCTGCGAGGTTGCGCGCTGAAGCGCGGGCCTCCGCAGAGACGACGAGGCCATGGGAGCGGGAATGGCGGGGTGGTTCGACAGGCTCACCATGAGCGGGCTATCCCCGAGAGATTTCTCGACTCCGCTGCGCTCCGCTCGAAATGACAACCTCCACACCACGTCGCCCCGCATGACCTGCCGGTCACGCCGGATTCCCGCCTTCGCGGAAATGACGTGGTTCGACAGGCTCACCATGAGCGGGTTGCCCCTTTACTATGAGCGGGTTGCCCCTGCACCATGAGCAGGTCGCCCCTTTCGCGGTCGCCGCCCGCGCCGCCTATAATCCCCCCGCATGGCAACGCACGAAGGCACACCCCCGGACGCAGGCGCAGCGGCGCGCACAGCCGTGGACGCCGCGTCGGACAAGCAAGGTTCCA
>DAOUHP010000169.1:0-3428 GCA_034428575.1 Dehalococcoidia bacterium | reverse complement strand
CTGGCCTGCAACCGGGGGCGGAGTGTGCCCATCAGCAGTTAGACACTCCGATTCATCCCGGCAGCGGGACAAAACGAGAGTGCGGAAGAGGATGAAGAAGCCTGCTGGAGGCCATCCATCTCCAACCCGCAGCCGTGATTTCACTACCAGCCCTCCCAGGTAGAGTTACGCAAAGGTCTCTACAAAGGGGAGAGGGCTAGGGTGAGGGTACTGCGAGGAGAGGTGTGGGGGGTGCGAAGGGCCTGGGCCAAGCGTCTCCCGTCCAACAAGTCAGAATTGTGACACGAGCCCGTTTCGCAGTTGACGCGCATGCGCTAACCTGTCCGTAGACCGAATCCGCCGGAAGGGAAACGCAGCACGGGGACAAGCCCCGGCCTTGTAGAGGGCCGGGGCCTTTTTGTGTCCGGAACGTTCCGGAGGCGGACGAACAGAGGAGGTACGGAGCATGACGTCGTATGAAGTGAGTGCAGGGTTGAGTGATCGCGAGCGTTGGGAGCGGGAGCGGTTGCTGGAGTCGCTGGAGGCCTACCGCCGGGGGCTGGCCGACGCGCCGGTGGTGCAGAGGTTCTCGGTGTGCCGTGCCGTCACGCCGAACGATGACCGCCCGCTGACGGTCGTCGCGTCGGATGAGTCTGCAGACCGCCTGGGAGACGTGGTGCGCGCCGACGGGTGGGACCTGGACGCCTACAAGCACAACCCCGTGTTCCTCTGGGCGCACGACTACACGCGCACGCCCATTGGACGCAGTTCCTGGGTGAACGTCGAGGGCTCCCGCCTGGTGGCGACCGTGGAGTTCGCGCCAACGGCATTCGCGCAGGAGGTGGAGATGCTCTATCGGCAGCGCTTCTTACGCGCCGTAAGCGTCGGCTTCCGCGCCAGGGCGTTCTCGTTCCGCAAGGGGCGCGACGGCTCGGTGGACGGCATCGAGTACACGAAGCAGGAGCTGCTGGAGTTGAGCGCGGTGCCGGTCCCTGCGAACCCGCACGCGCTGGCGAAAGCGTTCGAGGGCGGACTCGATGCGCCGAGGCTGCGTCCCCTGTTCACGTTCGACCTCCCCGCGTCGTCCATCGCTCCGGAGGATGCGCAGCGCGTCCTGGGCGAACTGCGCCGCCTCCGCAGCCTCGTCTCCGCGTAGGGCTCCCCAGCACCGTCGTTCCTGCGGAGGCCCGCGCTTCAGCGCGCCGCTTTCAGCGCGCAACCTCGCCCGGTGCAAGTGCGCGCCAGCGCACACGGCGGACACCGGTGCCCTGCCTGGCCCCCTCTCCCTACAAGGGGAGAGGGCTGGGGTGAGGGTACTGGGGGGACGGGTCGCGGGGATGGCTCGCCGTGCGCCCTCTTCGCCCCCCCTCTCCCTCTGGGAGAGGGGCCGGGGGTGAGGGTACTGCGGTGCGATGCGGAAGGCGGGCAAGGCCTGTCATGCCGAACGCCACGCGCCCTGTCTGTCCCCCTCTCCCTCTGGGAGAGGGGCCGGAGGTGAGGGTACTGCGGTGCGATGCGGAAGGTGGGCAACGCCTGTCATGCCGAACGGCTGCGCCCTGTCTGTCTCCCCTCTCCCTCTGGGAGAGGGGCCGGGGGTGAGGGTCGGTGGCCGGGCAGGCAAGTGATCGCAACAAAACAACGGCCCCTCGAGGGCCGGGAAAGGAGGAGAGATGCGGATAGCACAGGTGGTGCGCGTGGCCCTGCAGGCGGCGCGGTTGGTGGACGGACTCTGCCGGATTGCGCCGGATGCCGCTGAGGCACTGGAGACCGGTGCGCGGCTGATGCGTGAGTCGGTCCGCGTTGCGCCGGACGGGCTGACCCCCGCCGAGCGCGACGCACTGGCGGCATCGGCGCGCCGGTTTGGCGAAGCGCTCGCGGAAGCGATTGAAGCGGCGCCGGTCATCGAAGAAGAGAACTGATCCCACAGAAGGAGGAGAAGATGTCAGCGATAGATGAGATGCAGAAGGAGATAGTGGAGACCCAGGAGTTCGTGCGCGAGCGGCTCGGCCCCGTGACGAAGGGGCTGACGCTCATGCGCGAGGAGCAGGAGCGGCTCGCGGGCGAGGTGCGCAGCGTGTTGGAGCGCGACCGCTCGGTGCGGCGCGACGCCCTGCTGAGCCGGGGCTCGAACGACCGCGTCCGCGCGCGTGGCGGGAAGCTCGACGGCTTCGACCTCGTGGACCTCGCCGTCATGCGGAGCCTGCTCGCCGCGCAGCAGGCGCACCCGCAGGACTACGACCCGCGCTCGCTCCGCGCCTGGCAGGACAGCGTCACGAAGGCGATGGACTCCACGACCGCGGGCGCGGGCGACGAGCTCGTCCCGCAGGAGGCGGCACGACAGCTGTGGGCGGACGTGAACCTGGAGACCGCGGTCGCGTCGCTCTTCGAGACCGTCACCATGCCGTCCAACCCGTTCGACGTGCCGCTCCAGTTGGGCGACGTCAACTGGTACCCCGGCACGGCGAACGCAGCCACGACGGCCACGGACCTGAAGACCGCGAAGCAGACGCTCACCGCGCACGAGCTCGTCGGCATGGTGCCGTGGGCGTACGAGCTGGACGAGGACGCCGTCGTCGCGATGATGGCCGAGGTGCGGAGCACCCTCCTCCGCAACGCAGCACAAGTGCTGGACGACGTGCTGCTGAATGCGGACACGACCGCCACGGGCAACATCAACCACGACGGCTCGGGCCTCACCACTGCCACCGCGGGGAAGGCGCACTACCTGCTGGGGTTCGATGGACTCCTCCACCTGCCCCTGGTGGACAACGCGGACATGCGGAACAACTTCAACGCGAAGCCGACCGCCGACATGTTCAACCAGCTGCGGCGGATGCTCGGCAAGTACGGCGTCCGCCCGTCCGAGCTTGCGTTCATCACGGACGTGAGCACCTACATCGCCATGCAGGCTGTGGACAGCTTCCAGACGCTGGACAAGCTCGGCCCGCGCGCGACGTTGCTCACCGGGCAGCTCGGCGCCGTCGAGGGCGTCCCTGTCGTCGTGTCGGAGCAGATGCGCCTCGCCGATGCGGACGGCAAGATCTCGTCGGACGGGAACATCGCGGAGACCGGGCGTCTGCTGCTCGTGAACCGCACCCAGTGGCGCAAGGGCTTCAAGCGCGAACTCCTCATCGAGACGGAGCGCGACATCCAGAAGCGCCAGAACGTCATGGTGGTGAGCATGCGCGTCGCCTTCGCGGAGCGCTCCACCGACCGCGCCAATGCGACGCACACCGCGCTGCACTACAACGTGAAACACACGTCGTAGCCGGCGTGTGGGTAACCCGTCGTTCCCGCGCTTCAGCGCGCGCGGAGAGCAGGAACCCCGTCTGACCTGCGCCCTGGCATGCCCTCTCCCGTGGGAGTTGTCTTATCCCCTCTCCCTCTGGGCGAGGATGCCGCCGCTCAGCGACGGTGCGGAGGGTGTCCCGAACGAAACGGCATGGCGG
>DAOUHP010000168.1:0-3172 GCA_034428575.1 Dehalococcoidia bacterium | reverse complement strand
GGCGGCAACACGGTGCTGCTCATCGAGCACCATCTGGACCTCATCAAAAACGCGGACTGGATCATCGACATGGGCCCCGGCCCCGGCATCCACGGCGGCGACATCGTCGTCGAGGGGACGCCGGAGCGCGTCGCCGCCCACCCGGACTCGCGCACCGCGACCTTCCTCCGCGACGCGCTCGCCAGGCACGGCATCGCACCGGAAGAGGCGGTAGCGGCAGCGCCCAAGGCGCGCAAGCGCGCCAAGGTGGGCGTTTAGGGGGGATGGCTCCCTACTTCACCTATCCGGACTATGAGGGCGTACCCGTCTCCTGCGACACGGAGGTCTGGCACGCGCACATACTCCGTGAACACCCAGAGTTGGCCGAGCACGTGGAAACAGTGCAGCAAGCCCTTCGCGCACCGATGCTCGTCTACCAGGATAGGGATTATCCCACCAGGAAACTCTTCTACCTCACGTTCTCGCTGCTCCCGTCAACCCGAAGACGACACGTGAAGGTTGTGGTGGAGTATCATCAAGAGCAGGATGGAACAGTCAGCGGCCGGGTGGTCACCGCTTTCCCGTCAAGGAACGTGCGGGAAGGAGACAGGTTGCTATGGACAAGCCCAACGATAACGAGATAGCCGCCCTCATGGATGTCGACGCCCCAACCTCAGCCGTGCTGCGGTGGGACGATGAGCGCCTGGCATCGTTGGCTTATGCCTACTATGCTGACGCGGACGTGTTCTACCTGCGTGAAGAGCCGGTGCAGCTCGCAGACAACATGCACGTGGGCCGGTACACCGTGCTGCGCCTCCACCCGGAAACGAACGAGGTCCTGGGCGCCCATGTCGAGGGCTGGGAGCAGGTCTTCCTCCCGCTGCACCCTGAGTTCCGCGACGGCTGGGAGCAGACCATCAAGCCCCATCTCGCCAGCGAGCGCAAAGCGAGCGCAGAGGAAATCGCGCAGTATAACCTCGCCCTGATACACCGTATCCTCGACTGGCTCCGCGAGTCCGAACTCCCAGCCCCAAAGAGCGCCAGGACGAAGGTTTAGTCCGCCCCAAGCCGCGCGTAGCCGCACAGCCGGTGATGCATTAGAATGCGTGCATCACACGATTCAATCGTGTGATGCATTGGTTTAACCGTCGCCATGCTCTACCTGCGCTTCAGCCCATCCCTCGACGCCAGCCGACTGCTGGACGAGCTGCAGCGCGCCCGCGAGACCCTCGACCGCTACCAGGATGCCCCCGATGCCTACATGGGCGAGCTGCGGCGGCACGCCATCGCACTCAGCGTCCACTACTCCACCCGCATCGAGGGCAACACGCTCACGCTGGAGCAGGTCGAGAGCCTGCTGCGTGGCAGGCAGATCGCAGCGCCGATCAGCCAGCAGCAGGAAGCACTCAACTACCGCGAGGCTATGCAGTACACCCAGGTCGTCGCCAACGCAGCCGCGCCGCGCATCACCGAGGAGACGATCAAGACCATCCACTTCCTCGTCACGAAGTCGCTGCCGGGCGGCTACAACCCCGGTCAGTACCGGTTCGTGCAGAACTTCGTCATCAACAGCGCAACGCAACGACCGCTGTTTCGGTCCCCGCCGCCCGACCGGGTCCAGCCGCTGATGGAAGAGTATGTGCGGTGGCTCAATACGGCGCGCGAGGGACTGCCGCCCTATTACCGCGCCGCGCTCGCCCACCTCAACTTCGTGGCCATCCACCCCTTCGACGACGGCAACGGGCGCACGGCCCGCGTCCTCGAAGCGCTCGTCCTGTACCTCGCGGGCTACAGGTCGCAGGAACTCGTCTCACTGGAGGCGTACTTCGGACGCGACACCCAGGGCTATTACCGAGCGATAGCCGACTCGCTCGGCCCGGCCTACGACCCGCAGGACCGCGATGTGACGTCCTGGACGGACTACTACCTCCGCGCGCACGCGGCGCAGGCCGAGGCCGCTGCCGCTGAGGCGCGATTGCACAGGGCGCAGGTCGACCGGCTGGAGGAAGCGTTTACAGTGCAGTTGCGCGGCAACCTCAACTGGCTGCTCGGACTGTGGGTCGCCTGTCAAAACGGGTCCATCACGAACAGCGAGTACCGCGACATCGCTGACGTCGGGAACCAGACGGCAGCAAGGCGCCTGCGCGAGATGACGGCCGCAGGGCTGCTCACCCGGCGCGGCACAGGCCGCGGCATCCACTACGTCCCCACCGAGGCGGTGCTCCGGATCTATGGGGCGGCGGGGGACTAGGCACGAAGACGCTCTACAGCAGTGGAGGCGTCTACCAGCGCCTGGCGATAGCCTTCCTCGTATGCGCAGTACGGGCACTTATGCCTGCCCGCGCCCGACTGATTCGCGGGTAGATGCGCCATACGGCCTTCTACCCGCGCGCGGTTGGGTTCGTTCGCCCGTCCCGCGTGTCTCGGGCAATCGGAGACGTCTAGCAGGACTATCGCTCTCGGGCTGGATTTCCGGCCCGTGATATACTCGACAAACTCCTTTCGCGCATAGAACGCACGAGAGGTACTACCATGTCCCGCGCCCTTTGTTCGAGGCTGGATGTATACGCCCATCTTGCCGGTAAGCGAGTGAAACCCCCGCTCCTTGATGGTTGTGCGTATCTCCTCGTAGTCCTGGGCTACCACGTCGTATAGCGTGGTCTCTTCGAGGTCAAAGGCGTGGACGTGCTCACAGATTGAACGGCTCTCCTTACTGTCCTCGCGAATCCTGGACACCGCGATGATTTTGCGTAGTTTCGTGTATAGGTGGCTCTCTTGGAACGCCCGTTCGAGTACCTCGTTCGGATCGAGCATTGTGATGGCCATCGTCTCTTTAAGCACCAAGTGACCGTCCGCTCGGCGCGTAAGCGGGACGACTTTCAATTCCCATGAGCCGAGGTTGGGGCTGCGCGACGAGTTGATCGGTATGCCGAGATAGCGCTCTATGGTATGCCCAGCCCAGCCTTTGTTCAGTTTCCCGTCTTTCCACACGGTTACGCTCTGATGATAGCCGTCGGCAATCCGGCGTAAATCCTGTCCGACCAGCCCCTGGAGCCGCTCCAATGCTTCTCCGCGGTCCATGCCTTACCCGCCCCGCTCCACATCGCCCGGATTGCTGAGAAGCCAAAGTTGACCCGAAGAAGGATTCCCTGCATGTAGCGACGAATTTCGGGGGGGGGGGGGGGGGGGTAGG
>DAOUHP010000167.1:0-6082 GCA_034428575.1 Dehalococcoidia bacterium | reverse complement strand
ACCGCCCCTCCCCGCCGATTCACCCTCACCCCTTCGGCAAGCTCAGGGCAGGCTCTAACCCTCTCCCCTCAAGGGAGAGGGGATAAAGCAACTCACCGCGCGCTGAAGCACGTTGCCTTCTTCCAGGGGGAGAGGGGGACCAGTACGAGCAAGGAGGACCGCATGTCGGAACCAGGACTGTTCGAGACGATCTACGCGCAGCGAGCTATCCGCCGCTTCAGGCCGGACGCCGTACCTCGGGAGGTCATCGAGCGCATCATCGAGGCGGCAACGTATGCGCCCTCCGGCGGCAACCGCCAGCCGTGGGCCTTTGTGGTCGTGACCGACCCGGAGAAGAAGCAGCGCATCGCGGAGTGGTATCACGAGGGGTGGGTCTCGATGTACGCGTCCGACCCCTCGCGCCCGCGCAATGCGGTGTACCGGTCGGCGGAGTACCTGGCGGAGCACATGGCGGAGACGCCGGTGCTCGTCTTCCCCTGCATCTCCGCAGGCGGGGGACGCAGGCCTTCCTTCCAAAGCGGCTCGTCGATCTATCCTGCGACGCAGAATCTCATGCTCGCCGCCGCGGCCCTGGGTGTCGGCACGGTCATCACGACGTTCCACATGAGGCGGGAAGCGGAAGTGAAGGCGCTGCTGGGCATACCGGACGACTACGCAACCGCCTGCATGGTTGCAATGGGCTACCCGGCTGAGGGCGAACGGTTCGGCGGAGCGCGGCGCAGGCCTGTGGCCGAGGTCACGCACTACGAGTCGTGGGGCGAGTGAAGGGCGGATGCCCTCGCCCGTCACGGGGTCCTTGCGTAGCCGGGCCGCGTGCCCCTCACCCCACCAACCCTCACCCCAGCCCTCTCCCGCCATCGGGAGAGGGGGCCGACCATCCCACCACCCTCCGCCGTTTACGCAAGGGTCTCCTCAGGGGAGAGGGGATAAAACAACTCACCGCGCGCTGAAGCGCGTTGCCTTCTCCCAGGGGGAGAGGGGGGCCAGCGGTACGCCACTCGCCGGGTTATGCTTGGTGATTGGAGCGCGCTACCTGCTCAGCCAGCCCCGGCCCTGGAGGGCGCCACGGGCGTAGCAGACCTGCCCTCCGTGATGGATGGACTCGACGATGATGGCCGGCAGGCGCTCGCGGAGCGGCACGAGTTCCGTTCCGCGCACAGGCGGGACGAGGCGCTCGAGGTCGGCCTCCGTCAGTGAGTCGAGGAAGGCGTCGGTGTTAGCGCGAACGGCCCTGTAGTAGGCCAGGAGCGTCTCTGCGGAAGGCGAGGCGAAGGCGTCCACCTGTTCGTTCGTGTCGCCATTGCCACGGTAGGCGGGGTCCGGCGCCATGCCGAAGCGCTCGTGCCAGCCCTCCCGGACCCACACCGTCTCCTGTCCCCCCATGCTGGATACGGCGAAGTCCTGTACCCGAGACAGGTGCCACATGAGCCAGCCGATGGGGTTGGACTCCGGCGCAGGCCGCTGATGCAGCTCCTCGTTCGAGAGCCCTTCCACCGCCGCCAGCATGTACTCTTCGTTCCTGCCCAGCGCGTCCTTGATCACCTGTCCAAACGACGACATGACGCCCTCCTTCTCCTATGAGGAATGCCTCTGCACAACTCTGACTGGTGTCCGGTGCGGGATCGAAGCGGGGGCATCCCCCCTCGCTCCTCCAACCCTCACCCCAGCCCTCTCCCGCCATCGGGAGAGGGAGCAGACAACTCCACCGCCCTCTGCCAGCTATGCAAAGGTCTCCTTGTAGGGAGAGGGAGCAGGCATCCCCCTTCCGCCCCCAACGAGGGTTATACAGGGTCTCTCGAGGGGAGGGGGCAACGCGCTTCAGCGCGCGAGCGGAGGCGGTCAGGGCACTGCGTGCGTGGGGCAGGGATGCCCAGGTCCGCTTCGCAGCGGGTCCCCAATCGGAAAGGGCGGCCTTCTGCAAGACCGCCCGTGTGTTCCCGCTGATCTGTGGGGGACCTACGCGACCGTGACTGTCGCGCCGGACTCCTCCAGCTTCTTCTTCGTGTCGTCAGCCTCGTCCTTGCTGACGCTCTCGCGCACTGCGACGGGCGCGCTCTCCACGAGTTCCTTCGCCTCGCGCAGACCGAGGTTCGTCAGCTCACGCACCGTCTTGATGACGTTGATCTTGTTCGCCCCGATGTCCGTCAGCGTGACGGTGAACTCGAACTGCTCCTCCGCTGCTTCGGCTGCGTCTCCGCCCGCTGCAGGGGCGGCGGCTACCGCCACCGGCGCGGCGGCGCTCACGCCGAACTCCTCTTCCAGCGCCTTCACGAGCTCCGAGAGCTCCAGCACGGAGAGGGTCTTGATCGACTCGATGAGTTCTTCCTTGGTTGCCATCCTGCTCTGTCCTCCTTTGTATTCCGGTTGCGGTCCGTATTCCTGTTACGCAGCGCCCAGCTGTTCGGCGCGGCGCTGCAGGACGACAGCGAGCCCGCGTATGGGGCCGCTCAGCACGTTCACGAGGCCGCTTATGGGCGCGTTCATCTGCCCGAGCAATCTTGCTATGAGTTCATCCCTGCCGGGGAGCGCGGCCAGCGCGACAACCTGTGCCTCGGTGAGCAGCGCGCCATCCATGACGCCCTTGCGCACCTTCAGTTCCGCGCGTGTCTGCCGCACGAAGTCGCTCACGGTCTTCGCCGCGGCGACGGGGTCACCGTAGCCCAGCACCACGCCGGTCGCGCCATCCAGGAGGTCGCGGAACGCTTCGACTCCCGATTCGCCGGCCGCGATGGCCGCGATCCTGTTCTTGACCACCCTGTACTCGACGCCCTGCTCCCGCAGGCGGTTCCTCAGTTCGGTCATCTGGTTGACCTTGAGGCCTGAGAAGTCGGTCGCGATGACTATCGCGGCCCTGCTCAGGCGCTCCGACAGGTCTGCAACTGCTTCCCGTTTCGCTTCTGTTGGCACTGTTTCACCTCTCCAAAAGAAAAGACCCGCTTCCGAAGACGCGGGCCCTGCGCTCCTCACAACGGTGTGAAGGCTGGTCAGAGGCGCCTCGGTGGGCCCTTACGGCTTAACCCCGCGCTGCGGGGACCCACGGTCTTCGGCTCCGGCTATTCGCTTGTCGTACCAGTCTACTCGACCCTCATCGCCATCGTCGAGCCCACGTCCAGGGGAACGCTGGGGCCCATCGTGGTTGTGAGGTGCGCGGTCTTGATGAACTGTCCCTTCACTGCCGCCGGGCGCAGACGGTTCACGGTGTCCATCACCGACGCCACGTTCTCCAGCAACTGATCGTCCTGGAAACTCGTCTTGCCCACCGGCGAATGGATGATGGCGGTGCGGTCCATCCGCAACTCCACGCGGCCCTTCTTCGCCTCTCGCACGGCGTCCGGTATGTCCTGGGGCTGCACGACGGTGTTGGTGCGAGGGTTCGGCATGAGGCCCCTGCGGCCCAGCAGCCTGCCGAGGCGTCCGATCTTGCCCATCATGTCCGGCGTGGCGATGGCCACGTCGAAGTCCAGGAATCCGCCCTCGATGCGCTCGATCAGGTCGTCGGCGCCCACCACTTCCGCGCCCGCATCCTGCGCCGCGAGCACTCGATCGCCGGAGACGAACACGGCGACGCGCACGGGCCTGCCGAGGCCATGGGGGAGCGAGGCGACCCCGCGCAGCTGCTGGTCTGCGTGACGCGGGTCCGCATTGGTACGCAGGTGCAACTCCACCGTCTCGTCGAATTTGGTCGTGGCGGTCTGCCGCAGCATGCCGAGCGCCGCTGCCGGTGTGTAGCGCTGCTCCCGGTCTATCGTCTCCGCGGCGGCGCGGTAGCGCTTGCCGTGCTTCACCATGCCTACTCTCCCTCTACCGCAACGCCCATGCTGCGGGCTGTACCCTCGATGATCTTCATGGCCGCTTCCACGCTGGCCGCGTTCAGGTCCTTCTGCTTGGTTGCGGCGATCTCTCGTATGGCGGAGCGCTGGAGCGTACCCGCGCGTTCATGGCGCGGGCTGCTGGAGCCCTTCTCCACGCCCATCGCCTTGCGTATGAGTTCCGCTGCCGGAGGCGTCTTGGTGACGAACGTGAACGATGCGTCCTCGAACACCGTTATCTCAGCGGGGATGATCGTCCCGGCCTGGTTCGCGGTGCGGGCGTTGTACTCCTTCACGAACCCCATGATGTTGATGCCGTGCTGACCCAGCGCCGGCCCAACCGGAGGCGCAGGGGTCGCGCTCCCGGCCGGAAGTTGTAGTTTCAGAACGGCTTTGACTCGCTTGGCCACTTACGCCCTCTCTACCTGCAGGAAGTCCAGTTCAACCGGCGTCTCGCGTCCGAAGAAGGACACGAGCACGCGCACCTTGCCCTTATCCTCGTCCACCGTGTCCACGGAACCCATGAAATCGGCGAACGGTCCACCCGTGATCCGCACCATCTGCCCCGGTGCGAGCCCAACCTTGATGCGCGGCGTGGGCTCCTCCATGCGGTTCAGG
This sequence comes from Dehalococcoidia bacterium, assembly GCA_034428575.1. Taxonomy (GTDB): domain Bacteria; phylum Chloroflexota; class Dehalococcoidia; order Lucifugimonadales; family Australimonadaceae; genus Bin16. Next base: position 1,655 of record DAOUHP010000167.1, on the reverse strand, counting down.
ATGTGCTCTACCTCCCGGTCTTCCAGCGGGACCGGCTTCGGACGGCGTTCTCGTTCGTCCTCCGACGAAACGAAACCGGTAACGCCGGGCGTGTTCCGCACGACGTACCAGCTCTCGTCGTCCATCCGCATCAGGATCAGGATGTAGCCGGGGAATATCTTGCGCTGGACGGACTTGCGCTTCCCCTCCTTCATCTCAATCTCTTCTTCAGTGGGCACCACGACCCTGAAGATCTTGTCCTTCACGTCCATGGACTCGATCCGCAGTTCCAGGTTCCGCTTCACACGGTCCTCCTGGCCGGAGTACGTGTGCACGATATACCAGTGAGACTCGATCTCCGGTATGACGGATTGTTGCGTCATTGGGCCTCTGTCTTCCTTATCCACTGACCGTTGCGGTGCTGCGCCGCCGGGGTGTGCCCGGCCTAAAGGAACACCCGCTCCACCAACTCGCTGAAGCCCAGGTCCCAGAGGGCGAGAAAGACCCCCACCACAGCAGACACGCTCAATACGAGCAGTGTCAGGCGTGCGGCATCCTCGCGAGAGGGCCACGTGACCTTGGTCAGTTCGCTGTATACCTCGCCGATGAACGCAAGTCTGCCTCTTCGGCGGACCTGGCCCTCGTCCATCATCGAGCGGAGCGGGTTCCGGCCCCTTGCTTGTGCCACGCTACCGCACCTCCCGGTGGAGGCGATGCGTCCTGCAGCGCGGGCAGAACTTGTTCAACTCCAACCGGTTCGGATCATTCCGCCGGTTCTTCTGGCTGTGGTACGTCCGCTCGCGGCACTCTGTGCAAGCCAGGTTGATCAGCTGGCGGACGTCTCCTCGCTTCTTGGCCACGACGGCTCCTTACGCGACGCTGGTGATGACGCCCGCGCCGACGGTCCTGCCGCCCTCGCGGATGGCGAACCGCAGCCCCGGCTCCATCGCCATCGGGCTGATGAGCTTGATGCGCATCTGGGTGTTGTCACCCGGCATCACCATCTCCACCCCTTCGGGGAGACCGATCTCGCCGGTGACGTCGCTCGTCCGGATGTAGAACTGCGGCTTGTAGCCGGGGAAGAACGGGGTGTGTCGGCCGCCTTCGTCCTTGGCCAGGACGTACACCTCGGCTTCCGCCTCCTTGACCGGCTTGATGGAGCCGGGCTTGGCGAGCACCTGCCCCCGCTCGATCTCGTCGCGCTCAACACCGCGGAGCAGCGTGCCAACGGCATCGCCCGGCTCCGCTTCGTCCAGCAGTTTGTGGAACATCTCGACGCCCGTGACCGTGGTCTTGTGCGTCTCCTTGATGCCGACGATCTCCACCTCGTCACCGGGGTGGACGACGCCGCGCTCCACCCGGCCCGTGACGACAGTGCCGCGGCCCTTGATGGAGAAGACGTCCTCCACCGGCATCAGGAACGTGCCGTCGCGCGGGCGGTCAGGGATGGGGATGTACTCGTCCAGCTGCTTCACCAACTCGTGGATGCCGGCATACTCGGGGGCGTCCGGGTCCGTGCTGGTGCATTCCAGGGCCTGCAGGGCGCTCAGCCGAACGATGGGGGTGTCGTCGCCGGGGAAGTTGTACTTGCTCAACAACTCGCGGACTTCCAGTTCCACCAACTCCAGGAGCTCCTCGTCGTCCATCATGTCGACCTTGTTGAGGGCGACGACGAT
>DAOUHP010000166.1:0-2526 GCA_034428575.1 Dehalococcoidia bacterium | reverse complement strand
TTCCACCAGCACATCGACTTTATCTACGTCTGCCGCCCGGTGGCCTCCGTGACCGGCGTGCCACTGGGTTGGCTCTGGGTGACCGAGCAAGAGCTTGCCGAGGGCGTGCCCTTGAGCCGCCCCGGCGTGAGCCCCGAACCCCCACCGGACAACGTGCGCGCTCAAGGGGCGCAAGCGTTCCGTGTGGTTCGGGACTACGAACGCGCCCAGGCGTAGCAGAGGGGACGTACTATCTATAGGGGTAGGGGTAGGGGTGGGGGTGGGCGCTCCTCAGCCTGAGGTTTCGTGTCCCGTCAAGGTACCCCCGATGGTACGCCGCTGTGGTAGCGAATTGAGCAGGCTGCCTATCCTTCTCAGTCTGTGCGTCTACATATCCCTGAGAATATCCGCCGCGCTCTCTTGAATTACCGTTGACGGGAAACGAAGGGAACATAAGGGTGTGAGGGCCTACCGGATTCGGTGGTGAACGCCTCTTCATCAGATTGCAGCGCGCGCAGATTAATCGAAGGTTTGTGGGAGCATTGCCTCCGCCGTAGAAGACTGGCCAAATATGGTCGAGGTTCACTTCTTCAGGAAGGGCGAGCTTGCGTCCACATATACCGCATTCGCCACCTGAGTCTTGGAATACCCTCCGCCGCATTTTCCGGGACAGAGAGTTCCTGACTCTCTTGCGATCAAGGGTAGTGAACAGCCGTTTCGCAGCGCCTTGGCCTTCTCGCTGAAGCATCCGAGACACGCTCCTCACCTACGGCCCGCTGATCTTGAGCGTGTGGCCGGTGGGAACCTCGCCGGTGTAGGCCCAGTCCGGCATGTCGAAGTCGACGCCCTCGATGGCGAGCATGCGCTTGTACTCCTCGCGGATGTAGGGGTCCTCTTCCTGGTAGGTGATGCTGCGCCCGCCCATCTCGATTGGCAGGTTGCCGGAGACTTCGGTCTCGCCTTGACGCCTTAGCTGGATGCCGACGCCCTGCGGGATGCCGCCGAAGACGAGGAGCCGCAGCGGCTGCTGGCCGGTGCTGTGGTGCATGTGGAACCAGCCTGTGCCGCCGGGGTTGTTCACCACCATGCCGCCGGGACGGTAGTCCTGACGCATGACCGACTCGCCGTTGCCGGTCTCCCATGGACGGATCGTCGCCGACTGCGGCCAGGCGAGCGTGTACCCGGAGCCGTTGATGCAGATCAGCACGACGGAGCCGGGGCCGGGCGGGTGATGCGCCATCGAGTAGCGCCCACTGTGGTGCTCACCCACGAACGTGTAGAAGCGCCCGTGCGCCATCTGAGGGATGACGCGCCGGTAGCCGGGCGAGCGCTGGTTGTCCAGCGGCAGTTCGCAGGTCGCCATGTCCGGGATGAGGTTGGTGACGCGCATGGCGCGCTCGTGCAACGGGTCAGCGACGAGCGTCTCTTGTGGGCGGAAGTAGTCGTCCGAGTCATCGAAGCGATCGTTGAAGGCGAAGTCGCTGTCGAAGATGAACTGCTCGTTGTCGAAGAGGTTGAAGAGGGGTGGGGCAGTCGTGCCCCCCACGAGGACGACGGGGCTGGAGCTCGCGTTGATGATGCGGTGGTTGGTGTTGACCGGTATCGCGAAGAGGCTGCCCGCCTGCCACTCGAATGTGTGCTTGCGGTCGCTGCCCTCGCGCCACACCTCCGTCGAACCCCGGCCCTCGAAGACGTAGTAGACCTCTTCGTAGATGTGGCGCTCAACGGTCGATTCGGAGCGTGGCGGCAGTTCCCATGCGTACATGCCGAGCTTGCCGTCCGTGCCGTCCAACTGGATGAAGGAACCGAGGCCCCCCATGCGCTTCCATGGGGCCTTTGGTATCTCGCGGATGTCGTACATGCCGAGGCCGCGGTAGATGGGGAGGCCCTGCGCCTCCATGAAGTGGTCGTACGGCGTCCGCGCCACCTTCCACGCGCCGAGTCCCGCCCGCTCCTTCTCGCCGGATGGCTCGACGAATGCCTTCGCCTCGTTCACCTGCGTCATTGCGCTCACCTCCCGCCAGCCCAGGGATTGCTCACGGGGCAATCTTTGCGCGTATCGCGCGTTGTGGCAAGCGGTGGCGGCGTCAGCAGGGCGTTGTGCGCCGGGGAGCCCACGCGAGGCTCTCCGCGCGCCTTGTCATGTTGAGCGGAGCCGGAGGCGTAGTCCCGCGCTTTAGCTCGCAACATTCTCTCAGGAGGAACGTTGGCGCACAGACGGGCGTCTCCTGAGAGATTCCTCGGCTTCGCTCGGAATGACAGCCCCGATTGGCCGGCTACGACTGCTCTGCCTCAGACGCGGCGGGGCTCACCGGCGCGCTTCTGCGTGGGCGCGAGATGTTGTAGCGCTGAGAGATACGCCTGCCGAAGCGGACAACGACCCACCCGAGCACGATGAGCGGGATGAAGACGACGACCCAGATGAGGATGTAGAAGAGGGCAACGCCCACTGCCGAGAGGGCGCGAACAGCCGTCTTGAACGTACCCTCGACGTCCACTCCGCCGATGACGAAGCTCTCCGATTCCGTCACGTTCACGTCGAAGGCG
>DAOUHP010000165.1:0-7567 GCA_034428575.1 Dehalococcoidia bacterium | reverse complement strand
CTGGCCTGCAACCGGGGGCGGAGTGTGCCCATCAGCAGTTAGACACTCCGATTCATCCCGGCAGCGGGACAAAACGAGAGTGCGGAAGAGGATGAAGAAGCCTGCTGGAGGCCATCCATCTCCAACCCGCAGCCGTGATTTCACTACCAGCCCTCCCAGGTAGAGTTACGCAAAGGTCTCTTGAGGGGAGAGGGTTAGGGTGAGGGTGAACCGGTGGGGGTGCGGGGCTGAAAGTGCTCCGCGGCAGCGGCAAGACGCTCGCCAGGAGAGCCGTTCACGTTGACGCACTCCCCTCCCAGTGCTACATTCGTTCGGAGGAGTTAGCACTTGAGCGAGCCGACTGCTAATCCGGCGTCCCCCGCCCTCAACACCCGCAGGCAGGCGCTGCTGGAGATCATCGTCAGCGACTACATCGAGACGGCGGCGCCCGTTTCGTCGCAGCAGCTCGCCCGCCGCTACGAGCTCCGCGTCAGCCCGGCCACCATCCGCAACGACATGGCGGAACTGGAGGAGATGGGCTTCATCTCCCGTCCCCACACCTCGGCGGGAGGCGTGCCGTCAGACCCCGGCTACCGCTTCTACGTGGAGCGCGCCGGACAGCGCAACCGCCTCCCCCGCCACTTCCAGGAGCACGTGCGCGACGCCATCGACTTCGACGAGGCCGACCCCGCGGCATGGGCCCGAAGCGCGGCCCGCGTGCTCGCCAGCGCCGTCCACAACCTCGCCATCGCCACCACCGTCAAGCGCGCCGTCGCACGGGTCAAGCAGATGCAGATCGTGCACCTGCACGACCGCGAGGCCCTCCTCGTCGTGGTGATGCAGGACGCGCAGCTGCGCCAGCGCATCATCCACCTAGGCTCGGACACGACGCAGGACGACCTGACCCTGGCCGCCAGCCAACTGAACCGCCTCGCGGGGGGCATGAGCGCAGCCGAACTGCGCACGCTCTGGGACTCCGGCGTCCACACCGGACGCATCGTCTCCGCCGCCCTCGTGGAAACCATCCGCATCCTCTCGGACGAGGAGCGCCGCGAGACCCGCGAACGCTACCTGAACGGCCTGAGCCACATGCTGAACCAGCCGGAGTTCCAGTCCGGCAGGAGCGCCCAGGACGCCGCCGAGGTGCTGGACGACGACTCGATCACCCGGATATTCGACGACTCGCCGCGCCCCGCGGAGGTGCGGGTCGTCATCGGACAGGAGAGCCACGAGGAACACCTGCGCCCCTACAGCATGGTGTACGCCACCTACGGCGCGCCGGACGGGGCCACGGGCGTCATCGGCGCGATGGGCCCGACGCGCATGGACTACGCCCGCGCGATGTCCAGCGTCCGCTACCTCGCCGCGTTCCTCAGTGAACTCGTGCAGGCCCTCGAACCGCCGCCCCGGTGGCAGGGCTAGCCGCCGTCCCATGACCACGAAACGCGACTACTACGACGTGCTTGGCGTCAAGGCCCAGGCGTCCGAGGAAGACATCCGAAAGGCCTTCCGGCAGAAGGCGATGGAGTACCACCCGGACCGGAACAAGGCCAGCGACGCGTCCGAACGCTTCAAGGAAGTCAACGAGGCGTACCAGGTGCTGAGCGACCCGCAACGCCGCCAGCAGTACGACCGCTTCGGCCATGCGGGCGTCCGCAACGGGGCGGGACAGGGCGCCGGTGGATTCGAGGGCTTCGATATCTTCGGCGGATTCGGCGACATCTTCGACGCGTTCTTCGGCAGCGGCGCCGGGTCGCGCACCCGCCCCCGCCAGGGCGAGGACGTCCGCGCGAACATCAGCCTCACGTTCGAGGAGGCGGCATTCGGCATCGAGCGCGAGGTCGAGATCAGCCGCACCGAGCAGTGCCCGTCGTGCAAGGGCTCACGCGCCGAGCCAGGCACGCAGCCGGAGACATGCACCAACTGCAACGGCAGCGGCCGCGTCCGACGCGCGCAGCGCTCCATGTTCGGCCAGTTCGTCACCGAGGCCGCGTGCAACGTGTGCGGCGGCGAGGGCCGCCGCATCACGACGCCGTGCGCCGACTGCAAGGGCGCCGGCAACAAGCGGGCCAAGCAACGCCTGCAGGTCTCCATACCCGCCGGCGTGTACGACGGCGCGCTGCTGGAGCTGCGCGGTCAGGGCCACGCCGGGGTGTTCGGCGGGCCTCCCGGAAGCCTCATCGTTGGCGTGCAAGTGCAGCCGCACGCGTGGTTCAAGCGCCGGGAGAACGCTGCCGACGTGCTGCTGGACCTGAACGTCACCTATCCCCAGGCCGCGCTCGGGGCGGAGGTCGAGGCGCCGACACTCGACGGCCCTGAGAAGCTGAAGGTGCCCGCGGGGGTCCAGTCCGGCGAGGTGCTGCGTTTGAGAGGCAAGGGCATCCCGCACCTGGGGCGCGAGGGGCGGCGCGGCGACCAGCTCGTCACCGTCCGCGTACAGACGCCGGACAAGCTGACCAAGGAGCAGAAGAAGCTGCTGGAGGAGCTCCAGCGCTCCTTCGAGAAGAACAAGTAGGCGCGCGTACTCTTGGCAACGCACCCCTGGCTGGAACTGAAGATACGCGTCCCATTCGAGTTCGTAGAGCCCGTAGCGGAGCTGTTCCGGCGGCACGGCAAGGGCGGCGTAGCCATCGAGGAGGCGGGCGGCTGGAACCCTGACGAGGGCGAGTCCGCGCCGGAGCGGCAGAGCGCCGTCATCCGCACGTATATGCCGCAGACGCCCGCCTATTACCGCAACCGCGAGATCGTCCACATCGGTATCCAGCTCGTCGGCAAGCTGACCGACCTGCCGGAGCTGGAGGAGCGCGAGATAGAGGAGCGGGAGTGGGAGGACGCGTGGAAGGCGCACTTCACGCCGCTCCGCATCGGACGCCGGCTCCTCGTGCAGCCGCCCTGGCTGCGCGAGGAGGCGGGACCGGAAGACGTGGTCATCGAGATCGACCCCGGCCTCGCGTTCGGCACCGGCCACCACCCCACGACGAACCGCACGCTGGAGTGCATGGAGCGGTTGATGCGCCCTGACCTGCAAGTGCTGGACGTGGGCTCCGGTTCCGGCATCCTCAGCATCGGCGCGGCGAAACTCGGCGCAGCCCGCGTCCTGGGCGTGGAGATAGACCGTGTCGCGCTCAAGGCGGGGCGCACGAACGTGCGCTCCAACAGGGTCTCCGGCCGCGTCCGCTTCTACGCCGGGACGCTCCCGAACGACAAGATACCACCCGGTTGGGCGGACCTGCTTCTCGCGAACGTCAACTCGGTCGCGCTCGCGAACCTCGCGCCTGAACTGCGCCGCACACTTGCGCCGGACGGCCGGCTCGTCGCGGCGGGCATCCTGCAGGAGCGGCGTCACCAGGTCGTGGACGCGTTCTCAGCCGCAGGGCTGTCGTTCATCGAGGAGCACCACGACGACGACTGGGTGACGTTCGTGTGCGCGGCGGAGGACGGAGAGGCGTAACCTCTGCCGTGACCTCAAGTCCCAACGCAAGGAGCGCCCCATGACCACCAAGCCGACGTTCAGCCTCGCGTTCGCGCCCAACCCGCGCAGCCGCCCCATCATGGACGGCGCCATCAAACCGGAGGGCATCGAGCTGATCCCAACGGCGTCTGGCCCGGCGGAGACCTTCCACAGGCAACTCACGCACCAGGAGTTCGACGTCTCGGAGATGTCTCTCTCGTCGCTCGCCATCATCACCGCGCAGGGGAACCGGGACTGGGTGACGCTGCCGATCTGCACGACGCGGACGTTCTTCGGCACCGGCGCGCTCGTCCGCACGGACGCGGGCATCGAGTCGCCCGCCGACCTCAAGGGGAAGCGCGTGGGCGTCAACGAGTACCAGCAGACGGCGGCGCTCTGGGCGCGAGGCTTCTTCCAGCACGAGTACGGCGTGGCGCCATCGGACGTGGAGTGGTGGATGGAGCGCACGCAGGAGCTGAGCCACGGCGGTGCGACGGGATTCGAGCCGCCGCCCGGCGTGACACTGCACTACATGGACCCGGCGAAGGACCAGAACCTCGGCGGCATGATGGCAAAGGGCGAGTTGGACGCCATCTACGTCTACTTCTACGGCGGCGGGGGCATCAACCGGAGCACGCTCGACCTGCGCACCCACGATAAAGTGCGGACACTCTTCCCTGACCCGCTGGCAGAGTCAGCACGGTACTACGCCAAGACCGGCATCTACCCCATAAACCACGTCGTCATCATGCGGCGAGCGCTCTACGAGCAGTACCCGTGGGCGGCGCGCAACCTGTACGACGCGTTCGTGAAGGCGAAGGAGCTGTGGGTCTCGCGGACGCAGGAGCAGGCACAGCCGTTCATCGACGCCGGTCTGCTTCCGTCCAACGGGCGCTCCGCGTTGACCACGGACCTCTTCCCGTACGGTGTCGCAGGCATCCGTCACACGCTGGAGACGGCGCTCGCCTACTCGACCGAGCAGGGGCTCACACCACGCGTGGTGGCACTCGATGAGCTGATAGCGCCCAGCCTGCTGGACACGTAGGGGAAGGCGAGGCACAGGAGAGTTCCACAGGAATGGCAGACGACCAGCGTTCGGGCGACGTGCAGGATGAGAACGGTTCCGGCCCGGTAACGGAATCCGACCGCATCACGAGCCTGGACCTCCTGCGAGGGGTGGCCGTGCTGGTCATCGTGCTGATGAACGCCGTCTCCTTCAAGCACGGACTGGCCCCGTACCTGAACCTCAGCGCAGGCGGGTCCGAGACCTGGCTGGACTGGACCATCGGCGTGTTCGGCGAGATCTTCATCGACCAGAAGTTCATGGGGATATTCTCGCTGCTGTTCGGCGCGGGGATACTCCTGTTCATTGAGCGGGCCGAACGCCGGGAAGGCCGGCCCGTCCTGCTGAACCTGTGGCGCAACGTACTGCTGCTGGGCATCGGCATCCTCCATGCCATCCTGTGGGACGGCGACGTGCTGATTGCCTACGCCATCGCAGCCGTCTTCCTGCTCGCGTTGCGCAAGCTCCCTTCCAAGGCCCTCATCGCCACCGGCGCCGTCGTGTACCTGCTCTCCGTTCCCATCACGCTGCTGGTGCAAGCCATCGCCAGCGGCACCGACGTATCGCTGGCCGGCATCTGGGAGCCGGGGGAGGTCGGCAGCGGCAGCGATCCCTCCCTCAGCGAAACCTTGGGAGGACTCCTGCTGTTCGGCTACTTCCTGCGCGCGCTGGGACTGATCCTGATGGGGGCCGGTCTGTACCGCCTCGGATTCATGAACGGCAGCATGGCCGCGAGCACCTACAGGCGCGTTGCCGCTATCGGGCTGGGCATCGGGCTGTCGCTGGCCACGGTCGGCGTGATCGTCACGGCGCTCGGCGACTACTCGCGGGACGTGGCATTCATCGGCCAGGTCCCCAATACGCTGGGCTCGATACCCGCCTCCCTCGGTTACATGAGCCTCATCATCCTCTGGAACCAACGCCGGGACAGCTGGCTGAAACGCCGATTGCTCGCCACCGGACGGATGGCGCTCACCAACTACCTCTCGCAGACCGTCCTGGGGATGCTGGTGCTCAACGTGCTGCTCTCAGACGTTTCCGTGACCCGCACGGGGATCTTTGGGTTCTGCGTGGGCATCTGGGTGGTGCAGCTCTGGTGGTCGCCGCTCTGGCTCAGCCGCTTCCGCTTCGGTCCCGCCGAGTGGCTGTGGCGCGTCGGCACATACCGCAAGGGGCAACCGCTCCGGCGCAAACCTGGCTAGGAATGCTCAAGAGCCTCGATCACAAGCCTGCGATAGGCTTCCAACCCGGAGGATTCTGGCAGTTCACCTGGCGAGAACCAGCCAATCTCGCTGTGTTCGTTGGGTGCGGCATTGACCGGTTCACCTCGCCACGCAACCACGACAAAGACAGTAATCTCGGCTGGCTCGACCGGGTCATACACCGTTCCGAGGGAATGAAACGACTCGACCTCCACGCCCAGTTCTTCACGAGCCTCACGGCGCAATGCTTCCTCCAAAGATTCCCCCGCCTCGACGTGCCCTCCGAACAGGTCCCACACGTCCGGGTAGTACCGTGCATCTGGGGACCTTCTGACGAGCAGCACTCGGCCATGGCTTACCATCGCTCCGGCTACACAGCGAGCGAGACGTTCCCGTCCCAAAGTAGCCTCTCCCACGACCTACTCCTGACGAGGGGCGCGGGCCATCAGTTCGAGGAGGGCGTCCTGCGGCGATGCGCCATCGAAGAGGACGCGGGCTGTCGCGGCGGCGATGGGAGCTTCGACTCCGAGCGCGCGGGCCATCTCCAACGCCGCGGAAGTCGTGCCGACACCCTCGGCCACCTGGCCGCCCAGAGACTCGATAGCCTCTTCGAGCGTCCGACCCTCGGCGAGCGCGAGTCCCACGCGATAGTTGCGGCTGAGGCTGCTGTAGCAGGTCGTCATCAGGTCGCCGACGCCGGCCGTGCCCGCGAACGTCGCCGCATGCGCGCCCGCCGCGACGCCGAGCCGCACCATCTCGGCCAGCCCGCGCGTGACGAACGCCGCTTTGGCGTTGTCGCCGAGCCCCATGCCGTCGCAGATGGCCGCGCCGATAGCCATCACATTCTTCAGCGTGCCACCCAACTCCGTGCCGATGACATCGGCGTTCGTGTAGACGCGGAACGTAGGCGAGTTGAGCAGGCGCTGGACCGCCGCCGCCGCGTCGGGAGACGAGGATGCGACCACGGTCGCCGACGGCAGGCCGCGCACGACCTCGCGGGCGAGGTTGGGGCCGGAGAGCGCGCAGAGGGTCGGCGCGGCATCAGGCAGCTCCTCGGCCAACACGACGCTCATGCGTTTGAAGGTCCCCTGTTCCAGCCCCTTGCACGCGGAGATGACGATGGCACCCGCCGGCACGTGGGGAGCGGCGCGGCGGGCGTTGTCGCGCAGCGTGTGACTCGGCACCGCGAAGAGCACGAAAGGCGCGCCGTCCATGCCCGCGGCCCAGTCCGCCGTCACGCGCAACGACGGGGGGAAGGGATGGCCCGGAAGCCGCGCCGCGAGTTCGCCGTCCGACGCGAGCCGCTGCGCCTCGGCGTCGGAGCGCGCGAGCAGCCGCACGTCGATGCCGCGTCGCGCGAGGATGAGGGCGAGCGTTCCGCCCCACGACGTTGTGCCGACGACCGCAACGGGGCCGTGTTGCTCTGTTGAGGTCATGCCTCCCTCCCACGAGAGGGGCAGATTCTAGCGCCGCGCGAGAGCGAGGGGGAGGCGACAAGGGGACAGCCTTGGAGTAAGTCGACCACCCATCTCCTCCCCACAGGCAGAGCCCTCACCCAGCCCTCTCCCTCAGGAGAGGGAGCAATCTGCCATTGCTCACATGGAAGGGCGCCCCCGAGGAGGCCGTCTCATAAAGCCAAAACCCTCGCAGGCGGGGAACTTCGCGTTGCGGTATCCGTTTGTGTGAGAACTCTTTGCGTTGTATTCAATGCATTGGGCCTCTAACTCGCAAATGAAAACGCCGTGCCGGCTTGGTGGAAAACCATAGCGAGGGACTTCTGAGACAGGCTCCTCGTGGGTACCCTGGCGTTGCGCCATTACCAACGCAGGCGTAAGCGGACGTCCACCCGAAGGGCACCCACAAGGAGGCCGT
>DAOUHP010000164.1:0-3259 GCA_034428575.1 Dehalococcoidia bacterium | reverse complement strand
ATGCCGTTCGCATTGAACCGCTGCACCGCGTATTCGGCTGTGTCGAGCATATCTGCGACGACCTGCCGGAAGCCGTCCTGCCCGTGCCTGGTCAGCGAATACCAGATGATCATCGGGGTGATCGCGTTGCGCGAGCCGAGCAGCGTCGTGTCCATCACGCCGACGTACTCGATGGCGCGGCCGATCTGTGCGGCGTACTCCCGTTTCGTCACGACCACGCCGCAGGGGAGCGGCGACCCGAGCATCTTGTGGCCGGATATCGCGATGCTGTCTATCCCGCTGTCGAAGCCGAACGGCTGGGGGTCGTCCACGAAGGGCAGGATCATCCCGCTCAGCGCCGCGTCGGCGTGGATGTAGTAGCGCGTCAGCGCCAGGTCCTCGACGATCTCCCGGATGCGTTCGAGGTCGTCCACGGCGCCCTTCATCGTGGTGCCGATGTTCGCCACGATCAGCGCAGGCGCGTCGCGGTTGATCCGCACCGACTCGCGCAGATCGTCGTAGTCGATCTCGCCGTTCTCCTGGCTCCGGATCATGATGTTGCGTATGTTCAGGATGTGGAGGATCTTGAGCACCGAGTAGTGCGTGTCCTGCGAGAAGTAGGCGATCGGGCTGCGCAGCATCTCGCGCCCCACGTAGATGCCGTACATATTGCCCTCGGTCCCGCCCGCAGTGACATACCCCCACGCCTGCTCCGGCGGAAGCCGCATCAACTCCGCGACCGTTCGCACCACCTCGCGCTCCGTCTCGTGCGTGTTCGCCTGGTAGCGCGAGTGGCCGAACGGGTCGCCCACGTTGTTCGCGGCGAAGCGCAGGAGGGGATAGAGCGCGGAATAGTCGAAGTCCTGGTTGACGGGGTAGCCGGCGGAGAACGGGCCCACCAGTTCGAACACGGAGAGCACCTCGTGGATGCGGCGGTCTAGTTCAGCCTGGCTCACAGGGGCGCTCCATCGGGGCCGACGGTGGCCGCATCATAGTCAGGACTCTGCGGACCGGTCAATGCCGGACCACCCTTGTTGATGGCGCCCGGTATACTGATAGCGACGCGCACAGCACGCACAGGAGCGACGACATGGCGATTACGTTCGTGAAGCACGCGCCGCCTATCCAAACGCCCATCGCTTGGGAGGCGAGCGGCGTTGCGAGAGTGGGGGGCACGCGCGTCACTTTGGAGAGTGTCGTCCACTTGCACAAGGCAGGCGAGACCCCCAGCCAGATCCACGAGGCGTTCCCCACGCTCGAACTTGCGGACATCTACGCCGTTATCGCCTACTACCTTCGCAACACGGAGGCGGTGGAGGCATATCTCCAGAAGGTGGACGAGGATTGGGAGCGTGCCAGGGCCGAGATAGACGCGCACTACCCGGATAGGCATGAGCACATGGCGCGCATCCGCGAGCGTTACGTGGCGATGCAGCGGGGGAAGCAGGCGTCGTAGGTGCTCTGGTTCGCGGCGGATGAGGGGTTCGATGCGCGTATCGTTCGGGGATTGCGTCTCCGCTTGCCAGACATAGACATCGTTACCGTACAAGAGCGTGGCTTACGGACGGCGCCGGACCCTGACGTTCTGGCTTGGGCTGGGAGCGAAGGGCGCATCCTGCTTACTCATGACACCCGGACCATGCGCGGATTTGCCTACCGGCGCGCAGCGAGCGGGCAGAGGATGCCGGGCGTTTTCCTCTTGCGCTGGCCGTATCAGGTGGGTCAGGTCATAGACGAACTCGAAGTGCTTGCCGGAGCGAGCCTCGATGGCGAGTGGGAGAATCAGGTCCGCTACTTGCCGGTGCGCTAGCCCCCCAGTTCCTCCGCGATGCGGCGGCTGAACTCGGCGCGTATCTCCTCCGACTTGCGCTTCACGGCGGTGTTGCCCAGCGTCGCGAGGCGGCCGTAGAGGTTGAAGTCCATCGCGTAGTTCACCTCGGTCTGCCCCGCCGACGGCTCGCTCAGCTCGAGTGCCAACCGGTTGACGTGCAGCCGGTTGCCCATGCGGTCTTTGCCATTGCCGCTCACGACGACCCGGCGCCCCTCTTCCGCCTCGTCGATGCGCATCTCCATGTCCAGCGTCACCTTGAACGGACCGACGCGCTGCGTCATGCGGGCGCGATACGCCCCGTTACCTGCGTCCTCGATGCTCTCGCAGCCGGGCAGGCACTTCGCGACGCGGGGCAGGTCCCAGAAGAACGCCCATGCCTCGGCGGGCGACGCGCTCACCTCGAAGCGGTCGGTCAGCTCCACGAACCGCGCTCCTTCGCCGCCGCCTGGACCGACCGCAGGATGCCCGCGTAGCCGGTGCAGCGGCAGATGTTGCCGCCCATGTAGCGGACGATCTCCTCGCGCGACGGGGCCGGGTTCTCGTCGAGCAGCGCCTTCGCGAGCAGGATCATGCCGGGGGTGCAGTAGCCGCACTGGAGGCCGAAGTTGTCCACGAAGGCCTGCTGGATCGGGTGCAGCCCCTCGTCGGGCGTCAGTCCCTCGATGGTGAGCACGTCCGCGCCGTCCACCTGGCCCGCGAGCATGCTGCACGAGCTGACCGCCTTGCCGTCGGCGAGCACGGTGCAGGCGCCGCAGACGCCGCTGTGGCAGTACTCCTTGGTGCCGTGCAGGCCGAGCCGGTCGCGCAGCAGGTCGAGGAGCGTCGTTGAGGCCGGCACGTCGAGCGAGAGCGTCTCGCCGTTCACGGTGAGGGTGACGTTCATGGCCGCGCTAGTATACCCCGCTCAAGCCTAGCCGATTCGCGCAGGCGGCCTGAAGCTCGCCGATGTTGCAGTAGATGGTTTGGCCATTGACCACGAACGTCCACACAGCCTTGCCGTCCGGGTTCAGTCCCAGGCGGGAGTCTTCCGGCTTGATCAACAGCGGGGTTGGTGTAGGTGTGGGTTCCGTGGACCTCCAGCTGCCCTCTCCGCGAGGCGTGTACCAGTTGCCGTACCGCAGGCACTCTTCCAACGTGGTGTACCACTGGTCTTCGGTGCGGATGTCTTCGCGGTCGTCGGCCTGAGAGCATCGTACCTCGATGTTTGGGTCGGCGGTCGGCTCCGGAGTCGGCGTCGGCGGCACGATGATCGGGATGGTGGTTGGCGTTGGAGTGGGATCGCCCGGGCGAATAGTCGGCGCAGGTGCGGGGCTGGTCCCAGCCAGTCGAGGCGTCGAGGTTGGGGCGGCGGAGTCGGTGTCGCGAGGCGTTGACGTTGGGATGGGGGCTTCTTGAACAGGCGCACGCGTCGGAGCCGCAGCATCCTCCTCATCCGACGTGAGTTCCTCC
>DAOUHP010000163.1:0-7229 GCA_034428575.1 Dehalococcoidia bacterium | reverse complement strand
ACCGCAACTCCTCGTCGCGGTCCAGCAGTGAACCGCACCATCGCCTGGCGCGCGCCTGCTGCTGTGCGTAGACCGCACGGTAGCCGTCCGCCTTCGCACCATTGCGCTTCAACTCCCGAGCAACTGTCGATGCCGGGCGATCCAGAGTTGCTGCGATTTGCCGGATCGAGCGCCCCTCGGTACGTAGGTCGGCAATCGCACACCGTTCCTCATAGCTGAGCTGGCTGTATCGCTGTCCCATGGCAACACCTTAGTCTGGTGTTGCACTTCGTTTGTGAACTTAGCGAACCTCGCCCCCTGCCTGTCATGTTGAGCGGAGCCGAAACATCTCTCAGGGAGCGCTCGCGCGACAAAGCACCACGCAGCCCGCAGATCGCCCCTCACCACACAGCGGCAGCGACCTCATTTTCATCCCCTTACACGGCCTGACAAGGCCCCGGGGCATTCCTGTGAAATATCGCCCCGCCGTTCCCGCGCCTTGGCGTACAGCATCCTCTTGAGTGATGGCTGGCGCGGTGAGGGTGGGAGCGTGGTGCCTTCCCCCTTGATGGGGGAAGGCTAGGAGGGGGGTGGACCGCCTGTCCCTTCACCCATTTCCCGGAGCCGGGCGCGTCCACCAGTCTCCCGGGCCATCAGCGCAAGCATGAGAGCGGCCAGCGCCAACAACACCGCCATCGTGATGAACGACAGGTCCGGGAACACGTAATAGTAGAGAGCGGTCACCAACAGCGGTCCTGCCGTTGCGCCAACCGACTGCGCAAGCATGAAGAGGCCCAGGTACATCCCGCGCTTGTCCGGTGGCGCCATATCCATCGCGAACGTCTGCGACGTCCCCATGCCCGCAGCCTCGCCGATCCCGATGAACACTGCCGCTACCAGCAGCGCCGCGTACACGTCGCCCACGGATAGCGCCACCGCCGCCGCCGCCATCATCAGCAACCCCGGCCCGAGCGACCATTTTCGCCCGAAACGGTCCGCGATCATGCCGTTGGGAAACGCCCACAGGAAGGTGAGTGCGGAAGTGAGGCTGATGAGGAACCCCACGACTGCCTCGTCCAGCATCAACGCGTCCACCGCATGCACCGGCAGGATCGCCTGCGCGATACCCGCATTGCTCATTGCGAACGCGCCGGTCGCCACCGCCACGACCGCGAACGTCCGGTCGCGGAACGGTTCGAGCGAGAGCCGCGGCCCCGGCCGCCCTGCGGCCCCCGCCCCCACCAGTTCCTGCGGACGCGTCTCTTTCACCATCGTGATGACCACGATCACGATGACGATCTTGCTCACCCCGTTGAGCAAGAAGACCGACTCCAGCCCGAACGTCAGCGCCAGCACTCCGCCCACAGCGGGACCGGCGACGAACCCCAGGCGCGTCGCCATGTTGCGAAGGGCAAGCACCCGGCCGCGGCTCTCCGTCGTCGTGACGTCCGAAAGGAGGACGTTGGAACTCGTCGCCCACATGGCGACGCCCACCTGGCCGATCATCTCGAGCACGAAGAACGTGGCGTAGTCGTCCGCGAAGAACTGCCCGACGTTGGTCACGCCGCGCACGATGGGGCCCATCAGCACCATCGGTTTGCGGCCCAGCTTGTCGGTGAGGAACCCGGTTATGGGCCCGGTGAAGGCGCGCGGGATCGCGTTGGCCGCCAGCAGAACCCCCACCAGGAAGACGTTCCCGGTTACGGCAAACGCGAAGAGCGGGCGCCCCAGGTTCTGAGCGCCCGTGCCGAACCCCCACGTGAAGAAGGAGAAGAAGATGGGGGCGTGGGTCATGGCGGCGCGCCGCCGCTGGCCTGACACGCTCATGCGCTACCGGTCACCATGCTGCGAGCATAGCAGCCCCCGTTCCCGATGGCGCGCCGGTCTCGAACAGGCCGCGGCAGGCCGGGTGATATCCTCGAATTGAAGACCCTTGAGCGGAGCCCGGCGTGGGGTCTGATCCTCTCCCTGTGGGAGAGGGTTAGGGTGAGGGCCCTGCGGAGCGCGGCGTGAGGCCTTCTCCCCTCTCCCTGCAAGGTGAGAGGGCTGGGGTGAGGGTACTTCGGGGTGAAGTGGGGAGCGGTGAGGTTGAACAGGGCCCCGGATCGAGAGGAGACCACCATGGCTGTCAAGGAGCGAAGCGCACAAGAGGATGTCCGGCAGTCGTTCGACTGCGCAACAGACCGGCTGGGCCTGCCGCAGGGCATGTGCAACATGCTCGTCGAACCGTGGCGGGAACTCCGCGTCTCCCTCCCCGTCCGGATGGACGACGGCCGGATCGAGGTCTTCATCGGCTACCGCGTCCAGCACAACGCCGTACGCGGACCGTACAAGGGCGGCGTCCGCTACCATCCCCACGCCGACGAGGACGAGGTCCGCGCCCTCGCCTCGCTGATGACGTGGAAGACCGCCCTGCTCGACATCCCCTTCGGCGGCGCCAAGGGCGGCATCGAGCTCGACCCGCACGCGCTGAGCGAGGCGGAACTGAACCGCGTCACCCGCCGCTACACCCGCAGCATCCAGCACCTGCTCGGCCCCCACCGCGACATCCCGGCTCCCGACATGGGCACGAACGCGCAGACGATGGCCTGGATGATGGACGAGTACGGCCAGATGCACGGCTACAACCCGTCCGTCGTAACCGGCAAGCCTATCGAATTGGGCGGTTCCGCCGGACGCGAGGCGGCCACCGGACGCGGCGCGGTGTTCGTGCTCACCGAGGCGATGCGCGACCTCGACATGCAGGTGCAGGGCGCGCGCGTCGCCGTGCAGGGCTTCGGCAACGTCGGCTCGTGGTTCGCGCGCATCGCGCACGAGCAGGGCCTGCACGTCGTCGCCGTCGCGGACCTGCACGGCTCCGTCTGCAATGCGAATGGGCTGGACATCCCCGCGCTCGCGGGATACGCAGGGGAACACCGAACCGTCGCCGGGTTCACGGGAGGCGAGAACTGCCGCACCGAGGACATCTTCTCCGTCGACTGCGACGTGTTCGTTCCAGCCGCGATGGAGAACGCCCTCACGGAGGAGAACGCGGGAACGCTCCCTGCGAAGCTCGTGCTGGAGGCCGCCAACCACCCCACGACGCCCGAGGCGGACCGCATCCTCGCGGAACGCGGCATCCCCGTCCTGCCGGACATCCTTGTCAATGGCGGAGGCGTCACCGTCTCCTACTTCGAGTGGACGCAAAACTTACAGCAGTTCAGCTGGACGGAGGAGCAGGTCAACGAGGAGTTGCACCGGCGCATCGTTGCCGCCTACCGAGCGGTCGCGGCGAAGGCGCGGGAGACAGGTTGCACCTACCGCGAGGCGGCGATGGAGATCGGCGTCGAGCGCGTGGCCCGCGCCATCAAGCTGCGCGGCTTCGTCTAGGCCCTCCCTGTATCGAGACCCCTGCCAAACGGGGCGCAGATGGGATCCGGAGCAAGGTTGTTCTATCCCCTCTCCTGAGGGAGAGTGAGGGCCCTGCGGAGCGCGGCGTGGGTCTGATCCCCTCTCCCTACAAGGGGAGAGGGCAGGGTGAGGGTACTCCGGGGTGGAGTGGTGCCTGATCCCCTCTCCCGAGGGAAGAGGGTGCGCGTGCTGCGCACGCGTGGGTGACGGTGGACCGGCTGGGTTGGGGGCGGGATTGGTCCCTTCCCCTTCGATGGGGGAGGGTCAGGATGGGGGTGAACCCGCGGGCTTGCGCGGCGGGGTCGCCAGCAGCAGCGACAGCACCACGATCACCAGCGCCACGAAGAAGATGAGGAACGCCAGCGTGTAGCCGCCCGTCACGGTCTGGATCGCTCCCGCCAGCACCGCCCCGAACGACGAGAGCGGCGCGGCCAGCAGCTGCGAGAGCCCGCGTATCGCGCCGAGGTGCCGCCGTCCGAAGTAGTTGGCGAACAGCAGGACCTGCGAGATCGTCCAGCCGCCGGTGCCGAGCCCGAACAGGACGCCGAACACCGCCGCCATGAGGATGTTGTCCGCGAAGATGAGCACGATCATCGCAACCGCTGAGAACACCGTGGCGATGACCGTCGCCCACCTGACGTGGATCTTGTCCATCAGGGCGCCCCAGCCGTAGGAGGAGAGCGCAGCCGTCCCCATGATGATGAAGACGAACGCGCCGGAGAACGCCTGGCTCACCCCCCTGTCCTCCACGCTCGGTACAGCGTGCACGTTCACAGCCGTCTGCGCGAAGATCACCGTCATCGTAGCGATGGTCAGCAGCCAGAAGGCCGGTGTGCGCTTCGCCTCCGCCAGCGTGAACGACACCTCTCCGTCTGCCAGCCCTGCCCCACTGGTCGTCGTTCCTGCGCCACTGGTCGTCGTTCCTGCGGAGGCAGGAACCTCGCCTTTTCCCCTCTCCCCATCCGGCAGCAGTCCGTAGTCTTCCGGCCTCCGCCGGATGAACAGCCAGCCGGGTAGGGCGACGAACACGAACGCCATCACCGCAAGCGCGAGGTAGGCATGCCGCCACGAGTACGCAAGTATGAGCGGGGTCACGATGAGCAGCGGCACGAATGCCTGCCCCGCCCGCAGGCCGATGCTCATGAACGACAACGCGCGGCCACGCTTGCGGATGAACCAGTTGCCGATCGCGACCGTGACGCCGAGGTTCACGCCCGTGAGCGCCGCGGTCCGGCCGAGCCCGAACAGGCCCCAGAACTGCCAGACCTCCTGCATGACCGCAAGGCCCACAAGCGCTCCCGTCACCAGCATCCCCGCAACCACCACCGCCGTCCGCGCTCCGTAACGGTCCAGCAGGTGCCCGACCAGCGCCGAGCCGATCGAGCCCCCCAGGCTGCCGATCGTGAACGCCATCGCGGTCTCCCACCGCGCCCACCCCAGCTCCTGTTCTATAGGCGTCACGAACACGGAAAGCACCGGCCCGTACATCGAGACCTGCGCGAACGTCACCACGACGGACGTGCCGACGATCGCCCACCCGTAGAACACGTTCTTGAACGGCCAGAAACGGGAGATCGGCTGGTGCTGCTGCTCGCGCATCAGGCCGTCGCTCCAACCGCCGACGGCGCGCGCAGCGGCTTCGCGACGTAAAACGCGGCGATGCCAACCGCGAACGTCGCCGCGGCGCCGGCGAATGCCCAGTCGTAGCTGCCTGTCGCATCGAACACCTGGGCGGCCACCAGCGGCCCGCTGATGCCCAGCAACCCCTCGACCGGCGAGATGAATCCCTTGATCGACCCCGCGTGGAGACGCCCGAAGTAGTTCGGGATCATGATCATCTGGGCCACCGTCCACCCACCCGTCCCGAGGCCGAACAGCAACGCGAAGAACACCGCCATCGGGTACGTCTCCGCAACGAGCAGCACGCCCATCGCCAGGAAGAAGAGCGCCATCGCCGCCATGCTCACGTAGCGCACGTGGATGCGCTCCACCAGCACGCCCCAGCCCAACATCGAGACCGCCGCCACCCCGGTGAAGATGCTCGCCACCGTTACCGCGAGTCCCTGCGAGATGCCCTTGTCCTGGAAGTTCGCCACCGCGTGCACGTTGATGGCGATCTGCGCGGCGAGCCCGGCCGCCATTCCCACCGTCAACAGCCAGAGCGTCCGTGTCGTCCGCACCTGCCGAAGCGTCCACGAGTACTCGGCTGACGGGACTGCGGGCCTGGCCCCCTCTCC
This sequence comes from Dehalococcoidia bacterium, assembly GCA_034428575.1. Classification (GTDB taxonomy): domain Bacteria; phylum Chloroflexota; class Dehalococcoidia; order Lucifugimonadales; family Australimonadaceae; genus Bin16. The sequence goes on along the minus strand of DAOUHP010000163.1, from coordinate 1,623 downwards.
TGAGGGAGAGGGCTGGGGTGAGGGCCCTGCGGTGGTGGCGTGAGGGCGGACCGGGTCGCCGTCGGGTCGGAGTCCGAAGTCCTCCGGCCTGCGCCGGATGAACAGCAACGACGGCACGGTGATGAACAGCGCGGCCACCACCCCCAGTACGACGAACGACTCGCGCCAGCCCAGCGTGAGCAGCACCGGCAGGACGAGCAACGGCATGATGGCCTGCCCTGCGCGCTGTCCGCCGGCCCGCATCGCGATGGCCCGCCCCCGCATGCGGATGAACCAGTTCGCGATGGCCACCGACGTGCCGAGCCCCACGCCCGCGACGGACACGGTCCGCGCCGCTCCGTACGCCACCCAGAAGTGCCACGGCTCGCTCATCGCCGCGATGCCCAGCAGTCCCGCCGTGACCAGCAGGCCGGTCGCCCCCATCACGCCCCGCGCGCCGTACCGGTCCACTACCGGGCCGACAACCGAGGCGAGCAGTGCGCCTCCAAGGCTCCCCACGGTGAACGCGATCGTGATCGTCGTGCGCGACCAGCCGAGTTCGTCCTCGATGGGCTTCACGAACACGGAGAACACCGGGCCGTACATCGGCACCTGTGCTATCGAGATGAAGAAGCTGGTGAAGACGATGGCCCAGCCGTAATAGGCGCGGGACGGCCACAGGCGGGGCAGTTGCTGTATGCGCGCGGGGCCTCTCTCCATGAGACCCCTACCATACACGCCCCGCGGAGGAGAGGCGTGGGGCTCATTCCTTCTCCCTCAGGAGAGGGAATGAGGGCTCTGCGGTGCCTGATCCCCTCTCCCTACAAGGGGAGAGGGCTAGGGTGAGGGTGCTGCGGTGGCGGGGCGTGGGGTCGTCGTTCCTGCGCAGGCAGGAACCTGCGCTCTAGCGCGCCGCAGTCCCTTACCGTCATCCCACCCCTTACCCGTCATTCCCGCGAAAGCGGGAATCCAGCGTGACCGCCAGGTCACACGGGGCGTGGATGGCGGGGCGTCCTATCCCTTCCCCCTGTATAGACCGGAGACATGGTTTACGGGTGTTCGGAGACATACTTTACACATCCGGGCACCTCGTAACCTCCGGCTCAGGGCCGCGCAGATCCACGTCCGCGATAGGGTGCGTCATGAACCAGACACCCCATATGCCGTCCTCTTCTGTTGGCCGGAGCGCTACCGGATACCCCCGGAGCGCCCGCCCCACCTTGAACTCGTAGCCCTTGAAGCTCACCCACCCTTCTGCCATCACCTTGCGCACCAGGTCGCCGTCTCCGTATTCGATCGGCGGAAGCGTCTCGGGGAAGCTCCGAGGGCTGGGCGTGTAGCGGCTGAGTGGCGTGGCCAGGCCCAACGCCTGGTGCGGTCGCTCGAAGTTGTAGACGGGCCGCCACTGGTCGAACGCTGCCTGGCACGAGGGAAGGTCAACGAAGTGCCTGCCCTGCAGCACCTCCGCCTGCAGCGTCCGGTGGAAGCGCTCGTCCTTGCGCTGTGTCTGCGGGTGGTAGGGCCGCCCGTGGCTCACCTGGATGCCGAGACGCATGAGCCAGACCGTCAATGGCGTGCGCGGGTGATCCGTGTCATGGCCCCACGGCGCGCCGTTGTCCATGAGCATGCGCACAGGCAGGCCAT
>DAOUHP010000162.1:0-16905 GCA_034428575.1 Dehalococcoidia bacterium | reverse complement strand
CGTGTCGATGATGACGACGCCCTCCTCCTCGACGAGGAAACCCGCGTCCGTCGCGCCGCCCGCCTGGATGAAGGCGTACGCGCCGGGAGCGACCTCGATCGCGCCGGTGCGGTAGTCGCCCTGCGTCATGACCGCAGCTCCGGCACGACGCTCGTGCTGAGCAGGTCTATCGTCCGCTGGACGTCGGCGAGGCTCCGCGCCTGGGGGAGGAAGACGAAGTGGGACACACCGGCCTCCGCGTACTCCGCGAGCGTCGCGGCGATGCGCTGCGGCTCGCCGGTGAGCGCGCCGCGTTTCTCCGCGCCCGCGACATCCGGCTCGCTGCGCAGATCGACGAGCACGCGGAGCGAGAGCGCGACCGCGCTATCGCCGCGCCCGTGCGCAGCAGCAGCCTCGTTCATGGCGCGGTGGGCGTCCGCGAGCTTCTGCGGCGTCGTGGCGAACAGTGGCGGGAACCATGCGTCGCCGTACTGAGCGGCGCGGCGCATCACCGGCCTCGTGTGGCCGCCTACCCAGATGGGAGGGTGCGGCGTCTGCGCGGGATGCGGGTACGACTCGACGCCGTTCACCTCGAAGAAGCGCCCCTCGAACCGCACCTCCTGCTCCGTCCACGCGGCGAGCACCAGCCGCAGGCTCTCGTCGAGCAGGGCGCCGCGCTGGTCGAAATCGAGCCCGAGCGCCTCGAACTCCTCGCGGAGCCATCCCGCGGCGACGCCGAGGATGCTGCGTCCGCCGGAGAGCACGTCCAGCGTAGCCGTCGTCTTCGCGGCGGCAAGGGGATGGCGTAGCGGCAGCAGCGTCACCGCGGTGCCGAGCTTCACACGCGACGTGAACCCCGCCACCCAGGCGAGCGTCGTGAACTGGTCGAGGAACGGCAGGCCGGGCGCGATGAGGAACTCGCCGTCGGCGCTGTAGGGGTAGGTGGAGGTGTGGCTGGTCGGTAGCACGATGTGGTCCGCGGCCCATACCGAATCGAGACCGGACGCCTCGGCCTGCTCCGCGACAAGCCGCACGGCTGAAGGGTCGTCCATGCCGATGGTGGGGAGGGACACGCCGAACTCGATCATGGAGCGCATGGTACAGGAGGTAAGGGAACGCGCGGGAGGGTGGTGATGGCAGAAAGTGTGTCATCCGCCTCTTTCGGTTGGGGGGTACACCTCGTATATGCTCCGTGCAGACGTACAGGAGGGAATGGTCATGCCTGTCGACGACGAACTGATCGTTGCGCTGCGTACGCAGGCGCACAACCTGCGTGCTCCACGGTTCCGGGCGCAGGCGACGGGATACGCGCTCATCCAATGCGCGGAACTGCTCGAGCGGGCGGTCCGCATAACGGTGGACGAATCGCACCGGGCGGGAGTGGCGGAACGGAGGATGCTTGCTGCACTGGAGGCGCAGGAGCATGTGTCGGAGTCACTGCAACGTGCGATGGACCTGCTTCGCGACGCCATAAGCATGACGGAATCGGAGGAGTCGGAAGCCGCGGTGCGCGCTGAACGGCTGCGCATGCTCGCGGAATTCAAGGAGCAGGCTGCCCGGATGCTCAGAGAAGAGGAGCAGCAGCAGACCGAGACCGAACGCGAACTGGCGCAGGCGTCCGACATGCTGCTGCGGGTGGCGGACAACCTCAGCAGAGGCTAGCGTCTCGCGTATACTTGCCGTCGCACTCTTGACCGCACGGAGGCGCACCGATGGCGCTCGATACCAGGGACTTTCTCGCCGAGATGCAGCAGCTGCAGGAGCGGAAGCACAGCCGCAAGCACCCGCTGTTCGAGATGATCGAAGAGGGGCAGCTGACGCGCCCCCAGCTCAACGGGTTCATCAAGCAGTTCTACCTGCTCTTCCCCAAGCCGTTCCCGAAGCCCATCGCGGCCATGTTCGCCCGCTCCCCACAGGACACGGAACTGGAGCGCATGTGGTTCGAGAACCTCTCGGAGGAGGCGGAAGGAGGGGAGACCGGCACGGCGGGCCACAAAGAGCTGTACATCCGGTTCGCCGAGGCCGCCGGCATCCCGCGCGACGAGCTCAACGCGACCCAGCCGCTCCCCGAGACGCGCGGCCTGCTGAACTGGCGTGAGCTGCTCATCGGCCAGCGCTCATGGCTGGAGCTGTACGCGTCGCAGGGGCTCGCGCTGGAGGGCACCGCCAGCGGGCGGATGAACCGCGTCGTCAACGGCCTCGTCAACCACTACGGCTTCGAGCGCGACAGCGACGACATCCTGTACTGGACGCTGCACATGTCGGTCGACGAGGAGCACATGAAGGTGGGGCCGTACGTCATCGAGAAGTACGCCGTAAGCGACCTGGAGCAGCAGTCCGTGCGGGAATCGCTGAACGCGACGCTCGACGTCTTCTGGCTTGTCTACGACGGCATCGTGCGCGCGTTCGTGGACGAGGACCCGCTGTATGAGGAGTGGCGGTAGGGAGAGGCGTGAAACCCTTCGATGACTATCCCGGAGGGGGCTACACGATGCTCCGGACTCTCACCGGCGGTAACGCTCGCAGGGGATACGGTCACTGGTTGGTAAGGCATGGGCAGACGTGTTGTGCCTACTGCGGAGTGAGCTTGGCTGATGATTACTATCGGTGGCTACTCTTGTCGGTAGACCACGTCATCCCTGTATCAGAGAAAGACAAGAAAGAAGGTCACTGGCTGGGCATCCCCAGAGAGTGGCATGAATCTTACAGCAACATCGTCTTGGCCTGCTTGGGCTGCAATGGCTTTCGTAACCGCTATCAGGTTTCGGGGCTAGAGCCCAAGCAGGGATGGACAGAGGCCGGCTTCTTTGAGTTAAGAGACAGGGTGTTCTGGGAGAAGGCACTTCAGATAGAGCAAGCGCGTGCGGACGAGTCCTGCTTCTTCGAGCAGAGAGTCAAGCGGTAGATAACCCCCTACTCCTCCTCCAGCAACGCCTCGGTTTCGCGAAGGAGCGCAGGGACGTGGCGTTCGATGGCGTTCCAGACCTTCTGACTCTGCAGATTGTCGTAGTCGTGCGCGATGATGTTGCGGAAACCGATGATGTCCCGGTATCCGCTGATCCTTCTCGCGGTTGCCGCGTCGTGTCTGAAGAGGCGGGCGGCGGCCTCGCCGATGATCTCGAATGAACGCTCGATGGCGCGGCGCAGCATCAGGTCCTGCTCGTAGTCCTCGATGGCTCTGTTCGCGGTAAACGTTGTGATAGCGGCAGCTTCCTGATGGATGTCGTAAAGGAGTTTCTTCGTTCGCAGTTCCACGGATGAGCACTCCGGAGCGGGATGGGGGGCAGCGGGGCGGACGGGCGCGGGAGCGCCCGGCGCGGCGTAGAGCAGCACCTTTGGCGAGATGTCCACGCCCTGTCGGAAGTACGGGTTGCGGATGGCGCTCTCTTCGACAAGGTCTACGTGCGTGCCAAGGAGGTCCTCCAGGGCGTTGATGAGACCGATATGTTCGAACAGGCCCAGGTGGGCATCCGGCGCGAACGTGACGAGGAAGTCGAGGTCGCTCTCGCCGGGGCGGAAACGGCCGTCGGCGGCCGAACCGAATAGCTCCAGCCGAGCGACGTGATGCTCGCGGCAGAGCTGCTCGATTTCAGCAAGCCGTTCTTCGACGATCGGCGACATATCACGCTCCCTTCCGCGAGCATGATACCAGTCCCCGGCCACGCCCCCTACGACCGGACAGCCCCGGAGGTGCGTGGGCTCCTGCCCGCTGGGTACCTGGCGACCGTCTGGGACCATTCGCAACCGGCGCACTCGAATATCAGCTCCACCCAGACCGTGTCCTCCCAGTCCAGCAGCCGCCAAGGCTCTGACTCCCTCTGGGTGACGCCCGGCTGCCCACAGCGAGGACATGGGTAGGCGATGACCGGCTTCGGTCCCTGGGGCATGGCTGGATTCCTTCTCGTTGGCATTCTTCTGCGTCAGTTCCAGGAATGAAGCAAGCAAGAGCCTCAGCGCACCACGCCATAGGCGCCTTCGACCCGCCGGTGCAACTCCTGCACGAGCTCGTTGGCGGGAGCGTACCGGCCGACGTCGTCGCGCCAGTAGCCGCGATGGTACTGCTCGCGGTAGCCGCCGATCCTGCTGCCGATGCGCCGGACGGCCTCCTCTTCATTCCGGTAGCGGACCTGCGAGACGATCTCCTCCATATGCCGGGGGTCGCGGAAGACGTTCAGGGGGTCGCCGCCGTCCTCCACGACGCGCATGTTCTCTTCCAGCTGGCGCCGGAGGAAAACGATGGGGATGTCGGTGCGGCCGAGGTTCTCCGCTGTGCGGTCCGTGATGGCGCCCTGCGACCACCACGCGATCATGTCCTGGCTGAAGGTATGGTCGAGGATGGCCTTCCCCTGCCGGTCCCAGAGAGGGACCTCGTAGAAGGGGACGATCTCCTGCACTGGCGCGTCGACGCCCTTCGGGGCGGCGGCGATCTCGTAGTGGATGTAGTAGGTGCTCGTGTCGTCGATGGGGACGCGCACCTGCGTCCTGTTGTACATGGTGTTGCCGATCTCACCGCCGGTCATGACCGGAAAGATGACGGTTGAGTGACCGGCCTCCCCATCGAAATCCGCGCCCAGAGCCCTGGAGTAGGTGATGCCCTTCTCCATGCCGTAGGGGGTAGGGCGGGCGTAGAGGCCCTCTATGCCGATGCCGGAGCGGATGGAGGTGAAAGCCCGGTGCGTCCGTTCGTCCTGGACCCTGTCCTCCAGCAGTCCGTCCTTCTCCAGCGCGTACTTGAAGAGCTCACCGTGCAGCCACGGGTTGTGCGCAGGGTCGCCGGTGTTCTCCCAGCTCTGGAGCCAGTTGCAGGGCAGGACCGTGCAGGCAACCTGGCGGATCGCATTGGGCCACACGAAGACGGGCCAGGGCGGCAGGAGGGGCGCCGGTTCCGGCCCGAGGTAGGCCCAGATGAGCCCGCCCATCTCCCTGGTGGGGTAGCCCTTGACCTTGATGCGGCCTGTGAAGACGCTGTCGCGCGCCTCCAGCGGGGTATCGAGGCAGCGTCCGTCGGCGCCGTAGAGCCAGCCGTGGTACGAGCAGCGCAGCCCGTCTTCATCCGGGATACCCCACTCGAGGCCCATCGAGCGGTGAGCGCACCTGTCGCCGATGAGCCCGATCTCTGCATTCAGCGTGCGGAAGAGGACCAGGTCTTCACCCAGCAGGCGCACCTTCAAGACCGGTTCCGACAGGAGTTGTGCGTAGGGCCGGAGCGGCAGCCAGTAGCGGCGCAGCAACTCGCCGCCCGGCGTTCCCGGGCCCACGCGAGCCAACCGCTCGTTGGTTTCGGCAGTGAGCATGCCGGCCTCTTACTGAACTCTCCCTACGCCCGCGTGGGCGCCGCGCCGGGCGCCGTCCAGCGATGGGTGGGCTGCTTCTGCCAGACGTCTTCGTCGATGTTGGTGTCGACGATGGGGTGGTCCGAGTCGCGGATGACGCCCAGGGGGTCCTCGCCGCGGGCGACCCGCTCCATCTGCTCGAACATCGTGCGGCGCAGCAGGACGACGCCCCGGTCCGAGTACGAGAGGTGCTCGGCGGAGCGGTCGGTGACAGGGCCCTGCGTCTCCCACGCCATGTGGTCCTGCGAGAGGACGGAGCGGCGGTCGTACCACGCGTTGGGGTGGCTCTTGTCCGCGGGCTCCTTGTAGGGCTCGATGTACTCGACGGGCGGGTCCCACGTCGTTTCGTTGGGCTGGCCGTCCTCGGTGAGCCAGAAGTTGATGTGGACGTGCCAGGTGTGGGTGTCGTCTATCGGCGTGCGGAACTGCGTGCTCGGCCCCTGCCGGAGGATGGACGGGAAGAGGACGGGGTGCTCGTCCACGACGCCGTTGGTGTAGGTGCGCTTCTTCATGAGGCCGTAGCCGGTGAGGTAGAACTCGAACGAGTCCACGTCGTCGGTGAAGCCACGCGTCGTGTTGACGGGCTCGCGCTGGCCGCGCGCGTAGTACTCCTGGTGGAGGATCTGCAGGTGCGCGGGGTCCATGGAGTTCTCCATGGCCTGGAACCAGTTGCAGTCCAGCACGGGGTGGACGAGTATCTTGCGCCGTCCGTCCTCCCGCACGAGCGTGTCGAACGGGGTGAAGACGGGTGCGGGCTGCGGCCCCATGTACGCCCAGACGACGCCGAGGTAGACCTTCGCCTCGTAGGCGGGTTGCTTCACGGAGCGCATGATCGCTTCGTTCTTCTCCGGCGGCGTCTCGAGGATGTTGCCCTCGGTGTCGTACAGCCAGCCGTGGTACGCGCAGGCGATGCCGCGCTCTTCAACGCGCCCGTAGACGAGCGAGGCGCTCCGGTGCGCGCAGTGGTCGGCGAGCAGTCCCCAGCGCCCTGACTTGTCGCGGAAGATGACGAGGTCCTCGCCCAGGATGCGGACGGCCTTCGTAGGACGCTCTTCCGTGATCTCGGACGCGACGGCGATGGGGTGCCAGTAGCGCCGCAGCAACTCCCCTGCGGGCGTGCCGGGGCCTACGCGCGTGAGTTTCTCGTTGTCCTCTTTCGTCAGCATGACACTCTCCTTGCGTCTGGAACTAGACGGTCTGGCCCACCTGCTTGCGGCGCTCGATGGAGTCCTCGCCGCCTTCGATGCCGCGCTGGGTGAGGATGGGGCTGTACTTGCTCGCCATACCCTGGCGCCTGATGCCCTTCTGACCCTCGCCCCGCTCGTCGTACTGCTCGTTCCGGCGGGACTTGTGCTCCGTGTCCATGCCAAGGTAGGCGTTTGCCGCCGGGTCGCGGAACGTGTTCATCGGGTCGCCGCCGTCCTCGACGATGCGGATGTTCTCCTCCAGCATGCGCCGGAACATGATGACGCCCTTGTCCGAGCGTCCGAGCGATTCCTTGGTGCGGTCGGCGATGGCGCCCTGCGTGATCCACGCGGCGACGTCCTGCGCCGAGTTGGAGTCGAGTATCTCGAACCGGACGCGGCCGTCCTCGGCCAGTTGGATGAGCGGCGGGAAGAAGAGGGGCACGTCCTCGTCGCGCTGGTCGGGCTCGCCGTCGAGCTTCGCATGGCACATCACCCACCAGTGGCCGGTGTGGTGGTCGTCCAGCGGCACGCGGATCTGGAACGACGGACCGACGCCCGCGCCCATGCCACCGCCCCGCCTGCCGTCCCAGGTGTCTACCGCGATACCGCTGCCACCCTGGCGGAGGAAGTAGGGGAAGACGATGGGGTGGCCCTGCGCCCACTCGCCATCCTCGTAGCTGCCGCCCTTGATGAGGCGGCGCTTGATGATGCCGTACTGGAATTTGTCGAAGCCGCTGCGCTCGTTCTCGTAGCGCTTGCGCACCTTGTCGCCCTCGCCGCGCATCTCCAGGATGTAGTTCGCCCACTCGCCGTGCAGCCACTCCGAGTGCACCGGATCGAGCGAGTTCTCCTGGCACTGGAGCCAGTTGCTCGGCAGCTCCGTGTAGCCGATGTCCCGCACGACGTTGTCGAGCGCGAAGACGTCCCAGTTGGGGAGGAGCGGCGCCGGGGCCGGGCCGATGTAGGCGAAGATGAGGCCCGCCTTGACCTCCAGCGGGTACGCCTTGATGCGCACCTTGTCCTTGAAGCGGTTGTCCGGCGCCTCGGTCTCCTCGTAAGGCTGCTCGAGGCATCGGCCTGTCTCGTCGAACATCCAGCCGTGGTAGGGGCAGCGGATGCCCTCGTCGGTGGGGATGCCGTAGACCATGCCCATGCGTCGGTGGGGGCAGTAGTTGTCCACGAGTCCGTAGACGCCCCTGTTGCTCTTGTAGAGGATGAGGTCTTCGCCGAGCAGTCGGATGGGCTTGGTGGAGCGGTCGTTCATCATGGCGACGGCGGCGATGGGGTGCCAGTAGCGGCGCATGAGTTCGCCGGTGGGCGTGCCGGGGCCGACGCGGGTCAAGCGGTCATTCTGTTCAGCGGTCAGCATCTGCTTTCCTCCCTATGCTGCGACTTCACGTGGTGCTGGCCCAGGCTGCGGCGCCTGTCAGCTCGCGCTCCCGGCGAGGACGGGAGACTCCACGGTGATGCCGTAGAAGTCCAGGGCGTTCTGCCCCATGATGTCGTCGACGACACCCGGCGCGAGACCGCCCTCCTCCTTGATGATGCGCATGGCCTCGATCTCGCTCGACTGGTCCTGGTGGCCGTAGTCGGTGCCGATCAGGATGTGGCGGTGGCTCACGTACTTCAGCACGTCGGGCAGGTTGTCGTCGGTCTGGGCGGTGACCCAGACGTTGTACGCGCCGAGGACGTCTTCCTCGAGTTCACGGCCTCGCGTCTCCAGCCTGCGGCGAAGGTCGTGGATGGCGTAGGGCAGCCACTGGCTGCTCGCCTCGATGTAGCCCCAGCGCAGGTCCGGGAACTTCTTCGGGGTGGCCGTCGTGACGAGCTGGTGGAAGCTGGCGACGGACATGAGGCGCAGGCCCCCGAACGTACCGCCGATGCCGTCCTTCGCCATGAGGCCGCGGATGTAGGCGTTGGAGTTGCCGATGTGGATGGCGATGGGCTGGTTGAGCCGCGCGGCCTCTTCGTAGATCGGGTAGAAGTACTCGTCTATCAGCAGCCGTTCGTCCTCTATGGTGCGCATCGTGACGCCGCATGCGCCGTGCTCCGCCGACCAGCGCAACTGGTCCAGCGCTTCGTCCATCGTTGCCAGTGGGAGGATGGAGGTCCAGCGGAGGCGTCCCTTGCTCTGCTCCCAGATGTCGGCGAGCCAGCGGTTGTAGCTCTTCGCGAGTGCGATCTCGGTGTCCGGGTTCTCGCACATGCGTCCGATGTACATCGTGGGGTAGAGCACCTGCACGTCGATGCCGAGCTCGTCCATGTGCGCGACGCGGCCGGGGATGTCCTCCATGTAGCGCTTGGCGTCGTCCGTCACCATGTTGCGCTTCACCTTGTCGGAGAGCCCGAACGCGGCGACGGGACCGCGGGCGCGACCGCGTATCTGTCCGTCTATCTTCCAGAACTTCGCACCGCTGCCGTCGTCGACGACTTGCGGGCGGTGCTTCTCGTCCTCGGGGTCCATGTAGTCCCAGGTGTGCTCGGTCTCAACGACGTGTGCATCAGAGTCGATTACCGGCATGACAGGCCTCCTTGCCGTTCCGCCGTCTCCGGTGTCCACCGGCGGGTATGCATGCTTCGACACATGGGACGCTAGCACTGCGCCGGTGGGGTGTCAAAGGCGATAGTGCGGCTTCCGCGGGGGCTGCGGTCTACAATGCGCCGCAACACGTATCGGAGGCTTGGCCATGCTCGAACTGCCCGCGCGGGAAACGCTCGCCTACATCTGCCACGACATGCAGAACGATTACCTGAAGGAGGGAGGACGGACCCCCGAGGCGGGACGCAATCCGGCAACGCCGCAACTCATCGAGAACCACGTCCTCCTGTTGTCAGCCGCCCGCGCCGCCGGGCTGCCGGTCTTCTTCACCGGTCACTTCCTGCGCGAAGACTACCTCGACGCCGCGACGCACGGACGTGCGAAATCGTTGGGCTCGCTGCGGGACGGCACATGGGGGGCGCAGGTCATCGACGACCTCGCGCCGCTGCCCGGCGAGTTCCTCATCCGCAAGGGTGGTGGCATGAGCGCCTTCACCGGAACGGCGTTGGAGAAGTGGCTGCGCCGCCTGGGCGTGTCGACGCTCATCGTTGCGGGCATCGCCACACAGGCAGGCGTCGAGAGCACGGTGCGGGACGCCCGGGAGCGGGACTTCGAGAATATCGTCGTCGGCGACGCTTGCAACGGGCGTACGGAGAACCACGAGGCGTCGCTGCTGAATATGGGCACGTTCGCGCAGGTGGTTTCGACGGAGGAGGCAGCCGCAGCGTTGGAAGCGCTGTGAGGGATCACTCTTCGAGGCGTTGAAGCCCGTCCAGCGCCGCAGCCACGTAGGCCTCAGCCAGCGTCGGGAAACTGGTGACGGCTTCCAGGAAGTAGTCGACCTCTCCTCCGTGGGCGATGACCGCCTGTCCGATCTGGACCAACTCGGCAGCGCCCTCCCCCGCGATGTGGACGCCCAGCAGCTTGTGCGTCTCGATGTGGAACAGGAGCTTCAGGATACCGGAGACGTCGCCCTCTATGACGCTCTTGGCGATCTCCCGGTAGTGGGCCTTGCCCACCTCATAAGGGATGCCCTCGTCGGTCAGCTGGGACTCGGTCTTGCCGACCATCGCGACCTCCGGCGTCGTCTTGACCGCGTACGGGAAGAGGCCGGGGAAGCTGTTGGTGGGGACGTTGAAGGCGTGACAAGCGGCCAGCCGCCCCTGCATCTGCGACGTCGACACGAGGTCGGGAAAGCCGATGACGCCTCCCACGGCGTAGATGCCCTCCACGCTCGTCTGGTAGTTCTCGTCGACGCTGATGCGGCCCCTGGCGTCGGTCTCCAGTCCTGCGGCCTCCAGATTCAGCCCGTCCGTTGCGCCGGTGCGCCCCACGCAGTACATCACCCCGTCGCTCAGGATCTGCTTCCCGCTCCTGAGCAGGACGCGCACGTGATTGCCGCGTTCGCTGTGCAGGTACTCGATGTCGAACACGTCCTCGTTCAGGCGGAAGGTCACACTGTTCTGCCGCAAGTGGTAGACGAGCGCGTCCACGATCTCGTCGTCCGCGAACGGCAGCAGGCGCGGGCTCCTGTCCACGAGCGTCACGCGCACGCCGAGCGCCGCGAACGTGCTCGCGTACTCCAGCCCGATAGCGCCGCCGCCCACCACGGTCAACGTGCGCGGCACGTCCGGCAGGTTCATAACGTCATCGCTGACGAATATCAGCCGCCCGTCCGTATGGATCGTCGGAGGCTGCGTGGAGTACGAGCCGACGGCGATGATCACCTTGTCTGCGGTGATTGTGCTGTCCGGGGTGTCGTCTTGGTCCTCGTCGAGGTTGATCGTGTGGCGGTCGACGAACGACGCCTGTGCGTGGTACGTGTCCGCGCGATTCCTGGCGAGCTGGCTGCGGAGCATCTCGGCCTGCTGGTGCATCACGTGGTTCGTGCTCACCATCAGGTCGCTCATCGTGATGTTCTGCTTGACGGTGTACGACTCGCCGTAGAGGGTGCGCTCGCGGAAGCCGCTCAGGTGCAGCGCGGCCTCGCGCAGGGCCTTGCTCGCAGTCCCGGTGGTGACGTTGAGTCCGCCGATGTGCGGAAGCCGCTCGACGACGGCCACGCGCTTGTCCATCCTCGCCGCCTGAACCGCGGCTGTATGGCCGGCCGGCCCAGAGCCGATGACCACCATGTCGTAGTCGTACTCGTAATCGCTCATCACAATGCTCTCCCCTCCGGGGGCCAGCGGGGTACGCTGGCAATCGTGTATCAGCACGCGGGTTGCGTCAAGGGCGCTCGCCGAACGTGCGCTCCGCGCCGGGAACGAACCAACGGTACAGTAGGGGGAAGAACACCCCCGCAGCGAGGAAGAGCGCTCCTGCCATCCAGAGGGTCGCCTCGAGCCCGAACGCGCCTGCGAACGCGCCGAATCCCAGTGGCGCCACGAGTTGCGCCGTTCCCCAGTACAAGCCGACGTAGGCCATCGCCATCCCGCGCTGGTCGGGGGAGCTGTGGTCCGAGGCCGCTATCGGGTACAGGATACCGAGCGACGAGCGAAAGATCCCGTAGAGCAGCATGAGCGGCACGAGCGTAACGTATGCCCCCGCACCGGCTGAGATGCCGAGCACCACGAAGCCCACCATGATCAGGGCTATCGTGTAGGTCCACCGCCGCCCCAGGCGTGCGAGGACGTAGCCGAACATCATCCCGATGGCCACACTCCCCCCGACACCGACCGCCTGCATCCCCCCGATGATGTCCTCGGCGTATTCGAGTTCGCGGAGGTAAGGGATGAAGAGGATGCTCGGCACGATCATGGACATGGACGCAACGAAGGAGGCGAATGCGGCGAGGCCCATGCCGCGGTGTCGTGCGATGCCCGGGATATGCCCGAGAGGGGCACGGAAGCCGCGCTGCCCGGAACGAGCACCGAGCGGCGGCAGCGCGAGGCTGCCCAGGAAGCCAGCAAGTGCGATGGCCCCGGTGATGCCGAACGCCGCGCCGTAACCCAGGGCGATGACGAGCACGCCGCTCAGGAACGCGCCGATGAGGCCACCCGCGCTGCCGAAGGCGTTGAGGCGTCCGTAGATCTCGCCGGAACGTTCCGGGTTGATGCGGCTGACGTACGACTGTGTTGCCGTCCAGTACGTCGCTCGCGAGTAGCCGACGAACGACTGGGCGAGGATGAGCATCCAGAAGACGCCGGACGCGACGAACACGACCATGCCGGCCACCATCGTCACGAAGCTGGCCCACAGCACCCACCGTTCGCCGAACTGGTCGGCTATCGCGCCGGCGAACAGCCGCAGCAGCAGCCCGAAAACGGCCTGCGACGCCACGATGACGCCGAGCACGGCGAGGTCGTAGCCGAGGTGCAGCGCGTAGAGCGGTACGAGCACCTGGATGAGGCCGAGCGTTATCTGGTACGAGAACGAGGCGCCGTAGATCAGCACTATGGCGCGTGACTGCGTGCGCCGGTCCGGCTGCACCTGCGGCTGGGCGCTCATGCGGAGAAGCGGCCCGGGGCGTAGGGCGCGAGGTCGAGCGCTGCCGCGCCGCCGACGATGAGGTCCGCGGTTGCCTTGGCCATGCCGGGCCCCATCATGATGCCCTGCCGTCCTCCGCCGGTGGCGACGTACGCTCCATCTGCGCCCGGGACCTGGCCGAGCATCACCACGCCGTCCGGCGTGACGGGCCGCAGGCAGGCGGTCTGCAGCACCAGCTCCGCATCCTCCAACGCCGGCAGCATCCGCAGCGTGGACTCGATGATGACGTCGCGCGCCTCGGTCGTCCGAGACTCGTCGAAGTCGGCGTGCTCCTCTGTCGTACCGCACCAGACGAGGCCGTCGGCCGGCTTGGTCATCGCGTAGTTCGAGCGGTGGCCGATGCTCAGCACGTATGGAGCGCCGGGCGCCTGCAACCGGATGATCTGTCCCTTGAGCGGATGGACCGGCAGGGGCACGCCGAACCATTCAGACGCTCCAGCCGTCCACGGCCCCATCGCTACGACGACCGTGTCGCAGGGGATGAACTCCACGCTCCCCGCGCCGGTCGCGATGCTGACGCCCTCGACGCGCCCGCCGTTCACCTGAACGGCGGTGACCTCGCCGCTGCGGAGCGTCGCGCCCCGCTGCTCCGCCGCCTGCCCGAGCGCGAGCGTCAGCCGGTACGGCTCCACGTCCGACGACCCCTCGACGTGCAGCGCGCCGACGGTCTCCGGCGAGATGCGCGGCTCGAGCGCGCGGGCCTCGTCCGGCGTCAGCCACTCGACGGCGTAGCCCGGCTGCGCCTGTTGCCAGTCGAGGTGCTGCGTGAGCGCTGCGGCCTCGTCGTCGGAGAGGGCTAGGCGGAGCAGCGGCCGGGGCTGATACTGGATGTCCACGTCCGTTTCGGCGGTCAGCGCCCCGGCGAGCGCGGGGTAGAGGCCCATGCTGTACTCGATGACGGGCGTGTTCACCTGCGGGCCGTTCGGGACGCCGCCGGAGAGCCCGCCGTAAGCAAAGCCGGATGCGTGGCTCGCGATGCCGTCGCGCTCGATGACCGTGCTGCGGATACCCATGGCCCCGAGGTAGTACGCCGTCGCGATGCCGGCGATGCCTCCGCCGATGATGACGACGTCCCGCTCTCCCATGCTGGTCATGCGCGCCTCCACCGCTGGTCGCGGCCCGCCGATTCTACCGGGTTACAATGAGGCAGGTAGTCTGACCTCGGGAGAACGTCGTGACGACAGCAGCGGAGCACCAGACGATGGCACAGTTGGAGGCGGGACTCGACGACGTACGCACGTCGCCGAAGGAGGAAGGCGTGCTGCAGCTCATCGTGCGGCGCCCGGAGCGCGGCGAGCGCGAGCTCTTGGACGAGGGCAGGCTCGACGTTGCTGTTGGGCTGGTGGGCGACAACTGGCAGACGCGCGGCAGCACAGGCACGCCGGACGGGTCGGCCGACCCCGAGTTGCAGGTGACGCTCATGAACTCCCGCGCCGCCGACCTCTTCTCCGGCGGCAGGGACCGCTGGCACATCGCGGGCGACCAGCTGTTCGTGGACCTGGACCTCGGCGGGGAGAACCTGCCGCCCGGCACGCGGCTCGCCATCGGTACGGCGGTGCTGGAGGTGTCGGTCAAGCCGCACACGGGTTGTGCGAAGTTCAGCAGCCGGTTCGGGGCGGACGCGCTGCGGCTGGTCAGTTCCAAGGTGGGGCAGGAGCTCTGCCTGCGCGGCATCAACGCGAAGGTCGTGCAGTCCGGCGCCATCCGGGTAGGGGACGCCGTGCGGAAGATCGAAGGGGCGTGAGCTGCGTCAGTCGGCGGCGACGACCCGGAGCAGGGTGAACACCTGCGCGATCAGTACGCCGATGATCCCGGCACCCAGCGTGTACAGCAGGACGTTCAGTGAGTTGAACCGGCTGTTCATCTCGGCGAACCGGCCATTCATCTCAGCGAACCGGCTGTTCATCTCGGGACGCAGGCTGAGCAGGTCGCCCAAGCGTTCGTTCATCTGCTCGTGCGAACCTTCCAGCCTGCTCGTCCGTTCTTCAAGAGAACCGGGTGTCCGCGTCGTCACCTGACTCACCCCTCACGATTGCCGCTTGGTCTCATCCTAATGTGGCAACTCTGTGCCAGTCAACCCGTACGTGACAGCGCTTTGTGTATCAACGCCTATTACACCTTGTAGCCGCCGACGAGTGCGAGGGTGAGGTTCTTCCAGAAGCAGTCCACCTCCGTGAAGCCGGCGGCGCGCAGCCACTCCAGGTGACGGGCGAGCGTGGCGTTCCGGTGGTGGTGCATGGCGTCGTGAGCGAGCTGCTCCGGCGTGCGGCGCTCCTCGCGGGGCGGACGGTTCTCGTCGCGCCGTCGCGCGCCGCGCATGGCCTGGTTGATGAACTCCGTCTCCGGCGTCGCGGTGTCGAGGTTGAAGAAGACGCCGCCGGGGTTGAGCGCGCCGTGGACGCTGGCGTAGAGGCTCGCCATCAGCTCGGCGGGCAGGTGGTGGATGGCGCGCGCCGAGACGACGAGGTCGTACGGACCAGCGTCGACAACCTCCTGCGGTAGCACGCCGCCGGCGAAGTCGCCGAACATGTAGGCGAAGCGCTCGCCGAACCGGGCCATGCGGGGCATGCCCGCCTCCATCATCGCCTCCGAGATGTCGAGGCCGACCGCCGTGGCGTTCGGGAACGCGTCGAGGCAGGCTGTCGCGACGGGGCCGTAGCCCGTGCCGATGTCAAGGATGCGCAACGGCGCGTCCGGTGCAGCCTGCACGAGACGGGTCAGCAGGTCGAAGACGGGCTGCCGCTCGTCCTGCTGACGGTCCATCCGCTCGACGTATTCGGTGACGCGGTCCTCCTCGCGCCAGGAGTGGCCCCACGGCAGTCCTTCGTGCTCGCCGTGGCCCCGGTGTTCGTGCTGGTGCGTTGTCATGTCGTTCTCCTTATGCGGGCGTCTGCGAGGGACGCCCCTGCGTTATGTGCCCACGGCCCGCCAACCCTCACCCCAACCCTCTCCCAGGGGGAGAGGGAGCCTGACCGCGGCCTCGCCCGCCGCCGGTTCTCCTCCATCCTGACCTTCTCCCATCGAAGGGAAGGGATCGGACCCTCACGCTGTTCCAACTCCCGAGGGTGCGAGGTTCCTGCCTCCGCAGGAACGACGAAAGCCTCGCCACCTCGCGTCCCGGGCCCTCACCCTGACCCTCTCCCTCAGGAGAGGGGGGCTTGGCGCGGCCTCGCCCGCCGCCGGTTCACCCCCATCCTGACCTTCCCCCATCGAGGGGGAAGGGATCGGACCCTCATGCTGCCCCAACTCCCGAGGCTGCGAGGTTCCTGCCTCCGCAGGAACGACGAGGCCCCGTCCCAGCAGTACCCTCACCCTGGCCCTCTCCCCTTGTAGGGAGAGGGGATCGGACGCTAGCCGGACTGGCGCAGGGCGAGGTTGCCGCCGTCCACCGGCAGGTCCGCGCCGGTGATGAAGTCCGCGTTGTCGGAGACGAGGAAGAGGACGGCCTGCGCCTGGTCGCGGGGCCTGCCCCACCGGCCGCGCGGCACGCTCTGCGGGACCTCGTCGTCCGGGCGCGCGGGCTTGCCGCCCACCGGCATGCCGGTCTGGGTCGGCGTGAGGGAGTTGACGCGGATGTTGTGCGGGGCGAGCTCCATCGCGCAGGCGCGGGTGAAGTTGAGGATGCCCGCCTTGGCCGACTGGTACGCGATCGCGCCGCTCTTGCCGCGGTGGCCGGACGTGGAGGCGACATTGACGATCGCGCCGCCCGTTCCCTGCGCCACCATCTGATGCGCGACGTGCTGCGTGCAGTTGAACGTCCCCGCGAGGATGACGTCCACGACCTTGCGGAACGTACCGAGGTCCTCGTCGAGGAGGCCGGGGCTGCTGGTGATGGCCGCGTTGTTCACGAGGATGTCTATGTGGCCGTAGGCGGCGAGCGCCTGGGAGACGAGGTTCTCCATGTCCTCCGGCTTCGTGATGTCGCCGTCGACGGCGATGGCCTCGTAGCCACGGTCGACGACCTCGCGGGCGGTGGCCTCGGCCGCCTCCCGGCGCAGGTCCAGGCAGACGACCTTCGCTCCGTTCTGGGCGAGCGTGCCCGCTATCTCGCGTCCGATGTTCGGGCCGGCGCCCGATACGATGGCAACCCTTCCTTCCAGCATGTGCGCCCTCCTTCAGTTGTGCGGTGCGCTCCGGCGGATCACAGTCCGAAGAAGCGCCTGGCGTTGCCGCCCATGACGGCGGCCTTGTGCTCGGCGCTCATGTCCGTGCGCCCGAACGTTTCCTGGATCATGTTGTTCGCGGCGACGACGTCCACCTCGTGAGGGTAGTCCGACGCCCACGCGAACGCTTCGATGCCGACCCTGTCGGTGAGGTAGGTGAGGATGTCCTCGTTGCCCTCGCAGCCGATGAGCACGTTCCCGCCTTCGAAGTAGGAGCG
>DAOUHP010000161.1:0-10639 GCA_034428575.1 Dehalococcoidia bacterium | reverse complement strand
TTCGCGGCGTCGGTCAGCGGGTTCATGAAACCCGGCGAGCCACCGACGCCCGTGAACGGCTGGGCGGTGGCGGCGATGAGCGTCAGCGGCAGGATGATGAAACTCACCAGCATCACGAGCGACTGGAAGACGTCCGTCCGGGAGACGGCCATGAAGCCGCCGATGAAGGTGTAGGACACGACAGCCGCGAGGGTTATCAGCACGCTTGGGTTGTGCTCCAGCCCGAATATCGTCTCCAGCAGCTTCGCGCCCGCGATGAGGCCGGAGTTCACGTAGAACATGATGAAGAGCATCGTCAGCGCCGCCGACACCGTCCGCAGCGTGCCCGTCCTGTCACCGAAGCGCTTCTCGTAGAAGTCCGGCAGTGTGAGCGACTCCTCGGCTATCGTATAGCGCCGCAGCCGCTTGCCCAGGATGGTCCACGAGAACCACGCGCCCGCGGCGATGCTCACCGCCGTCCACAGGTGCACCGTGCCTTCGGAGAACGCGAGCGCGGGGAACACGAGCATCGTCCAGCCGCTGCTGCTCGACGAGCTGGCGCTCAACGCCGACGTGAACGTGCTCATCTTCCTGCCGGCGAGCACGTAGTCCGACATCTCCCGCATGCGACGCGCGCCAACGATGGCGATGCCAATCAGCGCGGCGAAGTACGCTGCGAATACGGCGACGATGACGGGCTGGATCTCCATGCGTGTCAGGGGCGCGCTATGGCGCGGGTGTTCACCGTACCAAGAAAGGGGGCGGTTCGGGAACCGCCCCCTCGTATCGTTTGCGGTCTCAGTTCGGCGGGCGCTACTCGTCGACGCGCTGCGTCACGGCGGCGTGGCCCTTGTAGAGCAGCACGCCGAGGATGCCCGCCCACAGGTACATCGGGTACGACGTCCACTGGGCCACGCGGTATATGCCCGACGGCAGATCGTGGACGTGGTTCCCGATGAGCAGCAGAACGGCCCCGACCACCGCGACCACGATCACCAGCAGCGCCAACCACCTGTGGAGCCCGGTGAAACGTGGGAGAAACCCAAGGGCGAGGCACCCGAACCCCAGCATGAGCGGGTACCCCGCCATGATAGAGATGCCGATCTTGACCGACTGGAGGGTCACGGCGAGCGTCACCAGTTGCACCGGCCCACCGGTTGCGTGGGTGAGAACGTGGGCGATCATGTGGTTCAGCCCGAGTGCGACCACCGATCCGAACACTGAGAACATGATCAGGAGGATGCCGAAGCGCGCCAGGGTGTCCGGAACACTCCGCGTCCCCAGTGCGTAACGTATGGTGAAGAACCCGGAGAACACCATCAGGAGCCCCAGGGCGCCCGTCAGCGACGTGATGTGGGTCAGATTCGAGTAGTCGGCGAGCACCGTGACCTGCTCCCGCAGCGTCGCCCCGACCTGTGGATCGATCAGCAGGACGCCCGGGCGGAGCGCCGAACTCACTACCGCCAGCACCGCTCCCAAGGCGAGTATCAGACCGCTGAGTTTGTATCCGGTCATGCTTCCCATTGCGGCACCTCCTGCGACTGCAAGTGCAAGCGCACTATAGAAGGGGTGCGCACGCACTGCCAAGCGGCGGATTGTGTCATTCCCTGCGCCTTGTCATTCCGAGCGAAGTCGAGGAATCTCTCGGGCCGCGCCGCGCCAGTACACCCTCACCCCAGCCCTCTCCCGGGGGGAGAGCGAGCAGGCCACCCTGAGAGGATGTTGCGCTACAGCGCGGGCTGCGCTCAGCATGGCAGGCAGCCGTTGCCCTCAGCATGACAGCCCCTGTGGTAGCATCCCCGCCATGGCGGACGACGCACAGTTGCAGGCGTTGCGCGAGCAGGTGGCGCTGGCCAACCGGCTGTTGCACCACTACGGCCTCGGCGCGTACCAGGGACACGTGAGCGCGCGCGTGCCGGACTCCGACCTCGTCCTCATCCGCGCGACGCCCAGCGTCAGCCTCGAGCGCGTCGAAGCGGACGACCTCATGCTCATCGACCTCGACGGCAACGTCGTGCAGGCGAGCGAGGCGTACCCCGGGCGCGTCGGCTCGTGGGCGCTGCACACGGAGATCTACAAGGCGCGGCCCGAGGTGAACGCCGTCACGCACACGCACCAGAAGTGGTGCACCGTGTTCGGCCTCGCCGGGCGCGACGTGCTCCCCGTCATCCACCCGCCGACGGCATCCGTCGCGGCTGAGCGGTGGGCGGTCTACACCGGCCCGCCGGACGCCGTCGACTCGCCGGAGAAGGGCGCTGCGGTCGCTGCGCTGCTCGGCGGGAACGTCGCCTGTCACCTGCGCGGGCACGGTATGGTGTTCGTCGGCACGACGGTCTCGAAGTCGATGCTCGCCGCAGCCGACGCCGAGGAGCAGGCCGAGCTGACGTGGCGCGCGATGCTCGTCGGCACGCCGGAGGCGATCGAGGAGCGCTACCTCGCCGACGACGCTGCGAAGCGGTGGGAGCCGCCCCGCCCGGACGTCCGCGACGGCGTCGCCCGCGGCGAATGGGGCAACCAGGAGTGGCTGGACAACCACCGCGACGCGGCCTACGTCCGCCACACCGGCCTTTAGTTCCCTCTCCCTCAGGGAGAGGGCTAGGGTGAGGGTGATTCAACATGGATGGACAGGATGAACAGGATGGGAGAGTTCGATCCCCTCTCCCTACCAAGGGGAGAGGGCCAGGGTGAGGGTACTGGCGACGTTTGCATGCAGTCGTGGTTCGACAGGTTCACCACGAGCGGTTCCAGACTCACCTGCCGCCTGCACACCATGGCGTGTGGGTGAGGGTGCAATGGAGAGCGACTGATGACCAACGACGCACTCGCAACGCTGCGCGAGACGGTGGCCGTCTCCCACCGCCTCCTCTACCTGACCGGCCTCGGCACGACGCGCGGCCACACGAGCGCGCGCATCCCCGGCACCGACACCTTCTTCATCAAGCCGTGGCCCCACATCCAGATGCACCGCGTCCGAGCCGAGGACCTCATCGTCATGGACTTCGACGGCAATATCGAGGGCGCGGGCGACCGCAAGATCACGAAGGTCAGCGAGTGGCCCATCCACGCCGAGATCTACCGCACGCACCCGGACGTCGGCTCCATCATTCACACGCACCAGAAGTGGGCGACGATGATGGGCCTCGCGGGCGCGACCATCATCCCGCTCCTCGACCCCGAGCTCGCGACCGCCGTCGCGCACGAGCCCGTCATGTTCGACGAGGACAAGGCCCTGATACGCAGCGTGGAGCAGGGCAGGGCGGTCTCCGCGCGGATGCAGGGCGCGAACGCCTGCCACCTGCAGAACCACGGCATGGTCTTTACCGGCCCGAACGTCGAGACCGCGACGATCGACGCCATCGCGATCGAGCACCTGGCCGAGATGACGTGGCACGCGCAACTCATCGGCACACCGGAGGCGATGCCGTCGCTCGTCCTGCAACCGTCGCTGGCCCGCCGCTCCCGCGGCGAGGTCTCCGAAGCATGGGAGCACTACTGGAAGTGGGTCGACGCCAACCCGGAGTCGCTCAGGCCCCGGTCGGCAGATATATAGGGGGGATCAAACGATGGCCCATCAACACGATTTTTCAGAGCCTTGTGATAGGTCAACGAGATTGGGAGAAACTAACTCAAGACTCTTGACCGCATCGCCAAAGGCGTTTGTCATCATTACGCGTGTGGGGTAGCCATACCCCTCAACAAGTTGTATGACAGCCTTTGCATATTTGGCTTCATAAGATTCTCCATCCCAAGAGCCTGCTTGCTCGTGATACTTATCAAGTAAAGGTGATGAAAGCCTGTCGCTATGGATATCTTTTTGAGCGGCAACAATAGCCATGGCATCTAGAGCAAGATCAGTATTGCGGCCATAGAAATCATTCGAGTAATGTCTATTGTGTAAGTTCTCAACCACTTCGAGGTCAGATACTTCTCCTTGAGTGAATCGATGATACAGAGTAGCATCCACAGTACGTAAAACCAAGGCGAATGCTGCCATCTGTCCAAAGGCAAGTTCGTGCTTTGGGAGTGAACCCAATACCAATCCCAGTCGATGTATGGCCTGTGCGATTCTTCGTAGGCTGAAATCCGGTGTGTCTAAGAACCTGAGCAATAGCTTCTCCATAGGATCCTTGTCAAACGAGGCAAACTGACTAGAGCTCCTATCAAAATATTCCTGTAAGCCGACTGCGTCGAAGAGCGCACGAATAAACTTCGCCCGGTTCGGTTCCGGGAGTCGTACGTCTATGTCGAAAAATCGACGTAGATATCCTTCTGCGTCGAATTCACTCCCATAGACTGCCCTTACTGAGTGTGCCAGTGTCGTCTTGCTGGTGGCCAAGACGAAGATGATGTCATCAACGGAAAATAGGTGCTTGGCCGCTTCCAGCAATTCTATTGCATAGGTAGGGCGACACCGGTCGAGTTCATCGATGACTACTACTATAGACCTGCCCTCCTCGATTTTCCTAACTTTGCTTGCCGCAATTTGCAGGGAGTCTTTGAATTCGCTAATGTATCCTTGGATTTCTAGGTGAGTCTTTATTCGAATGTCAGCGGAGGATTCTTCTTCATCCTTTGCTGTGATTGCGGCTAAGTCAACTACGTTTTGGGTTGCGACTCGTACTGCATTCGAGCCGATTGCTAGCAGGATCTTCCCTGCACGTTTCTTAATGGTCCTCATATCTATGCCACTATTCGGATCCAAATGAGCCTCTAAGCCGCTAGTAATCTCAGCGGTAAGTGCGACAAGAGGGTCTTCAGAAAAATCGGTTTCCCAGGCGTTGAAATCGACAATCGGAAAACCTTGGTTCCGTAGATGCTGTTTCCACATCCGCAGGAAGGTGGTTTTGCCAGTCCCCCAAGGGGCATCTATTGCCAAGACGCATGGCCCCTCTATAGACGTCAAGAGCCGAGTCAATGTTTCAATCGGCCCTTGTCGGCCCAAAAGGTCGTACTTGAAAGGCTCGTTGGCTGGTACTTCAATTTCTTTGGGCTGGATGCGTATTCCCACCTGGATTCCTTTCGGGCGTATGCTCCCTACTTCCCCAGCACGGCTTCACGGAGGGCGGCGTTGGCGCGGGTCTGCCAGCCGGGGCCGTCTGCGCGGAGCCGGGCCACGACGTCAGCGTCGAGGCGGATCGTCACGCGCGTCTTGGGGTGCTCCTTGCGGAGGTGTGGCGCGATGGTGAGCCTGCCCTCGCGGTATGCCTTCACGATGTGCGGGACGACCTCAGCCGCGGGACGCATCCGGGCGAAGTCCTCGTCCGTTGACTCGTAGGCGTCGGGGTCCAGAGGGATGCCCCTTCGGCTCTCTTCTTCCTCTTCCGGTGTCGGCCAGATGATGCCGAGCCTAAGTGGCGACATATCGCTTCCGTTCTCTCTTCGTAGCCCTCCGCAGGCTGATTACGCGGTGCTTGTTCTCTCGCTCTGTGTACACCAAGACATGCAGGTGGTTGCCGATGAAGCCGTAAGCGGTGAAACGTTGCTCCCCCTTGCGCAGGTACGCTCGAATCCGCGCCGTCTCCCATTGAAATGCTTCTACCTGCGTGAAGTCTACTTCATGCTTGTTGACATTCGTTCGGCGCTTGCGTTCGTGCCAATCAAGACTCATGTCGGTGCGTGCGCATGCGCAGGGTATGGTCAACGCGGAGCATACATTACAAAACTCACCCCCCCACCGGAGCGAGGGGGTGAGCCGCATGTTTTGGGCCAGGTACACACGAAACCTGTCGGAGGGCTGGTCATCGGTGCTTTGGCCCCGCGCTGGATGACGGAATCCCTGTTCCGGTCAGGGATACACCTACGCCCGGCGTACTGTACCCCGTGAGACTGAGCCGGACCCCACGGCAGTACCCGTAAGCATCTTATACCATGCCAGAAGGGATGCATGCAAGTGGCATTCGGCGCGTACGCCGCCTGTACACTCTCCTACCCCCCGTTCTTGCTCGCGCGGCGGACGTCCTTGCGGACCTTGCCGTCGGCGGTGAAGAGCTGCGGCCACTGCGCGCGGAGGGCGGCGGCCTGCTCCTGCGTCGCGCGGGCGACGGGCGGGAATGTCGCGAGGCGGTCGTAGGGACGGCACGCGTCGATGATCATGCGGTTGTTGTAGTAGCGCGGCCCCTCGTCGCCCGCGTACGCCATGGGGTCGAGCGACGTGCTCCACATCCGCTTCACGATGTCGACGTCCTCCGTTACTTCGGTGCGCGTGCAGAGCGCCCAGATCACCTCGTTCGTGTCGGTGGGGTCGATGTCGTCGTCGACGACGATGACGAAGCGGTTGGCGTAGGCGCCCGCGTGGACGGCGGTCGTCGCGTGGCCCACCTGCTTCGCGTGGCCCGGGTACATCTGCTTGATGGCGATGACGTTCAGGAAGCGACCGCCGCCGGCCTCGTGCGACCACGTGCCGACGATGCCGGGGATGCCCGCGCGCTCCAGCTCGTCCCAGAGCATCGCCGCGCGCATCGGGCTGCGGAAGTAGGTGTTGTCGTTCGGCGGCTTGCCCGGCAGGCAGCCCATCACGATGGGGTCGTTCCGCCAGTTGACGGACTTCACGTTGATGATGGGCATGTCGCGCTCGCCGCTGGCGTAGTAGCCCGTCCACTCGCCGAACGGTCCCTCCTGGTGGAACTGGTCCGGCGGGATCTCGCCCTCGATGATGAGCTCCGACGTCGCGGGGACGGGCAGGCCGGTGAGCGGCGCGGCGATGACGTCCAGCGGCTCCCTCCGGATGCCCCCCGCGACCGCGAACTCGTCCTCGCCGTAGTCGACCTCGAGTCCGCCGAGCAGGAGCAGCAGCGGGTCCTGCGCGAACGACACCGCGACCGGGCAGGCCTCGCCCTTCGCCCAGTACTTCTCGCGGATCATGCGTCCGTGCTTGCCGGGCGAGATCATGATGCCGAGCGTGTTCCTGTCGTGCACCTGCACGCGGTAGGTGCCGGCGTTGACCCAGCCGGTGTCCGGGTCGCGCATGATGACGATGTTGCCGGTGCCCAGGTAGTTGCCGCCGTCCTCGGCGTGCCAGAACGGGGCGGGGAACTGCGTCACGTCCACCTCGTCGCCGGACTGCCGGTTGTCGAGCACGGGCCCGTCCTCGACCTGCCTCGGCGCGATGGGCGCGAGCTCCTTGAGGCGGTCGCGCCACGCCCGGACGAACTCCTGGCGCGTGAGGTGCGTGGGGAGGTCCAGGGTGAGGCAGATGCGCGGCAGCGACGCGAGGATGTTCGTAAGCAGCCGGTAGCCGTCCGGGTGGCCCTTGACCTTGTCGAAGAGGAGAGCCGGGTTCTCCATGTCCCACTGGTAGAGGTCGGTGAGGCCGCCGACCTCCAGGTGTGGGTCGGCGCCCTCGATACGGGTCAGCTCGCCCATCTCCTCGACGCGCTCGATCCACTCACGCAGGTCCTGCACTGGCATGTCGCCCTCCTTGTGTCCCGCGATTGTACCCGAAGGACGGACATCGATGGACAGGATGTACAGAATGGAGGGGCAGTGCCGCGCCTCGGCGCCCCGCGGCGGGCAGGAGTGTCGCGGCGCCGCGATCGCACGTGCGCCGGGTGACGTTTTTTCTGAACTGTCGCTTTCTGCCGGTACTGACGCCGGTCCACTCCTGAGTCTGTCCGGCAGTTCCCGTCACAACCCTGTGGTTTTCCGACAGCGAAAGCGACAGAAACCGACAGCTATACGACACAATCCGACAATTTCCGACAGGGGGCTGGGAGGCGTATCCGAACGTGTGCGGAGGCATGACAGACAGCGTACACAGCAGAGCGCCGACCGCGTAAGGGGCGCGTGTCACCGGATGCGCGGAGCCGAGGCATCGCTTAGGATGCCTCACCGAGGAAGCGCGAGACATGAGCAGCGTGCAGACAGAGGCCCCGGTGCACTGGCGCCTGTTGCCATGGTGGGTGGTGGCGACGGCCGCCGGTTTCGCTGTTGGCGGCCCCATGGAAGCGGTGCTGGGCCGGTCGAGCGGCATGATGGTGGTCGTGTACGTCTCCGCGGGCGGCACCGCGGCTGCGGCACTGCAGTGGCTGGCGCTGCGGGGGCACATCGCCCACGCAGGCTGGTGGGCCGGGACAGGCATCGCGGGCGGCGTGGTGGCCGGCATGATCGGCCTCATCGTGGGCATCGGCGTGGGCGTCGGCACGGGAGTGGTCGAGGGTATCGCCGCAGGTAGGACAGAGGGCGCCGCCAGTGGCGTCGCCGATGGCGCGCGGGCGGGTTTCGCCGCGGGCGTGGATATCGCGGGCGTTGCGACGGCCATCCTGTTCGGGGCCGCGGTCGGCGTCGTCCAGTGGCTGGTGCTGCAGCGGCAGATCGCCGGGACTGGCTGGTGGATACTTGCTTGCTCCGTGGGCTGGGTGGTGAGCGGTCTCTCAGCCGGGGTCACGGACAGCGCGGCGGGCTGGGCTGTGCTCGGAGCCGTGTACGGCGTCGTCACCGGGTGTGTGCTCGTGTGGCTCCTGCGTCGGCGCGTGGATGGGGGATAGCGGCGCACCGGTCTACGAGGAACCTCACGGAGCCGCAACTGTTACCGGAGCCAGGGTGTCGCCTGCGATCACTGTGTGGGCGTACGCGATGCAGGCGCGAATGTCCTCCGGTTCCAGTTCAGGGTAATCGTCCAGCACCTCTTCCTGAGTGGTTCCCTGGCTAAGCAGGCTCAGAACGAGCTCCACCGATATCCTCATATCTCGGACGATTGGCTTTCCGCCGAACACGTCAGGGCGCGCCGTGATGCGCTCCAAGAGCCTCGCGTTGCCTGTCATGGGCCTGCCTCCTGAGCCGGCATCGTTCGCCCGCATGGCACTGAACGGCAGCATCAGCAACAGCATAGCATCCGGCAAGGGTTTCTCCTCTCCTTCAGCCGGGGTCACGGGCAGCGCGGCAGGCTGGGCCGTGCTCGGAGCCGTGTACGGCGTCGTCACCGGGTGTGTGCTCGTGTGGCTCCTGCGTCGGCGCGTGGATGGGGGATAGCGGCACATGATCGGGCTCAGGATGCCCCGGCGAGGCTTGCCGAATGGTAACAAATGCGTTACCATTACCGCATGATCGAGGTCCGGGAGTACACCGACCAACGCAGCCAGGAGGTGTAGAGATGCCACTCACGCGTGACTTCAAAGAGACGGTGCAGGCCCGCGCGCGTCGTGACCCTGCCTTTCGAGAGGGACTGCTGAAAGAGGGCATCGAATGCCTGCTGTCCGGCGACATCGACACCGGCAAGGTGCTGCTCCGCGACTATGTCAACGCCACGATCGGGTTCGAGGAGCTCGGCTCGCTGACGAACAAACCGCCCAAGAGCCTCATGCGCATGTTCGGCCCTGCAGGTAACCCCCACGCTCGCAACCTGTTCGAAGTCATCGGCGAGATGCAACGCCATGAGGGCGTCCAACTCGAAGTGCGCGCACTTCGGTAGCGCAGACCGTTTGTGGGCAAGGCCGTCGAACCGCGCCGGACGCTTCCGCGCTGTGCGATGCCGGGGAGATCAGGCGTCGTAGACAACGGGCGAGAACCGCACCAGGCCCCGCACGCCCTCCAGGGCTCCCGGCGTGAGCCCCAGGACCATCTGGCCCTCGTCGGACATCGCGAGCGGCACCTCGATGCCAAGCGGCCCCGCTTGCACGAACCCGAAGCGTGGGTAGTACGCCGGATGACCGATGAGCACGACGATCCGATGTCCCAGCCGTCGGCAGACCGAGAGGCCGTGTTCGACCAGTTGTGACCCCACTCCCTGCCGCTGCCTTGCGGGTAGCACCGCCAGCGGCCCCAACGTCAGGGCGGGGATGGACTCGTCCCCATCGTCGATGTGGGAAATCGTGAACATGATGTGGCCGATCACAACCCCATCGCACACGGCCACCAGGGCCAGCTCAGGGATGTACTCTGCGGACCCCCGCAACGCTTCCGCCAGCCCGGCCACGTCCTCGTCCGGGAACGCCAGGTCGATGACCTCACGAACCGCGGGGAGATCGGCAGGTGTCTCGGGCCGTATCACGATGTCCACAGGCTGGCCTCCATCGGCATAAGACTATTCATCCGGACGGCACGTCATTCTCTCGCTATTCCGGCGAAACGGGAACGCGCCGCCCATCCCGGGGCGGCGCGTTCGTTCGCGGTGAGCCTGTCGAGTCCGTCGGGTCTTGCAGTCTCCTACACCGGCGCCGGCAGCCCCACGCCGGGGATCTCCAGCGTGCGCGCGTCCATCCACGGGCCGAGTTCCTCGATCCAGTCGGCGCCCTTCGGGACCGTTCCCGACGCCGATCGTATGTGGTACCACTCGGGTGTGTCCACGCATGGCGGCTCGACGTCGTCGTCGCGAAGCGCCCTCGCCGCGTCGAGCAGGTGCTTGCGCATGCGGATGATCGCGCCGTCAGACGTACCGAGGTGCTCGTGGGAGCGGTCGGTGATGGAGCCCATCGTCTCCGTGACGGCCTGGTCCTGCAGGGGGATGGTGGGGATGCCGGAGAAGCTCGCCGTACGCTGCAGAAGCCGGTCCTGCATGTAGTCGTTGCTCCACTTGGCCCTGGGGCGCCACCGTCCCATGCCGCCGGCGGTCGGGGGCTCGAACTCGCCGACCATCGCGCCGCTGGCCCCTCGCCACGTCCCGCTCTGCTCGAGCGGCCGCACCGGGTTCCAGCCGAGCGCCCAGACCATCGTGTTGTGGTTGTCC
>DAOUHP010000160.1:0-23827 GCA_034428575.1 Dehalococcoidia bacterium | reverse complement strand
TACCAGGAGACTGAGACCTTTAACGGCGAGGTGATCGCCAGGTTCTACCGCGGCGAGGTGCACTACACGGTGGACGGCCACGCTGCCGTCATCAAGGTGAGCCTCATCGTGACGGAAGTGTTGCCCGGCAAGCCCGGCACGCCCACCCTCACCCGCACGGAGTCCAGCGAGCCGATGGACCCCGCGCTGGACGCGGCGTGGACGGCGGCTGACGCCGACGGCCTGACCATCACCGGCTACAAAGTCCGGTACCGGAAGCAGGGCGAGACCGGCTGGACTCCTTACGACGGCGCCATCCCGGCCTCGGACACCAGCGCCACCCTGCCGGGCCTCGAGGCGGGCGCGACCTACGAGGCGCAGGTGCGCGCGGTGGCGCGAAGGGACCGGGACATCACCCTCAGCGTGAGCCCTGCCTCCTTTGGTGAGAACGCTCTGGCAGAGCGCATCACTGTCACGGCGACCCGCCAGGGCGCCTCCGGCGCCGTGACCGTTGACCTTGCCCTCTCAGGCACGGCCACGGGAGGGATCGACTACACCGTGTGGACCCTGCCCGACGTGTCTATTCCAGATGGCCAGACCAGCAAGTCGGTGACGCTGACCTTCACCGGGGTGAACGACGAGTTGACGGAAGGAAGCGAGTCCATCATCGTCACCGGGACGGCCTCGGGACTGACCGTCGGCAGCGCTATCATCACCATCATCGATGAAGAGCAACCGGGCGCCGTCATCACCGGTGCAGGCGTGAAGCTTGGCCCCTGGTCGGACACCGGGGAGGGCACGGCCAACACGCCGCCGAACGCGACCACCACCCGCTACCAGGGGGGCACATTCCCGACCGGCGCAGTCGCCAGTTACCACGAGATGCCCTCCCCGGGGCCCTACTTCGCAGACGCCGACGGCGACTCGCTCACCTACTCGGCCTCCGCTGAGCACCCCGCCCTGCTCGGAGTCAGCCTGTCCGGCGCGGCCGGGAGCGCCCGCCTGACGGCAACCCTCCTCAATCCGGGCACGTCCGACGTCACCTTGACGGCCAGCGATTCGTACGGGGGGTCCGTCACCCGTACCGCAACCATCACTGCCACCCCGAAGACGGAGGAGCGGACCGTCCATGAGGAGTCCCCCGAAGGCACGCTGGTGGGCGACCCCGTGATCGGCATTCCCTACAAGGGCGCGGCGCTGAGCTACACGCTCAAGGGCGAAGCATCGACCTCCGGCGCCTTCGTCATCGACGCCGCCACCGGCCAGATCAGCGTGAAGAAGGACGCCGACCTGGACTACGACACCAAGAACTCCTACACCGGCACGGTAGAGTACACCGTGAATGGCCACGACGCCGTTATCAACGTCATCATCAGTCTGACCAGCCCCCTCACGCTGGACCTCTCCGGCCCGGCCGTCGTCACGGAGGGCCAGGCCTCCACCTACGCGGTCTCCCTTTCCGGGGGCGTTCCCTCCGAGAATATCACCGTCAGCTACGCCACCGCCGACGGCTCGGCCAAAGCAGCCTCCGACTACACCGCGGCATCCGGCACCCTCACCTTCACCCCCACCGACCACGCCGACAAGACCTTCACGGTGCAGACCACCAGCGACACCACCGACGAGTCTGACGAGTCCTTCTCCGTTTCCATCTCCAACCCCTCCGGCGGCGACGGCGCGCCACCCGGCCTGGGGACAGCGTCGGTCACCACCAGCATCACCGACAACGACGCCACGTCCGCGGCCATCTCCCTCTCCGTCAGCCCGGAATACATCCAGGAGGGACAATCTGCCGCCAAGGTCACCGTCACCGCCACCCGGGACGGCACCTCCGGCGACCACTCGGTCACGCTCTCGGTGGGAGGCGGCTCCGCCACCGACGGGACCGACTACACGATCTGGAGCCTGAGCGAGGTCCTGCGTATCCAGCCGGGCGAGTCCACCGCATCGGTCACACTCACCTTCACCGTCCACACCGACGAACTGGATGAGGAGAACGAGAGCGTCATCCTCTCAGGGACCGCAACCGGGGCGACCGTCAGCGACGCCGTCGTCACCATCGGCGATCCCGAGAGCATCACCCTCTCCGTCGCCCCCTCCACCATCGCGGAGAACGCCTCCGACACCCAGGTTACCGTGACCGCGACCATCAGCAGCGCCCGCGACACATCCACCACCGTCACCCTCACCCTCGCGGGCTCCGCCGCAGACCCCACCGATTATTCCGCCACCTCGCCACTCCCCGTCATCATCATCCCCAAGGAAGAGACCAGCGCCAACGTTACCTTCACCGTCACTCCCGTCGACGACGCCGTCGTCGAGGGCGACGAGACGATCACCGTCGACGGCCAGTCCGGCGCCCGCTCCGTCTCCTCCGCCACCACGACCATCACCGACGACGACAGCACCCCGACGACCATCACGCTGACGGTGAGCCCCGCGACGATCGGCGAGGACGACTCCCAGACCTCCTTCACGGTGACCGCGACCATCGACGGGGGGAGCACCGTTGCCGCCAACACCACCGTGACCCTCACCCGCGCAGGCACCGCCTCCTCCTCTGACTATGCGGTCAACACCGACCTCACGTCCATCACGATCTCAGCGGGCCAATCGAGCGGCGAGGGCACGCTCACCATGACGCCGACCGACGACGCCATCGTGGAGGGGAACGAGACGATCATCCTCGGCGGGACGGCGACGGGGTTCACCGTCTCCGACGCCACGATCACGCTCACGGACGACAACAAGACCACCACCACTCCTGACGACGACAAGGACACGGCGACGCTGGCCATATCCGGGCCGACCTCCAACGTTGCGGAGGGCGGCGACGCCTCCTTCACCGTGACGCTATCGGCGGCGGTGGGCCAGGAGGTCAAGGTTGCATGGTCCGCGGACGGGGGCGACGACATCGGCTCCGCCTCCGGGACGGTGACGTTCGACGCCGGCAGCGCGGCGGGGGCCACGGAGACGATCACGATAGGGATCGAGGACGACGCCCTGTCCGAAGCCGCCGAGTCCTTCACCGTCACCCTGGGCGCGATCACGTCGGACATCTCGGGCCAGCTCTCCATCCCGACCAAGACCGCCACCGCCACCATCGGGGCAAGCGACGCGATCACGGTGGCGCTGTCCGGGCCCGCCTCCGTCACGGAGGGCGGCGGCGCCACCTACACGGTATCCATCTCCGGCGGAACGCCGTCGGCAGACCTCACGGTCAGCTACGGCACCGCGGACGGCACGGCCAGCGCAGGCTCCGACTACACGGCGCAGAGCGGGACGCTGACGTTCACCAACGCCGACCACGCCGACAAGACCGTGACCGTCACGACCACCGGCGACACCCTGGCCGAGTCCAACGAGACCTTCACCTTCGCCATCTCCAACCCCGCAGGCGGCGGCCAGACCCCCACCCTCGGCACCGCATCCGTCACCACCACCATCAACGACGACGACGGCACCCCGACGGCCATCACCCTGACCGTCAGCCCCACCACCATCGGCGAGGACGACTCCCAGACCTCCTTTACCGTGACGGCAACCATCGACGGCGGAAGCACCGTTGCCGCCAACACCACCGTGACCCTCACCCGCTCAGGCTCCGCCTCAGCCTCCGACTATGCCGTCAACACCGACCTCACCTCCATCTCCATCCCCGCCGGCGATGCGAGCGCGGAGGGGACGCTCACCATCACGCCCACCGACGACGCCATCGTCGAGGGCAACGAGACGATCATCCTCGGCGGGACGGCGACCAACTTCACGGTGAGCTCCGCCACGATCACGCTCACGGACGACGACAAGACGACGACGACGGACGACGACGACAAGGACACGGCGACGCTGGCCATAGCCGGGCCGACCTCCAGCGTCGAAGAGGGTAGCAACGCCTCCTTCACCGTCACCCTCTCCCAGGGCGTCGGCTCCGATGTCGAGGTGGCGTGGTCCGCCGACGGCGGCGACGACATCGACGACACCTCCGGGACCGTCACCTTCGACGCAGGCTCCGCAGCAGGCGCCACCCAGACCATCACGATAGGGACCGAGGACGACGCCCTCTCCGAGGGCGACGAGACCTTCACCGTCACCCTGGGCGACATCACGTCGGACATCTCCTCGCAACTCTCCCTCGGGACCAAGACCGCCACCGCCACCATCGGCGCAAGCGACGCCATCACCGTCGCGGTCTCCGGACCCGCATCCGTCACCGAGGGCGGCAACGCCACCTACACCGTTTCCATCTCCGGCGGGACGCCATCCGCCAACCTGACGGTGAACTATGCGACCGCCAACGGCACGGCCACCGCAGGCTCTGACTACACCGCAGCATCCGGGACGCTGACGTTCACCAACGCAGACCACGGGGACCAGACCGTGACCGTCTCGACCACCGGCGACACCGTCGACGAGTCCAACGAGACCTTCACGTTCGCCATCTCCAACCCCACTGGGGGCGGAGGCCAGACCCCCACCCTGGGGACGGCCACCGTCACCACGACCATCAACGACGACGACGCCACCCCGACGGCCATCACGCTGACGGTCAGCCCCACGACCATCGGCGAGGACGACTCCCAGACCTCCTTCACCGTGACCGCGACTATCGACGGGGGGAGCACGCTCGGGACGGACACCGAGGTCAGCCTCACCCGCGCAGGCACCGCCTCCTCCTCCGACTATGCCGTCAACACCGACCTCACCTCCATCACCATCTCAGCGGGTCAGTCCAGCGCCGAGGGCACGCTCACCATCACGCCCACCGACGACACCTTGGTCGAGGGCAACGAGACGATCATCCTGAGCGGCACGGCCGACGACTTCACCGTGAGCTCGGCCACCATCACGCTCACGGACGACGACAAGACGACGACCACGGACGGCGACGACAAGGACACGGCGACGCTGGCAATCGCCGGGCCCGACGCCAACGTTGCGGAGGGCGGCAACGCCTCCTTCACCGTGACCCTCTCCCACGGCGTCGGCTCGGAGGTGCAGGTTGCGTGGTCCGCCGACGGGGGCGACGATATCGACGACGCCTCCGGGACCGTCACCTTCGCCGCAGGCTCCGCAGCAGGCGCCACCCAGACCATCACCATCGGTATCGAGGACGACGCCCTCTCCGAGGACGACGAGTCCTTCACCGTCACCCTGGGCGCGATCACATCGGACATCTCGGGCCAGCTCTCCATCCCGACCAAGACGGCGACGGCGACCATCGGGGCAAGCGACGCGATCACCGTCGCCCTTACCGGCTCCTCGTCCGTCACGGAGGGCGGGAGCGCGTCGTTCACGGTCTCCATCTCCGGCGGGACGCCGACGGCTGACCTCACGGTCAGCTACGCCACGGCGGACGGCACGGCCACCGCAGGCTCCGACTACACCGCAGCATCCGGGACGCTGACGTTCACCAACGCCGACCACGCCGACAAGACGGTCACCGTCTCGACGACCGGCGACACCGTCGACGAGTCCGACGAGACCTTCACGTTCGCCATCTCCAACCCCACTGGCGGAGGCCAGACGCCCACGCTGGGGACCTCCTCCGTCACCACCACCATCACTGACGACGACGACACCCCGACAACCATCACGCTGACGGTGAGCCCCACCACCATCGGCGAGGACGACGCCCAGACCTCCTTCACCGTGACCGCGACCATCGACGGCGGCAGCACGCTCGGCACGGACACCGAAGTCACCCTCACCCGCTCAGGCACGGCGTCCTCCTCCGACTATGCGGTCAACACCGACCTCACCTCCATCACGATCGCCGGAGGCGATTCGAGCGGCGAGGGGACGCTGGTCATCACGCCGACCGACGACACCCTGGTCGAGGGCAACGAGACGATCACCCTGAGCGGCGAGGCGACCAACTTCACGGTGAACTCCGCCACGATCACGCTCACCGACGACGACAAGACGACGACGACGGACGACGACGACAAGGACACGGCGACGCTGGCCATAGCCGGCCCCGCATCCAACGTTGCCGAGGGCGGCAACGCCTCCTTCACGGTGACGCTCTCCCACGGCGTCGGCTCGGAGGTCGAGGTCGCCTGGTCCGCCGACGGCGGCGACGACATCGACGATACCTCCGGCACCGTCACCTTCGCGGCAGGCTCCGAGGCGAGCGCCACGCAGACCATCACGATAGGGACCGAGGACGACGCCCTCTCCGAAGCGGACGAGACGTTCACCGTCACCCTGGGCGACATCACGTCGGACATCTCCTCGCAGCTCTCCCTCGGGACCAAGACGGCGACGGCGACCATCGGGGCAAGCGACCCGATCACGGTGGCGCTGTCCGGGCCCTCGTCCGTGACCGAGGGCGGCGACGCCACCTACACCGCCTCGATCAGCGGGGGCGAGCCATCCGAAGACCTCACGGTCGCCTACGCCACCGCCAACGGCACGGCCACCGCGGGTTCCGACTACACGGCAGCATCCGGGACGCTGACGTTCACCAACGCCGACCACGCCGACAAGACCGTGACCGTCTCGACCACCGGCGACACCGTCGACGAGTCCGACGAGACCTTCACGTTCACCATCTCCAACCCCACTGGGGGCGGAGGCCAGACCCCCACGCTAGGCACCGCCTCCGTCACCACCACCATCAACGACGACGACACCACCCCCACGGCCATCACGCTGACGGTGAGCCCCACCACGATCGGCGAGGACGACGCCCAGACCTCCTTCACCGTGACCGCGACCATCGACGGCGGCAGCACGCTCGGCACGGACACCGAGGTCACCCTCACCCGCTCAGGCACAGCCTCAGCCTCCTCCGACTACACGGTCAACACCGACCTCACGTCCATCACGATCACTGGAGGCGATTCCAGCGGCGAAGGGACGCTCACCATCACCCCCACCGACGACACCATCGTGGAGGGTGATGAGACGATCATTCTCGGCGGGACAGCGACGGGGTTCACTGTCTCCGACGCCACCATCACGCTCACCGACGACGACAAGACCACCACCGACGATGACGACGACAAGGACACGGCGACGCTCTCCATCGCCGGCCCCGGCTCGAACGTCGCGGAGGGCGGCGACGCCTCCTTCACGGTGACGCTCTCCCACGGCATCGGCCCGCAGGTGCAGGTGGCCTGGTCCGCGGACGGCGGCGCCGACATCGGCACCGCCTCCGGGACGGTGACGTTCGCGGCCGGCAGCGCAGCGGGGGCCACGGAGACGATCACGATAGGGACCGAGGACGACGCCCTCTCCGAGGGCGACGAGACGTTCACCGTCACCCTGGGCGACATCACCTCCGACGTCTCCGGCCAACTCTCCCTCGGGACCAAGACCGCCACCGCCACCATCGGCGCGAGCGACGCCATCACGGTGGCGGTCTCCGGACCCGCCTCCGTCACCGAGGGCGGCGACGCCACTTACACCGTCTCGATCTCCGGCGGAACGCCATCCGCCAACCTCACTGTCAGCTACGCCACCACCGACGGAACGGCCAGCGCAGGCTCCGACTACACCGCGCAGAGCGGCACCCTCACGTTCACCAACGCAGACCACGCCGACAAGACCGTCACCGTCTCGACCACCGGCGACACCCTCGACGAGTCCGACGAGACCTTCACGTTCACCATCTCCAACCCCACTGGGGGCGGAGGCCAGACGCCCACCCTGGGGACCGCGTCGGTCACCACGACCATAACTGACGACGACAGCACGCCGACGGCGATCACGCTGACGGTGAGCCCCACGACGATTGGCGAGGACGACTCCCAGACCTCCTTCACGGTGACCGCAACCATCGACGGCGGCAGCACGGTGACGACGTCCACTACGGTGACGATTACCCTGAGCGGCACCGCCTCCTCCTCTGACTATGCCGTCAACACCGCCCTTGCGTCGATCGCCATCCCGGCGGGCCAGGCCAGTGGCGCCGGCACGCTCACCATCACCCCCACCG
The DNA here is from genome assembly GCA_034428575.1 of Dehalococcoidia bacterium. Lineage (GTDB taxonomy): Bacteria > Chloroflexota > Dehalococcoidia > Lucifugimonadales > Australimonadaceae > Bin16. The sequence goes on along the minus strand of DAOUHP010000160.1, from coordinate 15,906 downwards.
ACGACACTATCGTCGAGGGGAACGAGACGATCACCCTGAGCGGCGAGGCGACCAACTTCACCGTGAGCTCCGCCACAATCACGCTCACCGACGACAACAAGACCACCACCGACGATGACGACGACGTCGACTCCGGCACGCTCTCCATCTCCGGCCCCGACTCCAACGTCGCGGAGGGCGGCGACGCCTCCTTCACTGTGACGCTCTCCCAGGGCGTGGGCTCGCAGGTGCAGGTGGCATGGTCCGCCGACGGGGGCGACGACATCGACTCCGCCTCCGGCACCGTCACCTTCGCCGCCGGCTCCAGCGCCAACTCCACGCAGACCATCACCATCGGTATCGACGACGACGCCCTCTCCGAGGGCGACGAGACGTTCACCGTCACCCTGGGGGACATCACATCGGACATCTCCTCGCAGCTCTCCCTCGGGACCAAGACGGCGACGGCCACCATCGGGGCAAGCGACGCGATCACGGTGGCGGTCTCCGGACCCGATTCCGTCACCGAGGGCGGCGACGCCACCTACACCGTCTCGATCAGCGGGGGAACGCCGTCGGCAGACCTGACGGTCTCCTACGGCACCACCGACGGGACGGCCAGCGCCGGTTCCGACTACACGGCGAAGAGCGGGACGCTGACGTTCACCAACGCCGACCACGCCGACAAGACCGTGACCGTCTCGACGACCGGCGACACCGTCGACGAGTCCGACGAGACCTTCACGTTCGCCATCTCCAACCCCGCAGGCGGAGGCCAGACGCCCACGCTGGGGATCGCATCCGTCACCACCACCATCAACGACAACGACGACACTCCCACGGCGATCACGCTGACGGTCAGCCCCACCACCATCGGCGAGGACGACGGCAAGACCACCTTCACGGTGACTGCGAGCATCGATGGCAGCAGCACGCTCGGCACGGATACCGAAGTCACCCTCAACCGCGCAGGCACGGCGTTGTCCTCGGATTACGCGGTCAACACGGACCTCGCATCCATCACCATCCCCGCCGGCGATGCGAGCGCCGACGGGACGCTGGAGATCACCCCCACCAACGACACTATCGTCGAGGGCAACGAGACAATCATCCTCGGCGGCACGGCGACGGGCTTCACTGTCTCCGACGCCACGATTACGATCTTCGACGATAACCAGTCCAACAGCGGCAACGACAAAGGCACGCTCTCCATCTCCGGCCCCGCCTCCAGCGTCGCAGAGGGCGGGATCGCCTCCTTCACCGTGACGATCTCCCACGGCGTGGGCCCGGAGGTGCAGGTGGCATGGTCCGCCGACGGCGGCGACGACATCGACGCCGCCTCCGGGACAGTCACCTTCGCCGCCAACTCCGACGCAGGCGACACCCAGACCATCACCATCGGGATCGTCGACGACGACCTCTCCGAGGCCGATGAGACGTTCACCGTTACCCTGGGAACGATCACCTCCACTATTGCTTCACAGTTCTCCCTCGGGACCGCCTCCGCCACCGCCACCATCGGCGCAAGCGATGCCCGCGGCAGTAACGACAACCCCCCTGCACCCACGCCTACGCCTGCACCTAGACCCAATCCGACGCCCGAACCCGGCCCGACGCCTGGGCCCAGCCCGACGCCCGAACCCGGCCCGACGCCTGGGCCCAGCCCGACGCCCGAGCCTGGCCCGACGCCTGGGCCCAGCCCGACGCCCGAGCCTGGCCCGACGCCTGGGCCCAGCCCGACGCCCGGACCCGGCCCCACGCCCGGACCCGGCCCCACGCCTGGACCCGGCCCCACTCCCGTGCCCGGTTCTACTCCCGTACCTGGTCCCACTCTCATGCCCGGTCCCATTCCCGTATCCGGTCCGGTTGCTCGCCGCATCCACGGAGTTGGCGGCGCCGGCGAGTTCGTTATCGCCCATCTGAGCATATCGATACCCCCCGGAGAGATTCCCGAAGGGTCCACTGCCCAGTTCAGCGTGACGCTCTCACATTCCCTCCCCACCGGTGTCACCGTAGGCTACGGCGTAGTCCCCGGCACGGCGGACGCGACGGACTACGCTGAGCCGCCGATAGGCGCCGTCGCCTTCGCTGCCAACTCCCCCGCAGGCGCAACGCAGACCATTGCCGTCCCCATCAACCAGGACATGCTGTCGGAAGGGGAGGAGACCTTTACGGTGATGCTGGGGGCCGTCTCAGGGAGTACAGCCTCCCGGGTGTTGGTGGACCCGGACAGGGCCAGCGCCTTGGCGACGATCGCTGAGAGCGACCGCGTCACCATCCAACTCAGCGGCCCGGACACCGTGAACGAGGGGTCCGCTTCCACCTACACCGTCTCGCTCTCCCCCAGGGGCGTGGTGCCCGCGTCGGACCTCACCGTGCATTTCGCCACCGCCAACGGCTCCGCCATGGCAGGCAGCGACTACACGGCGGCATCGGGAACGCTCACCTTCACACGGGATGATTACGGCGCCCGCACCTTCACGGTGCAGACCATGGAGGACGCGCTGGATGAACCCGGTGAGTCGTTCGAGGTGAGCATCGCCAACCCTGCCGGCCGCGAGGGTCCGGCGCCCCGCGTGGGAGCGAGTACGTCGACAGTGACGACGACGATCATAGACGCGTCGGGTCCGGATGCAGGACCCACGCCGGAGGCAGTGCTCACACCCGGCGGCGAGCAGCCGACTCCAACGCCCACTCCTGGGGGCCTGGCGAGCTCCCTGTCGCGGCTCTCGCCATTGCCGTGGTGCCTGCTACTGGCGATAGCGCTGCTCATGGCAGTCGCGATTCGGGTGATACTGAGGTGCAGGAAGCGCAGGAGACGCGCGCCGCGTTAGAGCGCCCCTGCGCCCGTCATCCCCGCTCTTCACCCGTCATTCCCGCGAAAGCGGGAATCCAGCGTGGCCGCCAGCCCTTGGGCGCAGCCACCGCACACACGACGAAACCCGCAGGCACCTCGGCCCTCACCCGCCGCGGCTGAAGCGCGGCGCCCTCTCCCAGCGGGAGAGGGCGGTACACGGCGCACCATTCGCCGCCTGAGGGAATCCCTCCGCGCTGCGCCCCGCATCCGCCATCTCCTCTCTCCCGGAGGGAGAAGGGCCGGGGGTGAGGAGCCCCCGGCGCAGGACGCCCCGCTCCGCTCACCGGCCCTCTGCCCTCGGCATCCGGTAGCCGACTCGGGGCTCGGTGAAGATGTACCTGGGGTTGCCGGCGTGGTCGCTCAGCTTGCGGCGGAGTTTGCCGACGATGGTGCGCATGGGCCGCATGTCGCGGCTGTTCCTCTTGTTCCAGACCCGCTGCAACAACTGGTCGTAGGTCAGTATCCGCCCCGCGTTGGCCGAGAGTTCGGCCAGCATCCGGTACTCCAACGGCATCAGCCGCACCGGACGACCGGCCAGCGTCACCCTGCGCCCCGCGTAGTCAATGGTCAGATCGCCCAGCACGTACGGCTCCGACGGCTCCGCGACCGCTCTCCGGCGAAGGGTCGCCCTGATCCTCGCCGCCAGCTCCGTCGGCGAGAAGGGCTTGACCACGTAGTCGGCGGCCCCCATGTCGAAGGCCCGGGCGACGTGCTCCTCGCGCCCATAGGCGGACAGGAAGATGACTGGCACGTCCGCCACTTCCAGGATGTCCTGCATCAGCTCGATGCCGTCCGTTCCGGGAAGCATCAGGTCCAGCAGCACGAGTTCCGGCCTCTCGTCCGCCACGAGGCGGAGCGCCTCTTCCGGGTCCCCGGTCACCACCGGGTCGTAGCCCGATTTGACGAGGGTGTCGCGGACGTAGCGGAGGTCCTGCGGGTCGTCTTCCACCGCCAGGATGCGCGGCCGCTCCTCTTCCACCTTCCGCTCACGCCGCCTCGAGATCGACGGGAGTTGGCCGTCCGCACCGCTCCCGGAGTCCTCGACAGACGGCAGGGTGAAGGTGAAGCAGGCCCCCGTTCCCGGCCCGTCGCTCTCGGCCCAGATGCGGCCCCCGTGGGCCTCCACGATGCCCTTGCAGATGGCGAGCCCCAGGCCGGTGTCCCCTCCCTGCTCCTCAGACTGCGCCCGGGAGAACTTGCGGAACAGGTGGGGCAGGCTCTCGGCCGGGATGCCGCGCCCCTCGTCGGCCACCGAGACCGCCACGTGAACGCCGTTCCGCGCGGCGCTCACCCGGATGACGGACGACTCCGGCGAGTGCCGGGCCGCGTTGGACAGCAGGTTGCCCAGCACCTGGACGATGCGCCGCCTGTCCGCCATCACCAGCGGCAGGCCCGGCTCGACGTCGATGGCGAGCCTGTTCTTGCCCCCTGCGTTGGTGAAAGCGCTCCGGGCCCGGTCCATCAGCGCGGCCACCTCCGCGGGTTCGGGGCCGACCGGCAGCGTGCCGGTCTCGATCCGCGCCACGTCCAGAAGGTCGGCGACCAGGGCGTTCATGTGGTCGGCCTGGTCGCCGATGATGCGGACGAACTGGCGGACCACCGCGGGGTCGAGGTCCGTCCTCGAATCCATGATCGTGGTCGCGGCGCCCTTGATGGAGGTCAGGGGAGTCCTCAGCTCGTGGCTCACCATCGCCAGGAACTCGGCCCGCAGCCGCTCCTGCTCCTCGACGCCGGCCATGTCCTGCAGGGTGACGACCATCGACTCGACCGTGCCCTCGTCGGAGAGGACGGGCGTTGCGTTGACCAGGGCCGTAACGCTCCTGCCGTCCGGGACGCCGAGGACGATCTCCTCGGCCCGCAACGCCTCCCCGGTGCTCAGCAGGTCAGCCAGGGGAACCTCCGCCAGGGAGACCTCCCGCCCGTCGGCGCGCCTGAAGGTCAGTATCTCCAGCAGCTGTTCCGGCGGCTGGTCGGGGTCCCGCAGGCTGTCCACGATCCTCTTGGCCTCCCGGTTGAAGGACTTCGGCGCTCCAGTCTGGGCATCGAAGACCGCAACGCCCACCGGTGAAGTGTCTGTCAACGTCTCGAGGTCGGCCCTGGCCCGCCGCTCCTCCTTGTGCCTGCGCGCGTTGGCGATGGCCATCGCCGCCTGGGAGGCGAACAGCACCAGCGTCTCCTCGTCCTCCTGCGTGAACTCCCGGTCGTCTCCCTCGTGCGCCAGGTAGATCGTGCCGACCCCGGCCCCCTGGTGGCGGATCGGAGCGACCAACAGGGAGGTCACCGGCACCGAGGGCAGGAAACCGGGCATGCCCAGCGCGTTCAGGTGGCTGTCTATGTTCGAGACCCGCAGGGGCTCCTCGAGCCCGCTGAGATACTCGAAGAACACCAGTCCCCCCGGCATCTCCCACAGCCCCTGGTGCTCCTCCCTCGTCAGGCCGGAGACGATGAAGTAAGGCGTCTGCTCGTCGTCCCCGAGCACCGTCATGGCCCCGTAGCGTGAGGCCGTCAGCGCCCTGGCGCTGTCCACGGTCTCCTGCAGCACCGTGTCGAAGTCCAGGCTCTCGTTGATGCGGAGGCTCGCCCCGCTCAGGCGGGAGAGGCGCTCTTCCAGCTCCCGTATCCGTCGGTCTCGCTCGTCCGGTTGGTCCATTTCGTCACCTCGTGGGCCTGTTGATGGGGGCTTAATGGGCGTCAACGGGGGCGATTATGCACCATTCCGCGGATAGTTACAAGAAGTCATAGAAACCCCTTTTGGTTATCACACCTTGGTCATACATTCGCCTGTATAATCGCGAGCGGGATTGCAGTCCGCAGGATGGGAGAAATGGTACTTTGGCTCTCGTACGAAGAAAACCTGAATTGGCAACAGCGACACCGGCGACGGTCGGCGTGACGCCCGTGTTCGATCCCACCCCCGCCCGTTGCGCCGATAGTGGCGCGTTGGTTCTACCCCCCCCCCCCCCGATTTTCGCGCCCGCGTAGCGTCCTCACCTCGACGCAGGGGATGACGGCATGAGGCACCCCACTTCCACTCTCGCACCATTCTTCCGCCGGTGGCCCCTGGGCCGCCTCGTGGCGCTGTCCCTCGCCCTCCTTGCCGTCCTGGCAGTGTCCTGGTCCGGGACCTCTCCCGCAGGCGCCCAGGACGCCTACGAGCCCGATTCACAGGTCGTCGCCGACGTCTGGACCTACGCTGCGGAGACGGCAAACGGCCCCGACCACGTGCTGCGCTGGTTCCGGGTTCTGCATACTCTTGGCGCGCTTGAGGGTATGACCGCGTCCGAGGCCCAGGACAACGCCGACACGTATTGGGCAGCCCGCTGGGACCCGGTGGTAACGGAACTGACGAACCTGGAGGCCCAGGACGACTACGCACCCGACGCGCAGGTGGTCGCCGACGTTCAGGGCTATTCGCGGGAGACCCAAAACGGATACGACCACGTGCATCGCTGGATGCGGGTGCTGCACACCTTCGACGCCCTTGACGACATGACCGCCGCCGAGGCCCAGGACCTCGCCGACACGTATACGGCAGCCCGCTGGGACCCTGTGGTCGCTGAGCTGACTGCGATGGAGGCGTCGGCTGCCCCCCCGATCCGACCGCGACGCCGGAACCCACGCCCACACCGGTACCCAACCGGGCGCCGGTGGTGAATACACAGGCCGACTATTACTCCTGGTTCACCGGGAACAACAACGCACCCCGTGGCACCCTGGTCAGCAAGCCTTTCTACGGCATCTTCTCCGACCCCGACGACGATGATCTGACCTACGCCGTGGCCATCACCGGCGGCGACAGCCGGCTGGTGGACGTCTTGCAATTCCATAATGATGGAGGGAGCGATGCTCAGGCGGCGCAAAGCGGCTACCCCCTCGAGAACGTACTGCGAGTGTTCTTCCAGGCGGACGGCGAAGACGACTGGGACGCCATCCAGCCCCCGCTGCCCAATCCGCTGCCGATCACGGTCACGCTGACGGTGACCGACCCCGATGGCCTCTCCGTCTCCCTTGACGGGAACTTCCTCATCGGCTGGGAGCCGGCCTGTGAGCAGTCTCCGCCCGAGGACGTGTCGGCCCTCGGCGTTCCACGCGCGTTGGTGGCGTTCTGGGATGCGCCCAGCGCCGAAAACGCATGCGAGCCGTCCGGTTACTCGGTCGAGGCCAGGAGCGCCTCCGGCGGCGACTGGAAGTCCGAGACCGTGGGGCCGCTGGCCACCCGTCATGTCCTCAACGATCTGACGCCCGGCATGTACGAATACCGCGTGCAGACCATCTACCCGTCCAAGAAGTCCACCCCACGCGCCCCCCAGGAAGGCCCGACCGGCCAGGGGAATGTGCCGGCGGTCTGCGACATCGTTCTGACGGTGGCGGCGGACATAGCCGGCGGGGTCAGCGGGTCCTGGACCAACAGGGGCGGACCGGGAACGGGCTGCGTGTCCGGGGGGGCGTGGCTGCAGTGGAAGGAAGCGGGCCACGACTACTGGGCGTCGTCGTACAAGCTTCCCAACGCGATAGGGTGGACGCAGCCCTTCGCCTTCGGCGGGCTCGATGCAGGAACCGCATACGACTTCAGGGTGGTTGCCTCCGACGCCCGGTGCATCGGCGCCGCCGCCGATTGCACGCATACCCACGACAGCGATGCGGTCAGCGCCACCGTCGTGGCAGACCCGACAAGGCCTGCCGATGCGAACAGCCCCCCGAACCTTCGCGTCGAGGCCGACAACAACAGCGGCATCTCCCTCACCTGGGGCTCGCCCTCCACGCCTGCCGGGTCCACGCTGACCGCCTACGTCGTGGAGTGGCAGACCGGCACAGCCGACGCAGAAACGGTCGTGCTTGCGGACCCCGGCGACACCGAGCCATCGGATCCCTTCGTTGCGCGCAGGCACCGCATCACCGGGTTGACCGACGGGAACGCCTATACCGTGCGCATCGCCGCCCGGTTCACCAACAGCGTCCTGAACACTACCCAGGATGCCTGGTCGACCCCCGCGGCGCCCGTCACCGTGTGGTCGGAGCCGACGCAGGTCTGGTTCGATAGCAACACCCCCACCCACAACACTGACATTGGCAGGACATTCTTTCATTCCGATAGCAACAAAGGCTTTGGAAGCTCCATATGCGCTGTGAACGGTGGTGACACCATCAACTGTCCGGGTCGGACTATTGTCAGCCTGGATGCAACCGGCTCGCTGACGGCCAGCGTCACGCACACAGTCGGTGACGTGTCGACAACCTCCTCCTTATATGAGGGCGAGGTGGGCGGCCCGGCGGCCTTCCTCGTGTACGCGTCGGGCGGGCTCAGCAAACTGGTCGTCGTCTGGGAAGGCTACGAGTCGGACCCCGACAACCTCGACGCCTACGTCGTGCAGCACCGTCAAGGCACGAGCGGGGCCTGGACCGACACCGTTGTCACGGACACAACCAAACGCACCCACACGATCACCGGGCTGACCCCGGGGGCGTCAACTCCAAACACCTGGCAGGTCAGGGTCAGGGGGCGAGTCACCGACGGTATGGACCCTGTAGTGACGCGCACGCTGGGGTTCACCTCCGAGATACTGACCGTCAAGACGTTCATCCTCTGGAACAAGCCTCCGGACTATCCGAACGGGATCGAGGTCACGCCGGGCAGCGAGTCGCTGGTCGTCGAGTGGGAGCCGCCGGAACAGAGCAACCGCTCCTTCGCGCACGCCTACCAGGTGCGCCACCGGGAACGGGGCGGAGACGGGAACTGGACCGTGAGCGAGGTGCTCTTTCCGCGCCCGACCCTTCGCATGTGCGGGCTGCCTTTCTGCGAGAACCCGAGGTCGTACACGATCACGGGCCTCACCGCGGGAACGGAGTACGACGTGGAGGTGCGCGCCCACAACGCCAACGGCCCCGGCCCCTGGGCCACCACGTGGTCGGCCCATGTCCCCAACGACCCCGACCCCTAAAAGTCGTGGGGGGTGTGCCTACAAGATGGGAGGTGTCTGATGACTGTCGAACAGAGAGGACCAGAACAGGTATCGGCCGCCGCCGCGATATCCCATGCCCGGCGCGCCGATGATGGCGCACTGAATTCTACCCCCCCCCCCCCCCCGATTTTCACCGCCTGAGTCCGGTATCCATGAGCCTTACGCCCACCTCCTGCGGGAGGTGACGGCATGAGGCACCCCACTCTCACCCCATCCCTGCGCCGGTGGCCCCTGGGCCACCTCATGGCGCTGTCCCTCGCCCTCCTTGCCGTCCTGGCAGTGTCCTGGTCCGGGACCTCTCCCGCAGGCGCCCAGGACGACTACGAGCCCGACCCCCAGCTGATCGCCGACGTCTGGGGTTATGCTGCGGAGACGGCAAATGGCCCCGACCACGTGCTGCGCTGGTTCCGGGTGCTGCATACCTTCGACGCCATTGACGGCATGACCGCGTCCGAGGCCCAGGACAACGCCGACACGTATTGGGCAGCCCGCTGGGACCCGGTGGTAACGGAACTGACGAACCTGGAGGCTCAGGGCGACTACGAGCCCGACACGCAGGTGGTCGCCGACGTTCAGGGCTATTCGCGGGAGACCCAAAACGGATACGACCACGTGCATCGCTGGATGCGGGTGCTGCACACCTTCGACGCCCTCGACGGCATGACCGCCGCCGAGGCCCAGAACCTCGCCGACACGTATACGGCAGCCCGCTGGGACCCTGTGGTCGCTGAGTTGACTGCGATGGAGGCGGCGGCCGCCGCCCCTGACCCTACGGCAACCCCGGAACCCACGGCGACTCCAACTCCCGAGCCAACGAATGACTGCACCGGCGGCGAGCCGGGTGGCGTGACCGCCATACGCGCGGAGCAGAAGATCGTCGTCTCCTGGAGGACGCCCCAAGCCCCCGAGTCCTGCGAACTGACCGGGTTCATCATCCAGATCGATTGGGAAGGGTTCACGTTGCAGGTCTCGGCAGGCCCCGAGGATACGTCGATCACCGTGCCCGACCTGGGCCTGCCCGACTTCCGGGTCACCGTCTCGGCCACCTATGGGCCTGGGCCCGTTGTCATGCCCTCCACTCACTGCTCAACCACCCTGACGCTCGCGACAGACGAAGCCTACGCAGTCAGCGGGACATGGACCACCACCGCCGGCTGCGATTCCGGCGGCATCCGCATCGAGTGGAAGAAGAAGGCCCGCACCGCCTGGGACGTCTCGCCGTTGTTCAAGCAGACCAGCGGGAAGTTCCTCTGGCACGACCTGGACCCGGTCAGGTACCAGTTCCGGGTGGAGGCCGTTGCCGGCAACGGCGCCACGCACAAGAGCGCAGACACCGAAGTCCTCGTACGCCACGACCCCGCCGTTGCTCAGCAGACAGGCCGCCCGGAGAACGTCCGGGCTGTGGCCGACAACCACCTGGACATCAGCGTCTGGTGGGACGCACCGGAAGCAACTCCCACCGGCTACACCCTCGACGGGTTCTATGTCGAGTACTGGGAAGACGGCAAGAAATCGAGCACTCTGAAGCGTGCGCAGGGCAACAACTCCCTGGCAGGCGAGGAACCGGATTTCCAAGACTCGCTCTATGCTGCGGATAAGCGAGCCGCTCACCCTACTAGCCTACGGGAGACAGCCAGGCAAATGGGGGCAACCACTGTTCCGACTCCTGGTATACAGAACCTTACCGAAGGGACGACTTACCGCGTCCAGATTGTTTCAAGGTACACCAAGAGCGGCTCCGCTGACCTTCTCGTCACCTCGCCGCCATCGAACCCGGTGACCGCCTGGGTCGAGCCACCGAAAGTCTGGTTCCGGGATAACACGCCGAATATCAACCTCTTGATTGGCCGGGTGTTTATGATGGTCAACACGAACAAGCGCAACAGTGCTGCAATATGCGACATCAACGGCGGCACGATCAACTGCCCGCCGCGAACTCTGATCAGCCTGGATGTCCGGTCGGATGGCCGGTACAGAATAACTTCGACAGTAACGAACACGGGAGTCAGCGGCAAGACAGCACATGCCATAGAAGTGAAAAGTGTGCATGGGAACGATGCTCCCTACCACGGCATGATCGCGTCCGCCGGTGACGGGAAGGTCCACTTGCGATGGACGACGATCGGCGGCACAAGCCAGGGCACTCTAAACGCCACCGTGATCCAGCTGAGTAAAGAGGATGCGACGACGACATCCGGTTGGCAGGATTGGCAGGACACGGTGTTTGAGTTCGGCACCAAAGATGACCCCCCTGTCCCGGACCCGAGCACCCAAGTTCTGGAACACACATTCACTGGCTTGGAGAACGGGGAGCGATACCGGGTACGCATCAGGGGGCGCTCGGTGGACACCGACCCCGACCAGAAGGACGAGAATGGCGTCATGATTCCGAACTGCAAACCTGGGGGCATCGCCGACAACGCTGCCAACACATGCACGTATCTCGGCAATTACTGGGCGCAACCTAACGGCAATGACATTGTGGTGACCCCGTCGGCGAGCAGCGGCGTGCCCGGTCACGTCACCGGCGGACAAGTGCTCCACGCAGGCGCGGGCAATCTCTACGTGGACTGGGACCCGCCCGCCAACAACGGCGGCGCTGACGTCCTCAGGTATGTCGTTCACTATCGTGAGGCCGCGGGCGGCCCGTGGACGGAGAGATTGGTGACCCCCAAGCCAACCGAGATGGACGTCCTGCGCATCTGTCATGCCGGTGAAGCCTGCACTAATCCGAGGAGCGTGACGCTCACCGGCCTGACCAGCGGGACCCGCTACGTGATCAGCGTCTCGGCCATCAACGCTAATGGCCGCGGCCCGTTCACCGCCCTCGCCTGGGGCGCAGCCCCGGACTAGCGCCCGCGGGGGGGGGGGGGGGCGGTTGGCGTCCATCGGGGTTCACGGACACCGTCAACGGGTGATGTCCGCTGGGTAGGCAGGTGGGAGCGCCGATCGTGAAGGACCGGCTCGATGCCGAGGCAGCGCACACCTGCTGGGCGAGGATGTCTGCCATCCCGCAAGGCCGGTGTCCGGCGGCCGCCCCTGGAACCGGGATGAAGAACCACGCGATGAGCAGGCGTTTCCAGGTTGGCATGGCTGGCTCCTTGCCGGACCGCGATTGTACGCGGGCGTGCCTGCTGTCGTGGGACGTGCCGCCTGCGCGAGCGCCGTGGCCTCCTCGACCCGAACGGCGGAAGCAGGCTAACCTAGGGATCACCCTTCTGTTCGCGACTGCCCCCGAGGAGGGGCACTTCCCATACCCGGAGGGGCAGTCGATCGAAGAAACACCGGCCGCTCGCGAAAGAACTGCCCAAGGAGCGCAAATGGCTACCACTTCGAAGGTCTGGACTGAAAGATACGCTGAGATGGTCCACGGGAAGACCCGATACTGGGAGGCCGGAGCCGGCTACCCGACCATCCTCATCCACGGCGCCGGCTGGACGAGCGGATGCGAGTCGTGGGTCCGCAATATCGGCCCACTCTCCGAGAAGCTCCACGTCTACGCCATCGACTGCCTGAACTGGGGCGTCGGCGATGTCTTTCAGCAGGAGTTCTCCTTCGCCTACCTCGTCGACCACGTCCGAGAGTTCATGGACCTGCTGGGCATCGAAAGGGCGAACTTCGTGGGGCACTCCATGGGCGGCTGGATCGTTACGCTGCTGTCGTACGAGAGCCCGGATCGCGTCAACAAGGTAGTGAACGTGGCTGGCGGCGGGACCGCGACACGCCCCTTGCAGAACATGGTCGAGTTCAAGGTCCCGTCCGAGGAGCAGATCAGAGAGCAGTTCGCCAACCGGTTCCCCGGGGGCACGGTGGACCTCGATGAGGTGACCGCGCCTTACATCCGCAAGAATTCGTTGCCGGGCCACGGGGAGGCGTTCGCGGCAGTGATGCGGCACATGACCAACCCGGACACGCGTATCCGGTACAACACACTGCGACGGATGCCCCGGATCACGGCGCCGACGTTGGTGTGCTGGGGCACCGACGACCAGACCAACGCGTTCGAGATGGGCGAGCAGACCGCCGCCGCCATTCCCGGCGCCCGCCTCGTGCCGTTCGAGGGCGTCGGCCACATGCTCCCGCAGCAGGCCGCGGACCGGTTCAACGAGGTCGTCTTGGAGTTCCTGGCGTCGTAGGCGGGGCCTCCTCGCCCGCATCCAGGAGCTCGAAGATATACTGGCGCCGCGCGAGGCCGGCGACGGCAGGCGCATCCCCCCGCTCTGGTCATGGCGAGCATCCGTGGGGAACAGCCTTGTGATTAACTCGAACCAGGAGCGCAAATGCAGCTAGGCGTTGTTTTTCCCCAGAACGAGATAGGCGAAGACCCGGGTGCGGTGCGCGCGTTCGCAGAGGCTGCCGAGGGCCTGGGCTACGCTCACCTCATCTTCTACGACCACGTGCTTGGCGCTGACACCGGCCGCAGGCCGGACTGGCAGGGGCCGTACTCGCACCGGGACACCTTCCACGAGCCGTTGGTCACGTTCGGCTACCTCGCCGCCCTCACCAGCCGCATCGAGCTCGTATCCGGCGTCATCATCCTGCCGCAGCGGCAGACGGTACTCGTCGCCAAGCAGGCGGCGCAGGTGGACGTGCTCAGCGGCGGGCGGCTGAGGCTTGGCGTCGGCATCGGCTGGAACGACGTGGAGTACGAGGGGCTGAACGAGAACTTCCACGACCGCGGCAAGCGCTCCGAGGAGCAGGTCGAGTTGCTGCGTGCGCTCTGGACCAATGAGGTCGTGGACTTCCAGGGCAGATGGCACAGCATCCCCGGCGCGGGCATCAAGCCCCTCCCGGTGCAGCGTCCCATCCCAATCTGGTTCGGCGGCGGCCGCTCGGACGGCGTGCTCCGCCGCATCGCTCGACTGGGCGACGGCTGGTTCCCGCAGCTGCAGGCGGACGAACAGGGCAGAGAACGGATGGAGCGCTTCAAGGGTCTGGTCGAAGAGGCGGGACGCTCACAGGACGACGTGGGCGTCGACGCACGGGTCGCCCTGTCGCGCGGCGGCGTCGACGGCGCCCTGAGCGATTCCGAGGCGTGGCAGGAGATGGGCGCGACGCACATCACGTTCAACACGCTCCGCGCGGGCCTCGGCTCGCCGGACGAGCACATCGACGCCCTGCGTCGCTTCAAAGAAGCGGCAGGGTAGGGGATAGAGCCTATGGTAGGCGGGAAGAGGCCGGTTCCTAGCGAGCCGAAGATATACCACATCGTCCACGTTGGCCGCCTACCTTCCATCATCAAGGCCGGTTGCCTCTGGAGCGATTCTGAAGTCATCCGGCGTGGACTATCCGGCATGGCAATCGCCAACGAGGAGATAAAGGAACGGCGTCGAGTGAACGAACTGCGGAGCGCGCCGGGTTTGCGTGTGGACGAGTGTGTCCCCTTCTACTTCTGTCCACGTTCGCCCATGCTCTACGCCATACAAACAAATGAGGGTGATGACTCCGACTTTCCGTACACTGGCGGTCAAGAGCCTATCGTTCATCTGAAGGCTGATTTGAAGGAAGCAGTCAAATGGGCGGATGCGAATCGGCGACGCTGGGCGTTTACCCTCTCAAACGCGGGTGCTCGTGAATTTGAGGACTACTGCGACTTGAGGCAGTTGGACAAAATTGATTGGGCTGCCGTCCAGGCAAAGTACTGGCGGGGGCGCCGTTCGCAGAAGCAGGCTGAGTTTCTGGTTGAAGGCTCGTTCCCGTGGGAACTGGTTTCATTCATTGGGGTTCACTCCCGGGATGTGCGCATTCGCGCGCTGGAAGCAGTTCGCCAAGCTCGACACAAGCCGGTTGTGTCAGTGCAGCCGAAGTGGTACTACTGAGCGCGGAGGCGCTTGATGCAGATTGAGTACAAGGATAGTGGCGACATCACGAAGGAGTACGCCGAGGCGCTCGTGAACACCGTCAATTGCATCGGTGTCATGGGCAAGGGAGTCGCGCTCCGGTTTAAGGAAGCCTTTCCTGCCAACTTTAGGGCCTATGCGAAGGCCTGCAAACACGGAGAGATGCAGATTGGGCAGATGTTTACGTTCGAGATGGGTACGCAAACCTCTCTGTTTGAGGCGAGTCCGCCAGCCAACCCGCGCTATATCATCAACTTTCCCACGAAGCGGCACTGGCGAGGCAAGAGCCGGATGGAGTACATCGACGCCGGACTCCACGCGCTGGCGGACGAGATATGCCAGCGTCAGATTCGCTCAATCGCCATTCCCGCCTTGGGATGCGGCAATGGGGGCTTGGACTGGGCAGAGGTCCGCCCCAGGATAGAAGAAGCTCTCAGGGATATTCAGGATTTGCAGGTTACCCTCTTTGAGCCAGCCGAAGAAGAGAGCGCGTTTTCTCCCCGTACGCGGGAATTGCTGACCAGCGCGATACACCGAGGAGACGAACGATGAACATCGCAGTGATCATCCTGGACATGGCGAAGGGTTACGGTTGGGCGCCCGGCTCGTACGGCTACGAGATGGTGGCGAACGTGCGCAGGCTCAAGGACGCCGCCTACGCCGCCGAGGCCCCCATCATCCACGTCAACTCGATGCGGCGCGAGAGCGACCAGGTCGGCGACTGGTCGCGCGTGTCGATGAAGGAGGGCACCGACGCGCTCGAAGTCATCCCGGAGCTGCAACCGGTGGACAAGGACACGCTCGTCTACAAGCGTTACCTGAGCGGCTTCTCCCACAACGACCTGGACTACGTCCTGCGCACGATGCAGCGGGACACGGTCATTATCGCCGGGGCGTCGACGGACAACACAGTGCTGTGGACGGCGGCAGACGCTTTCCAGTTGCGCTACAAGGTTGTCGTGGTCGAGGACTGCACGATGGTGCACCGCGAGAGCGAACCGCCCGAGGTGAAGGATTACGCGCTCCGCATCGTGCGGAACGTCCTCCACAGCGAGGTCATCCCTCTGGACGAGGTCATAGCCCGGTACCTGAGCTGAGGCCCCATTCGTGTTGAGCTTGTCGAATCATGCATGGTACTGAGCTCGGCAGCGGAATGGCGCAAAGCGGCATGGAATGGAGCTACGCCGGTTCAACCGGCCCTCAACACTGGGCGTCGCTTGCTCCGGAGTATACGTCGTGCGCCGAGGGCGAGCAGCAGTCGCCCGTAGAC
>DAOUHP010000159.1:0-3939 GCA_034428575.1 Dehalococcoidia bacterium | reverse complement strand
GCGTCCGGGTGCGCTGCCATGTTCGCCACCCAGTCGCGCCTGCCGGGGTAGCCGGAGAGGTAGATCTTCCCCGCGCCGTCCCAGTAGTAGGTCGTCTCCAGCACGCGGGGCAGGCCGCTCCGTCGTCCCCTGTGGGTCACGCGGATGACGAAGCTCGTGTGCAGCGCGCGGCGGAACGCGTCGTCAGATGCCACGGCTGTCGCGGCTCCGGCGGTTGGTTATGCGTCGGACCCTCACGGCAGCATTGTACGCAGGGCTCGGGCGCACTGTTCAACTGGAGGGAGCACTGCGCTTGGGGTCTCCAGCCTTGAAGAGAGGGCGGGAGACCCCAGGCGCGACGCTGGTCGATCACTCGATCCTGTACATGTCACGGAGCACCGTGAGGACCTCTGCTGGCTGGTCAGCGAAGCTCTGCACTCGCTCCTGCAGTTCCGAACCTCTCAGCAGTCCAGTTGTGTATCCACGGGCCCGCATGTCCGCCTGGAAGTCGCCGGACTCTACTGTAGCCGCGAACGCCTCCCGGATCACGTGGGCGACCTCCGGCGGGGTGCCTGGGGGCAGGGCGAAAACGCGGCTGCCCGCAAGACTCGTCTCCAGCTCCAGCGCCGTCATTAGTATGTCACTTACGCTGACGACTTCACGCAGGGGCTTGAACCACGGGTACAGGCCCCGTGCCTGGCCCTCCACCACCCAATCTGGCGGCAACTGCGTGTGGTGGAACAAGGGCGTCACGACTGCCGGGTCTGCCCAGTGAGGGTACGCGGGGAGCGCGGAATCGTCGCAGCGCGAGGTCACTTCGATCTCGCCGCGTTCGAACGCAACACGGACGTCGGCGGTCCCCTGGTAGCCGTAGATGATCTCGATCGGAAGGCCGGCCATCACCAGCCATTCCTCGTGGGGCGCCGGAGCCGAGCCCGGCTGTGACTCTCCCAGGCGGAACGGGCGTGAGCTGTTCACGAAGGCATCCAAGCTGTCCGCCGAATCGGCGCGAACGCAGATCGCTCCTCTCGAGGGGGTGTTGTCGGGCAGACCGACGAAGACGAACTCGGTTGGCTCGAACCCCTCGAACTCGACTCCAAGCAGCGATTGGATGAGCAGGCCCTGCGTGAAGACGCCGATGTCGAAGCCATCACCCGGAGCTCTCCCTGCGGTGGCCCGGGCGGTGAGCAGAGACGCCGCGCCCGGCAGGTTGCTGACCACGATCTTGGGACTGCCTGGGACAAACCGCGGCAGGTGCACTGCGAGGATCCGTGTGAAAGCGTCGAAGCCGCCGCCCGGAGCGAATCCCACTGTGAACTTGATCGTCCTGCCGCTGAAGTGGCCTTCAGCGTCGAACGACGGGTCCGGAGGAGGGACTGTGGGAGTTGGAGCAGGAGAGGGCCCTGCCTCCGTAGTGGTGCTGGGTGTGGGAGTGGGTGGGCTCGGCGTCGGCGTGGGTTGGCCTGGCGCCAGCGTGGGCGTGGGTTCTGCGGCGGGTGCGGGTGTGGGTGTGGGTGTGGCGGCCACGGGCTGGGAGGGTGGAGACGTGGGAGTCGGGTCTTCACCCCCACAGGCGCCCAGGAGCGACATCAATACTACAGCCATCAGACTCAGCAGAATGACCGGTCTACGTGCAATGGTCCTCATCTTCATATCGGCTCTCCTTTGTTGGCACTCAACGCGTGAGTCTCGTCTCGTCATGAACCCAGGAACGGAAGAAGGATTGGTGTATGCCAGTTCGTGTACAGCAGCCGGTCATAGAAGCCGATCAGCAGGGCTTCCAACAGGATGGCGGGGAGCACTGCTATCCACGGCCGGACGCGACCTACGAGCCACAGGTACAGGAATACGTAGATCGGTATGGCGACATGGAAGCTGAACAGCCAGATGCTGCCGACCAGGGCCACGAGCATCCCGGCCGACTGTACGAAGCGGCGCCGCATGACGGACGGCGGCAGGTCAGACCGCATTCTCCCGATGTCCATCAATTGAGGCCCTTCTTCGTCATCGCTTTCGCCCTGCCTGAAGACGCGGCTCAGGAAGTACAGGCTCAGCAGCGTCAGGCCCGCGATGCTCGCTGTTCTCGGAAACAAGGCGGACTCCAACACCCATTCGAACGATGCGATCAGGAAGTAGACGCATACCCCAAGCAGGAGGAGGGCGAACAAGCCGTCCGGGCCGGGCCTCAGCCTCCTCATAACGAGGCTCGCCGACAGGTTGCGGCCTCGAGCCCCCGCGCTAGCCGGGGGTGCGTCATCCGGCCCAGGGTGCGGTGTGCCGCTCGAGCCTGACGGCACCGGGCCGTCGGCGAAGCTCTGCTGCCTGCGTGCCTGCGCCGCCACGGACCGCTGGATCCACACGGTGTAGAGCGCCGTGAGGACGGCGACGATGACGATGCCCAGGAAGCCGGGCCGCCAAAGCATGGAGAGGCCGTAGGTCTTGGTGGCGAGGAAATAGAAGCGCTCAATCGTGGAGCCCAGCACCAGCGCAATGATGATTGGCGGGCGCGGCCAGCCGTGTGTCTTCATGAAGAAACCCATCGCGGCGAATGCGAGCACTGCCAGCAGATCGCCCATCGACACGCTTGCCTGGAACGCGGTAATCATCAGCACCGCCAGCACCAGGGGGACCAGGACCCCGGGCCGCACGAAGGCGATACGGGCAAGGGTGGGAGAGAACGCGAGGGCGACCCCGTGCCGAACACATTCGCAAGCGCCAAACTGAAGACGATTGTCAGCGTCAGGTCGAGGTCTTCTCCGAGCATGCGTGGCCCAGGTTGGAGTCCCATGATGATCATGAAGCCGAGGAAGATCGCCATGCCGACGCTGCCAGGTACGCCGAACCAGAGCGTGGGGACGAGCGTCGCCCCGTCCACCGAGTTGTTGGCCGACTCCGGCGCGATGACACCCCTGATGTCGCCGGTGCCGAACGTCTGCGCGCCTCCCCGCACCGTCTGACGGGCGTTGGCGTAGGTCAGCCAGTTCGCCAGAGAGCCTCCGATCCCCGGGAGGATGCCCACGAGGATCCCCAGCCCGGAGGAGCGGAGCATCAGGGGGAAGTTGTGCAGGACTGCCTGGATCCCGAGCCTGCGTCCCTTGTTCACCTTGTCGAGCAGCTCACCGAGGTCTCCCCTCGCGATGGGTTTGCCGCTGATTGAGAGGTCCAACAACTCGGGAACGGCGAACAGTCCGATGACTGCGGGCACGAGCGGGATCCCGTCCCAGAGGTAATCGATGCCGAATACCGCACGCGACGTGCCGTTGATCACGTCGAACCCGATGGACGTTATCAAGAGCCCGACAGCGCCCGATGCTAGCCCCTTGAGAAAAGCCCCGCTGCTGATGACGCCGACTACGGAGATGGCAACCATTCCCAGGATGAAGAATTCGGGCGAGCCAAAGGTCAGCACCAGCGGCCTGACAACAGGGATAGTTACCAATAGGAACAGGGCCCCGAAGACGCCGCCCAGCATCGACGTGAAGTAAGCGGCAGAAAGCGCTTCTCCGGCCCTGCCTTGCCGGGACATCGGATAGCCGTCGAGGATCGTAGCCTGGCCTGTGGCGGAACCGGGGATCCCCAGCAGCACCGCGGGGAGCGTATCTCCCGTGTTGACCGTGGCGATCATTCCCGTGGCGAGGGGAAGGGCGTAGGCCGGGTCCATCGTATACGCGAAGCCCAGCAGCACGACCAGTGTGGGGAGCGTCCCTCCGGGCATCGCTCCGCTCACCATCCCGATCATCGTGCCGCTGATGAGGGCGATCATCCCCCAGGGGGAGATGAGGTGCTGGATCGCCTCGAAGCTGGCTTCTAGCATGTGGTCACCGTTCTTGCCGGTTCGCCTACACCCATGCGCCGCTTCTCTCGTGCTGGCGCCACGTTACAGCTCAGGATGCATCTGCCACCACGGCGTCGCCTGCGCGTAGGCGTGAGCCGCGCGCAGGACGGTCGCCTCGTCAAACC
>DAOUHP010000158.1:0-13291 GCA_034428575.1 Dehalococcoidia bacterium | reverse complement strand
GGAGGTGCAGCGGGTCTGCCACCGCGTCGGCATCATGTCTCACGGGAAGATCGTGCTGGAAGGCACCGTCGCGGCCCTGACCACGCAGACCGACACCGGAGGCTTCCGCGTGACGCTGAAAGTGGAGGGAGCGGACCAGGCGTTGGACGCCGCGCTCGCCGGGCTCCCCACCGTTCGCGAGTCCTCTCGCTCCGGCATCGACGTGGTCATCGAGAGCGAAGAAGACGTGCGCGCCGCTGCCGCCGCCGCCGTCCACGAGCACGGCGCGCGGCTCCTCGAGATGCGCGCCAACGACCGCACGCTGGAAGACATCTACCTCCGCTACTTCCAGGAGGCCGTAGCATGACCGCTCTCTTCTTCAAGGAGCTCGCGGACCACTTCGGGAGGCGCAGGTTCACCCTGCTCCTCGGCCTCGTTGCCCTTGGCCTCGTCTGGGGCGCCTTCGTCGACCTGGGACTGCTCGCCTCGTCGGGGCGGCAGTTCTTCTTCCTGGACGTATTCACCACCACCGCGGGCGTCCCCATCTCGCTGCTCTCGTTCCTCAGCTTCTTCGGACCCGTCATCGGCATCGCGCTCGGGTTCGACGCCATCAACGGCGAGCGCACCCAGGGCACCCTGGCCCGCCTCCTCGCCCAGCCGCTCCACCGCGACTCTGTCTACAACGCCAAGTTCCTCGCCGCGCTGCTTACACTTGGGCTGGTCGTGGCCAGCATGATGATCGTCGTCATCGGGCTCACGATGTTCCGCATGGGCATCGCCCCCACCGGCGAGGAGGTCCTGCGCCTTACGGGCCTTGGCCTGGTTACCGTCGCCTACCTCGCCTTCTGGCTCGCGCTCGCCGTCACCGCCTCCGTCCTGTTCCGCAACACCGTCACCTCCGCGCTTGCTTCCATCGGCATGTGGTTCGCCCTCGGCTTCCTCATCACCCTCCTGGGCGGCGTGCTCGCGGACCGCATCGTCCCGGAGATCGAGACCACGGACGACGCCGTGCGCCACGTAAACGTCGAGTCGTGGGCCAACCGGGCCTCCCCTGCCGGCCTCTACTCCGAGGCGACTTCCATCCTCCTCGACCCCATCGGTGGGCGAGCCCTCAACCTCTTCGCCATCGACGAGGGACGCCTGGAGGGACTGCTTTCGACGCCCGTGTCGGCCGCCCAGAGCCTCCAACTCGTCTGGCCGCACATCGTCGTGCTCGTCGCGATGGTCGCCGTCCTCGTCGCGGCGTCCTACGTCCGCTTCATGCGCGAGGAGATCAGGGCCTAGCCCCGCCTGAACAGGCCTTCGGTGGCTGTCGTTCCTGCGCAGGCAGGAACCTCGTAGCCCGGCGGGGCTGGTGGGAGTGGCGGCCTGTCATGTTGAGCGAAGCCGGAGGCGGAGCCCGCGCTTTAGCGCGCAACATCCTCTCTGGGGGCGCTCGCGTGGAAAGGCCCCACGCAACCCACAGAGCGCCTTCTTACCAACCGCCGCCTCCCCATTTGGGTCCTCTTCCACGGCTTGGCAAGGCTCCGCGGGACTCGTGCAGTCAGGAACGCCTCACTCCCGCCGCCGCCAGCCGTACACGATCAGCGCGACACCCGGCACGCCGAAGATGATGGCGGAGAGCACAGCCACGAGCACCTGGCCGCTCTGTGGCTCCGCGATCAGCTCCAGCTCCACCGCATCGGACGCTCCCCGGAACAGCGCGAGTGTCACCCACACCGTCACCACCACCCACAACACGCCGCCCGCGACAGTGAAGCGCCACATTACGTGGTATGCCTCACGACCGGGTCGATGGGGACACTGCCGGAGAGCCCGCACGCTTCCTCGAACAGCGCCGCCGCCGACAGCAGCGACGCCTCGTCCGCGCGGGGCGACATCAGCTGCAGCCCCACCGGCAGCCCGGACGAGGTGAACCCGCACGGCACCGAGATCGACGGGCATGACGTGAGCGTCAGCGCGAAAGACATCACCAGCCAGCTCACGTACGTCTCGAACGTCACCCCCCCGGCCTCCTGCACGTAACGCTGCTCGATATCGAACGGCGGCACGAGCACCGTGGGAGACGCGAGGATGTCGTACCGCTCGAAGAACGCCGCCGTGCGATAGTAGAGCGCGCCCCGGGCCGTTTCTGCCTGGTTCACGTCCTCCGCCGACAGCGCCAGTCCCGCCTCCACGTTCCAGATCACCTCCGGTTTCAGCAGGTCCCGGTTGTTCTCCAGGTGCTTGCCGTACAACGCCGCGAACTGCGCCGCCCGCAACGCCTGGAATATCGGCTCAGCGTCGTGCAGGTCGGGCGCGTCCTCGTCCACCGGCGCCCCCAATTCCTCGAACAGCCGCACGGCGCGGCCGCAGATCTCCCGGACCTCCGCGTCCACCGGCGCGACGCCGAGGTCCGGCGAGTACGCGACACGGCGCGCCGCGCGTGGCGTGTCCACCGCTTCAAGGAACGGTCGCTCCGGGCGCGGCAGGCTGATCGGGTCGACGGCACAGAGGCCGCTTGCCTGCGTGTCCAGGAACAGCGCCACGTCGGCGACCGTCCGGCCCATCGGCCCCTCGACCGACAGCCCGGCGAACGGCAACTCCTTCGGCCCGTGCGGCACGCGCCCCGGCGAGGGACGCAGCCCGACGACCGAGCAGAAGCTCGCCGGGATGCGCAGGCTCCCGCCGAGGTCGCTCCCCGTCGCGAGCCACACCTGCCCGGTGGCGAGCGCGACCGCCGCGCCGCCCGACGACCCGCCGCACGTCATCCGCGTGTCCCACGGGTTGCGCGTCTTCCCGAACACCTCGTTGAACGTGTTGGCCCCCGCCCCGAACTCCGGCGTGTTCGACTTCGCCAGTACCACGCCCCCCTGCGCCTCGATATTTTCCACGAGATAGTCGGAGCGCTCCGGCACGTGCTCCGCGTAGATGGGCGAGCCTTTCGTCGAGCGCACGCCTGCAACGTCCTTCAGGTCCTTCACCGCGAACGGGAGTCCGTGAAGGTAACCCGGCGGCGCGTCGGCGGGCGGGCCTGACGCCATCAGCCGCGCCGCGTGCTCTCGGGCGCGTTCGACGGCCAGCGTCGGCAGCGCGTTCACCGCGCCGTCCACCTCTGCGATGCGCTCCACCGCCGCGTCGATCATCTCCAGCGGCGACACCTCCCGTGCCGCAAGGCGCGCTACCGCCTCCCGCGCCGTCATTCGCACGAGGTCATTCATGCCCGCGCCCTTCCGTCGTTCCTGCGAAGGCAGGAACCTCGATCCCTGCGGCCCTCATCCGCCAGCGGCCGTCGGGTCCCCTCTCCCTCGAGGGGAGAGGGCCAGGGTGAGGGTGAACCGGCGGGGCGTGGGGTGGTGTCCGGTGCGGGGTGCCCCTTGTGGGTGTTCGTTCGGTCGTCGAGTTGGTCCTCTTCTCCCCTCTCCCTCGAGGGGAGAGGGCCAGGGTGAGGGTGAACCGGTGGGGTGTGGGGTGGTGTCCGGTGTAGGGGCGCCCCTTGTGAGGCCGTCTCATAAAGCCAAAACCCTCGCAGGCGGGGAACTTCGCGTTGCGGTATCCGGTTGTGCGAGAAACTCTTTGCGTTGTATTCAATGCATTGGGCCTCTAACTCGCAAATGAAAACGCCGTGCCGGCTTGGTGGAAAACCATAGCGAGGGACTTCTGAGACAGGCTCCTTGTGGGTGCCCGCTCGGACGCCGAGTTGGTCCTCTTCTCCCCTCTCCCGCTGGGCGGGAGAGGGGCCGGGGGTGAGGGTTGGAGGGGAGTGGAAGCGCACCGCCTTCACTCGCGCACCTCAATCCCTGCGCGTTCCTCCGCCAGCATGAACGTCGCCAGGTTGTCCCATCCGCCCCAGCCCCGGTTGATCCCTTCCTCCTGAACCCGCTGCGCCATCGCCGCCAGCTCCATCGGCGCGCCCATCTCCTGCGCGAGCTCCTGTCCGAGGCTCACGTCCTTGTGGGCGAGGTTGAGCGTGAAGCGCGGCGTCTCGAAGTCGCCCTTGAAGACCACGTCCGGTAACTGGTTGAGCAGGGTCTGCTTCCCGAAAGCCGCGTCCCGCAGCACCTGCAGCATCACCCCTGGCGCGACGCCCGCCTTCACCGCGAGCGTCATCCCCTCCTGCACGACGATGCGCGTCGTCAGCGAGATGGAGTTGTGCACCAGTTTCGCCACCGTCCCCGAGCCGATGGGCCCCACGTAGCTCACGCCCGTGCCGATCGCCTCGAACACAGGGCGCACCGCCTCGAACACCTCCTCGTCGCCGCCCACCATGACCGCCAGCGTCCCCGCCTCCGCGCCGATCGTGCCGCCGCTCACCGGGGCGTCCAGCATGTGCGCCCCCATCGCCTCGATGCGCTCCGCCACCTGCCGCACCCGTGTCGGCGAGCCCGTCGACAGGTCCGCGTACACCGACCCCGGCGATAGCCCCAGCACGAGCCCCTGCGCGCCCAGCGCGACCTCCTCCACCTCCGCCGGTCCCGGCAGCGACGTCAGCACGACCGGCGCCTGCCGCGCGACCTCCTCGGGCGTTGCGGCCCACGTCGCGCCCATCTCCCGGTGTGGTGCGGTCTTCGCCTCGTCGATGTCGTTGACGATGAGCTCATGCCCCGCCTTGATCAGGTTCAGGGCCATGGGCCCGCCCATATTTCCGAGACCGATGAATCCTATCCGCATGCCACTCTCCCTCTGTCCGCTGGACGCTTCTCCCGTCAGACTCTGTACCCTTGCCTGCCGGCGTGCACGCACGTTGTGCGCCGCCTCCCTCGCAGGGCGGAGGCGCCGCCGCGCAGTCTAGGCTGCGCCCTCGTGAGGGTCAACGCGCGCGCCGCGCAAGAGTGGTTGCCCCCTCTCCCGATGGCGGGAGAGGGCTGGGGAGAGGGTCAGGGTGAGGGTGAACCGGTGGGTGGGGCGCGGGGCCGTCATCCTGGGCGCAGCCCGTACTTGAGCGCGCAGCACCCTCTCGGCCCCCTCCCGGAACGTGTGACATCCGCCCCTTACCCGATGGCCCCTGCCTCCGCTACGCTGATTGCATGACCGCCACCCTTGCACGTCCCATAGATTCTGCCTATGGCTCGCTCCCGAAGCTATCAACGGAATCTATGGCTCGGAGCGGAAACTGCAAACCCGATGGCACTCTTGCGTCCTTAAAGGCGGGAAGCAGGCCACGGCCACGGAAACGCCTGCATTAAGGATGCCAAGAATGCCAAACGGGCTTGGACGTTTACTCGTAGAACAGAGACTAAGAGTGCCAGATCGGGCCGGGGTTGGCATTCTTAATCCCGGCGGTTGCCCGGCTGGCGCGCCCCGCATAGCATGGCCGGGTTCGTAGATTCGAAAGGACGGAGCGAGAAACATGGCAGACAACATCAGGGTCGGCATCATCGGCGGCAACGTGAACGGCTGGGCTGGGCGCGCCCACATGCCCGCGATGGCGGCGGGCATCCCGGGCGTCGAACTCGTCGCCGTCTCCACCACGAGGCAGGAGTCGGCGGACGAGGCCGCGGCGAAGTTCGGCGCGAAGTACGCGTACGACAATCACCACGACCTCCTTGCGAACCCGGAGGTCGATGTCGCGGCCGTCGTTGTCAGGCTGCCCACCCACTACGAGTTGACGAAGGACATCATCGCGGCGGGCAAGCACGTCTACACCGAGTGGCCGCTCGGGACGACCATCGCACAGGCCGAGGAGATGACCGACCTCGCCGCCGCTGCGGGCGTCCGCACGTGCGTCGGCCTGCAGGCCCGTCACTCTGCCGAGTACCGGGAGATGCGGCGGATCGTGGAGAGCGGCGCCATCGGGGACGTGCTCAGCGTGAGCCTCACCCAGTTCGGGGGCGGGGGGTTGGCGCGGCCGTCCGGACGCATCTGGATGCGGGACGAGACCGCTCACGCCAATACGCTCAGCATCACCTTCGGCCATGCCATCGACGGGCTCATCTCCGTGCTCGGCCCGGCAGGGAGCATCGCCTCGGTCGTCAGTAACCAGGTCAAGGAGTGGACCGCGTCCGACACCGGCGAGCGGTTCTCCGTGACCGCACCCGACAATGCGCTGGTGAGCGGAACGCTCGCCAGCGGTGCGTCGTTCTCCGCCCACGTCGCGTCCGTCGCCGGCGTCGGCACCGGCCAGAGCCTGCAGATATTCGGCTCACGCGGCACCCTGACTCTCTACTCGTCCAGCTCCACGCACATGAGCTCGGGCGACGTCCGTGTGGCCCTAGACGGCGACTCCGAGCTTCACGAGGTGACGCCCCCGCAGGACGAATGGGTCACCGCCGCGGGACTGGGAGGCGTCTCCGTCAACATCGGAAAGCTATGGGCGTCCTACGCCGACGCCATCCTCAACGAGCGCGAGTTTCACCCGGACTTCGGTGACGCCGTCCGGCACCACCGCCTGATCGACGCCGTCCAGCGCGCCTCCGACACCGGCCAGGTGCAAGAGGTTTGATCCCCTCTCCCTACAAGAGGAGAGGGCCAGGGTGACGGTACTGCGGGCAGGGGTGCATGAGGTGGGCGAGCGCAAAGAATAAGGCGCTGCGTCGAACGCAGTTGCGCAAAGGTCACAGGTGGCGACGAAGCGCAGTGAACAAGCAGGCGCATCGCGGGTGCGGGCCCTGCGGAACATCTTGGACATGGAGGCGGCCAACGGCTTCGCGGACAAGGCCGTCGCCGGTGGGCTCGACCGCTTCCTCGAAACCCTGCGGGGGCAGGCGGGCACGGCCCCGGAGCTCAAGACGCTGGACGAGCTCGGCCTCCTGTCCATCGCCTACGCCGAACTGGAACCCGCGCGGCGCGAACGTTGGGCGGACGAGGCACACCGCTTTCTGGGAGATGCCCGGCCCGCCGCTCGCGGCGTCGGTCGTCCGGCTCCACCTCCCGGGCCTGCTGCCTCGACTCAGCCAGCCGGCAATCCGCTCGACGTGCCGCTGAGCGCCCTGCGGACCGTCAACCGCACGCACGCCGCCGCGATCCGCCGGATGCTCATCCGGCGGCGCATGCTCACGACGCCGGACCCCACCGTCCGCGACCTCCTCTACCTCTTCCCGCTCCGCCACGTGGACCGCAGGGAGCGGACCTCCGTCGCCAGGCTGCGCGTGGGCGAGGAGCAGACCGTCGAGGCGGTGCTCTGGGAGGCGTACGAGGTCCGCCTCGGACGCGGTGGGCGCATCCGCGCCACCCAGGCCGTCGTCGGCGATGACACCGGCAACATCCGCGTCATCTGGTGGGGCAACCCGTGGATCGCGAAGCAGTTGAAGGACGCCATCGCCCGCGTGGCCCACACGCCCAGCGGCGTGCCCCGCATCGTCCTCAGCGGCAAGGTGTCACTCTTCCAGGGGAAACGGCAGATGGAATCGCCGGAATGGGAACTGGTCGGGAGCGCCAACGCTCCCGGCCTGCACACGGCGGGGCTGGTCCCGTTCTATCCGTCCGCTGCCACGACGAAGGGCAGGCGCATACCGCCCCGCAGGATGCGCGAGATGGTGCGCGAAGCGCTGGACAGCACGAGGAACGGGGGCGGCCGCCTCGGCATACCGGACCCGCTGCCGGACGCCGTGCGCGAGGACGCAGGCCTGCTGATGCTCGGTGAGGCCATCGAGCAGGCCCACTATCCCGGCTCCGAGGATGCGAAGGAAGAGGCCCGGAGGCGGCTCGCCTTCGACGAGTTTCTCGCTATCCAACTCAGGGTCGGCATGGAGCGTAACTACACGTCCAGCCAACCGGGCATCGTCCTGCCCTCCTTCCCGCCGATGGCGGAGTCGTTCATCGCGTCGCTGCCGTTCGAGCTGACGCAGGGCCAGCGCGACGCGCTCGAGGAGGCGATGCGGGACGTGTCGGGCGGCGGCAGGCCGATGAGCCGCCTGCTGCAGGGAGACGTCGGCTCCGGCAAGACCGTGGTCGCCGTCGCGATGCTGCTCGCCGCCGTCGCGGGCGGTTACCAGGGCGCGATGATGGCCCCCACCGAAGTGCTCGCTGAGCAGCACTTCCTCAACCTGCGCCGCCTGCTCAGTGGCGCGGAACACTCGCTGGAGAACCCTGACTGGTTCTCCGCCGGTTTGGAGGGCAGGGAGCAGTCGGTAACCGTCGCCCTGCTCACCGGCAGCACCCGCGTGGGCCCCCGCCGCGAGATACTCAGGATGGCGGCGGACGGCTCGCTGGACCTGCTGATCGGCACGCACGCCCTCATCCAGGAGCAGGTTGCGCTGCCGAACCTCGCCCTCGCCGTCGGCGACGAGCAGCACCGCTTCGGCGTCCTCCAGCGGGAGGCGTTGCGGGGTAAGAGCGCCGTCGGCGAACCCCACCTGCTGCTCATGTCTGCCACGCCCATCCCCCGCACGCTGGCCCTCACGCTCTACGGCGGCCTGGAGGTATCCACCATGCGTGAACTGCCGGCGGGCCGACAGGAGATAGTGACCCGCAGTGTCGATCTCGCACGCGCCGCCGATGCCGAGAACTACCTGCTGACGCAGGTGCGGGAAGGACGCCAGTGCTTCATCGTCTACCCGCGCATCGACGATGCGGACGACCGCTACAGCGGCGTCGATGACGACGACGATGCCACGGACGAGGACTCCGACCTCATCCCCGAGTCGGCGGCACTGCCGCCGCTCACCGCCGTTGCGGAGTACGAACGTCTGCGCACCGCAACTCTCGCCGAAGCGCGCGTCGGCCTGCTCCACGGGCGGATGCCGCTTCCGGAGAAGCAGGCCGTCATGGACGCCTTCCGCAGCGGTGAGTTGGACGTGCTCGTCTCGACGCCCGTTATCGAGGTCGGCATCGACGTGCCGAACGCCACCGTGATGATGGTCCAGAGCCCCACGCGGTTCGGCCTTGCCCAGCTCCACCAGCTCAGGGGCCGTGTCGGACGCGGCTCCCATCGCAGTTACTGCTTCCTCGTGGCGGAATCGGAAGACGAGACCTTCCAGCGCCTGAGTGAGGCGCGGCAGCGCCGCGTCGCGAACGGCGACGACTGGCGGGAGGTCGAGCAGTGGTTCCGCGCTGCCCTTGCGCAGGCTGAATCGAGCAGAGAGCGGCTGAACGTGCTCGTCCGCACCAACGACGGCTTCGAGATCGCGGAAGCAGACCTGGAGATGCGGAGCCAGGGCGACTTCTTCGGCACGCGTCAGTCCGGCGTCGCCCCCGTCAGGATGGCGCGCCCCGACGACAGAGACCTGCTCGATGCATCGAGGGAGCACGCCGGACGCATCCTCGATGTAGACCCGGAGCTGGAGACCCTGTCCGGCCTGCGGGACGCCGTCGAGCGGCTCACCGCGGCCGTGACGGACGAGATGGCCTGACCCGCGCCGCCGGAGGCGCACGCTTGCCCTGCCTCTCGCACGCGCCCATAATGCGCCGCATGCGCGTCAGCAAGATGGAGTGGCGGGGCGTCCGTGTCCCGCTGAAGCGGCCTGACCTCGCCCTGGACCCGACCAAGGCGGGGCGGAACGCGCTCCTCATCTGGATGCACATGGACAACGGCCTCGTCGGAGTCGGCGAGGCGGCCACCGCCGGGCCGGGCCGTCCTCCCCGCATCGCCGACCTCGCTTCGCTCCTGCACGACCTCGCGCCCTCTGCGCTCGGCCTCCATCCGGCCGTTGCCTTCGACATCCTCTCTGCGCTCGCCCCTCCGGGTGCAACAGGCAACGCCCTCCGTTTCGGACTCGAGACCGCCGCGTTCGACGCCATGGGCAGGAACGCCGGACGCCCCGTGACCGACCTGCTCGGCGGCGTCATCGACTGGACGCCGATGGTCGGACTTCTGGACTTCCTGCCGCCTGACGAGGCCGCGGAGCAGGCCCGCGTTGCGGTCGCGGACGGCTACGAATGCATCAAGGCTTCGCTCGGTGCACGCGACGCCGCCACGGACGTCGAGATCATCCGCGCCGTTCGCCTGGCCGTCGGCGACGATGTCGCGCTGCGCGCCGACGCGGACGAAGGCTGGACGGCGGAGAGGGCCATCCATACGGTGGAGCGCCTCGCTCCGTTCAACCTGGACTTCGTGGAACAACCCGTCATTGCGGAGGACATGAGCGGCCTCACGCGGATCCGCAGCGCGTCGCCAGTGCCCATCGCAGCGGACGAGGCCATAGGTGTGATGAGCGACGCCGTCAGGATCGTGGAAGCCGAAGCCGCAGACGTGCTCGTGGTGAAGGCGGCGCGGGCGGGCGGCATCCGCGCAGCGCAGGCGATCATGGCGTACGCCGCACGAAGCGGGCTGCGCACCACGGTCTCCGCATCGCTGGAGACCGGGGTCGGCATCGCGGCAGGCGTCCACCTTGCCGCCTCGCTGGGGAAGGCAGCTCCGGCGAGCCTCGGGGGTGGAGCACGGCTGGAGAGCGACCTCCTCAAGAAGCCGCTCGTGCCCGTGCGCGGCCATATCACCGTCCCGCACCTTCCGGGCCTCGGCGTCGAGGTCGACCAGGACGCAGTGGACCACTACGCGACAGAGGTCGCGGGCGTCATCGCGGGGTAACGGTCGGGCTCAGCTCGTCCGCTCCTCTGCTATCATGCTGCACGGCCCGCCGGAACCCTCCGGTTGGGCCAGTCTATCGAGAGGGCAGCGATGAAACTCCACGAATACCAGGCCAAGCAGTTGCTGGCCGCGTACGGCGTCCCGGTACCGGAGAACTACGTGGCGTCATCGGGTACCGAGGCAGCAGAAGCGGCGGAGCGGCTCGGCGGCAGCGGCGTGGTCAAGGCGCAGGTGCACGCGGGAGGCCGGGGCAAGGCAGGCGGTGTGAAGGTTGCGGCAAGCCCTGCGGAAGCCGCGCAGATCGCCGAGGGGCTTATCGGGTCGACGCTCGTGACCTTCCAAACCGGACCCCAGGGCGTCCCCGTCCACCAGGTGCTCGTCGAGCAGACGATGGACATCGACCGCGAGCTCTACCTCAGCATCACCACGGACGGCGGTCGCCGCCGCCCTGTCGTCATCGCCTCCGCGGCGGGCGGCATGGAGATCGAAGAGGTAGCGCAGACCGAACCGGAGAAAGTGCTCACCGAGCCCATAGACCCGGCGATCGGCTTCCAACCGTTCCAGGGCCGTAGGCTCGCTGCGGGGCTTGGCCTCGCTCCTTCGTTGGTACGCCCGTTCTCCGCCCTCGTGGACGCGTGCTACCGCGCCTACGTGGAGAAGGACTCCGGCATGATCGAGATCAACCCGCTCGTTCTGACGAACGACGGGCAACTGCTCGCACTTGACGCAAAGATGAACCTCGATGATGACGCGCTCTTCCGCCACAAGGCGGAAGCCGAACTGCGGGACACCAGCCAGGACGACCCGTTGGAGGTGGAGGCGTCGGAAGCGGGAATCGCCTACGTGAAGCTGGACGGGAACGTCGGCTGCATGGTCAACGGCGCGGGGCTCGCTATGGCCACGATGGACATCGTGAAGTTCGCGGGCGCTGAGCCGGCCAACTTCCTGGACGTGGGCGGCGGCGCGGCGGAGGAGAAGATCAGCTACGCCATCCTCCTCATGCTCTCCGACCCTAACGTCGAGAAGGTGCTGGTCAACATCTTCGGCGGCATCCTCCGCTGCGATATCGCAGCACGCGGAATCGTGGACGCCTATGGCAAGGCGGACCGGCAGCCCACGCTCGTCGTGCGGATGCTCGGCACCAACGTGGACGAAGGCAAGCAGATCCTCGCCGAATCCGGACTGACGGCGACGATGGTGGACACGCTGGAAGAGGCAGCGGCGGCCATCAAGGGATAACGGAGCAAGTATGAGCATTCTGGTGAACGAGAACACACGCCTGCTGGTGCAGGGCATCACGGGACGTGAGGGCAGCTTCCACGCGGAACGCTGCAAAGCGTATGGGACCAACCTCGTAGCGGGAGTCACGCCGGGCAAGGGCGGTGAGACCGTTCTGGATGGCGTCCCCGTATTCGACGGAGTACGCGAGGCCGTGGACAGCACGGGCGCGAACGTCGCGCTCATCTTCGTGCCCCCTCCGTTCGCAGCTGACGCCATCCTGGAGTCGGCAGACGCGGGCATCCCGCTGGTCGTCTGCATCACGGAGGGCGTTCCCGTGCGGGATTCCACGATGGTGATGCGGTACCTTGAGGGCAAGCCGGTTCGCCTGCTCGGCCCGAACTGCCCCGGCCTGATCACCCCCGGCGCGAAGGCGAAGATCGGCATCATGCCCGGCAACATCCATCTGCCGGGCAAGGTCGGTGTCGTCTCTCGCAGTGGGACGCTGACCTACGAGGGCGTTGACCAACTCACGAAGCGAGGCATCGGACAGTCCACGTGCGTCGGCATTGGCGGCGACCCCGTCTCCGGCACCGGATTCGTGGACGTCCTCGCGATGTTCAACGACGACCCGGAGACCGAAGCCATCGTGATGATCGGCGAGATCGGCGGCACCAAGGAGCAGGAGGCCGCCGCCTTCATCAAGGAGAACGTCCGCAAGCCCGTCGCGGCACTCATCGTGGGCCAGACCGCTCCGCCGGGCCGCCGCATGGGGCATGCAGGAGCTGTCATCACCGGTAAGGCGGCGCTCGCGTCGGAGAAGATGCGCGCGCTGGAGGAGGCGGGCTGCCGGGTTATCCCGACGCCTGCCGACATCGGCGCCACCGTCGCCGACATGCTCGCCTGACCTCCTGACCCCTGAAACAACAGCAAAGGCGCATTCCTTCTGGAGCGCGCCTTTGCTGTCGAAGTGGCGAGACCAGGGGGCTACTCTTCGTTCTCGGCTTCTTGCTCGGATCCCTCGGCCTCTTCTTCGTCGGCGGACTCCTCGGTCTCTTCGCCTTCGATCTGTTCGGTAGCAGGCTCTTCAGCCTCCTCCTCTTCGTCGTCAGGTCCTTCGAGTGTGGTGCTTTCGTAACCGGCGATGGTGCTCAGCATCGGCTGTTCCTCCTGAGGGTGATGTCGCCAGCCTACGGTGTGCGTCGCCGCTGCGGTGTAACCGGGGCTTAAGCGTTGGCGCCGGTTCCTTTAATGCGCGGTTAGGATTCCGCTGCGGTGTACTATAGGGGGACGAAGCAAGGGTGGCAGACGTGATCGTGCAGGAACGACAGATGGTGAACTGCGGCGCGACGCTCGCGGAGGAGCGCCGCCAGTACGGTGCACGTCGGCGGAAGGACCGTCCGAGCGCGTTGTTGCCGGAACACCTGCTTGCCCGGTTGTGGCGCGCGAAGGAAGGCCGTTCGCTTCGCACGGTGGACGGTCGACGGGTGAGAGTGCTGTATGCAGGCCGCTCCGCGCCTGGCCACGGCCCCGACTTCCAGGATGCAGTCGTGCGTATGGACGGCGAGCGCGCATCGGGCAACGTGGAATTGCACCGGCGACCTTCGGACTGGCATGCGCATGGCCACGACGCAGACCCGGCTTATGACG
>DAOUHP010000157.1:0-26053 GCA_034428575.1 Dehalococcoidia bacterium | reverse complement strand
GCTCGATTGCGTGACTCGTCGGTCCGGTAGAAGCGGTCGAAGACGTGCGGGAGGTCAGCGGCGTCGATGCAGATGCCGTCGTCCGCGATTGAGACGGCCAGCGTATCGCCGCTCTCCAACCCCGCCCTGAGCACGATGATCCCGCCAGCATCGGTGCAACGGATGGCGTTGCTCATCACGTTCCCTAGCGCCTGACTCATGCGCATCCAGTCAAAGTCTGTCTCAGGTAAGTCGTCGGACGCCTCCAGCGACAGTTGTACCTGCTTGGCCTGGACTTGCGGTTGCTAGCGCTCCAGTTCCACAGTGGAAAGGGCGGGCGCGATGGGACATGGTTCGCGCCCGCCCTGCCACATCCCGCAACCCCTGCCTTGAGAACGCAGCGGAAGTAGGAGGCGCGGGGAGTGGTGGCGGGGAAATGCGGCCCGCCCGTCGAGCATATCTCACATATGCCTCACCCGGTATTGTCTATAATGGTATTAGGAATATCAGGGAGGAGGTTTACATTCACCAGTAGTCGGTTGGGCGGCCTCTAGGCGCGGGGAGCTCGCGCAAGCGGGGTTCTCGCGCAGCGAGAACCTTGTAGGCAGGGAGGACGTTATGACGACCAGGAGTGTTCGGAATGGCGGCATCACCGTGGTGGCGGTCCTCGTGCTGGCGGCGCTGGCACTCTGGGTATTCCCGATGTCTATGGCCCGCGCGGATACGGCGCCTCCTGCGCGGCCCACGGGTCTGCGGGTCACGAGCCAAACTGGTCTCGCCGTCGTGCTGGCGTGGGACGACCCCGGCGACGACAGCATCTACACCTATGTGGTCTGGCGCCGAGAACGCGATGGGCTGTTTTATGGCGATGGCCAGGGGCCCTCGGAGTTCAGCAAACTGTTCGATACCGGCAGCCGCGGGACGACGTTCGTCGATAACACCGTCCTCTCAGGCACGCGGTACGTGTACCGCATCACGGCGCGCAACGCCGCTGGCGAGAGCCCGAGGTCGTCGTACGTCAATGCGGATGCAACGAGTTTCCCATGGCCTCCACCACCACCCCATTTGTGGACCAGGACAACAGCGGCGTGACGCTGCAGTGGACCGGGCCGCCGTCATAACACGAAGAAGAGGGGGAGTGGTCCCGCCGATGCCGCCGTGTGGACGCCGGTGATTGTAATACGCAAGGAAGCCAGGCAGCACTTCCAGCCGCTCGCGGTTGGAAGTGTACGGCCGCTGGTCGTCGTGGTGCCAGCCGGAACCGACACCAGCCCGTCGTGATTGACCAGCCAGAATTGCTTGTCCTCGACCTCGCCCGTGACGGATTCACATCCTCGTGAGTCCACCGAACTGGACTCAAACTGGTAAGGCTCGGCACATTCGCTATCCATAGCGAGCACTCCCCCCACGAAGTCTTGCAGCCCCCACTGCCAACATCTCTATAGACGCAACGTGAACGATCTGACATCTGCCCATTGACTCCAGCCCAAGAGGAGCCCGACCATCGACCCATACCTCTCCGCACGGATAGGAAGACGCAGAAGGAGTCCTCACATGACGGAACGACAGAACCCGACCACCGCAGCCCTCTACGCGAGAGTTTCCAGCGACCGACAGGATGTCGACCTCTCCATCGCGGCCCAACTGCGAGCGCTCCGGGACTACGCGCAGAAGAACGACTACGCCATCGTCCGCGAATACATCGATGAGGCCGAGAGTGGACGCGTCGCAGACAGACCACAGTTCCGTCGCATGATCGACGAGGGCAGCAGGCCCAACGCACCCTTCGATGTCATCCTCGTCTGGAAGTTCTCCCGCTTCACCCGAAAGCGCGAGCACGCCGTCGCCTTCAAGTCCATGCTCCGCAAGAAGGGCATCAGGGTCGTCTCCATCACGGAGCACGCCGACGACACCCCCACCGGCAAGCTCATGGAGGCAATCATCGAGAGCGTGGACGAGTTTTACTCCGAGAACCTCGCGCAGGAAGTAATGCGGGGCATGCGCGAGGCGGCCTCGCGCGGTTTCTGGATGAACACCTACCCTCCCTACGGCTACAAGAAGGTCTACGTCCAAGATGGCGCCAAGAAGCGCCCCAAGCTCGAGCTCGACCTCCCGGCAGACGCAGTGATCAGGCGCATCTTCAACATGGCCCTCCACGGCCGCAGCACCCTGGAGATAACCAGGACGCTCAACAACGAAGGCATCCAGAGCCCGCGCGGCAAGAAGTGGCTCAAGACCTCGGTTCATCGCATGCTCGGCAACGAGGCATACATGGGAACCCTCGTCTGGGGCATCGGGGCCAAGGACAACGCTCCTCCCATACGAATCGAGGACGCCTTCCCCGCAATCGTCTCCCCACAGGAATTCCGAAGAGTAGAGAAGATGCTGCGCTCCAAGGCTCCAAGGATCACACACCCCCGCCGCACTGCAAGTCCCTATCTCCTCAGCGGCCTCCTCTCCTGCCAGACCTGCGGAAAGGCCCTCACCGCCGCCGAGGCAAAAGGCGGACGCTACACCTATTACGTCTGCCACTCCCTCCTCAAGCACGGCAGTGGCACATGCACGACCCCAAGACTCAATTCCCAGCGTTTCGAACGCCTCATCATCGACCAGATTCGTGAGCACGTCCTTACCGAGAGCAACGTCCGGGACCTCGTGCGGCTCGTCAACGAGGAGATGGACACGGTCATCGGGGAGCAGCAGGAGCACGTCGATGCCGCCGAGGCTGAACTCGCCGACATACGGCGGCGGATGGACCGGCTCTGGCATCTCGTGGAAAGCACAGACCTCACGGTGGAGGAGATTCTCCCACGCATCCGGCATCACCAAGAGAACCAGGACCGCTTGGAGCAGGCGGCGGGTGAGGCACGCGCTCTGCTGGCTCTGCGCAGAGCCAGCGTGCAGGATGTCGATCGGATCGCAGCCTATGCAAGGGAGATGAGCCAGTTCCTCATGGAAAGCGAACTCACCGAGACCAAGGCGTTTATCAGATCGTTCGTCAAGGAGATTGCCGTCCAACCCAGCAATGCGACAATTCACTACACTATCCCCACGCCTGAGGACAACGACATCGGTGGCGCAGACATCGCAGAGATTGCCCTGAGCCGCCGAGTTATGAATACAGTACACCATGGTACCCCTGCAGGGACTCGAACCCTGGCACGCGGTTTAGGAAACCGCTGCTCTATCCTCCTGAGCTACAGGGGCACAGGCGTATTGTACTCCTACACGGCCCATCGACCCTTCATCGACTGCAAGCCGAATTGCAGACGAAATGCCCCGTCGATCGCTGTCCGGCCCCGGCGCCTCATGGGGGAGGTAGCGATACGTTGTGCATGAGGGATGCGTCCGGGACCTCTGCTCGAATCTCCGCAGCGATCTGGTCAACGAGAGACATGGTTTCGCGGAAGATGCTCGTGGCATACGTCACCCGTCGCGCACCCGCCTCGGCCGCAGCAGTTACCGAGATTGGTCCCCCACGGCGGACCGTTACATTGACAACCTGCACTGCTTCAACCAGGGCACGGATCGCGGTGGGGTCGCTCAAGCTTATGGGATATATGCAGTCTGCCCCCGCTTCGCGATAAAGCCGGGCACGTTGCAGGCCCTCCGCCAATTGCGTGTCCATGTCCCCTTCGCGCCGGATGAATACATCTACCCGTGCGTTGAGGAACAGGTCGATGCCAAGGGCCTGCGCCTCGACCTTAACGGCCGCCAGGCGCTCTGCCTGTGCTTCGGCCGGCGCCAGCCCCAACGTCCCGTAGTGGTCCGTGTCTTCGAGGTTCAGGCCCACCGCTCCGATGTGGATCAACCGTCGAGCGATCTCAGTCGGAGGCAGTCGGTAACCAGCCTCGAAGTCAACAGTGACGGGCAATGGAACTGAACGGATGATGCGCTCCGCCGCGGCGAGCATCTCCTCGGCCGGGGCTCCCTCGTTATCCGCGTGGCCGAGGGCTGCTGCGACGCCTCCGCTGGTCGTTGCGATCGCAGGGAAACCCGCCGCCTCAAAGCACCGGGCGCTCGCCGCGTCCCAGGCATTCGCCATCACCAGCATGCCAGGTCCCGTATGCAGGTCGCGGAACAATCGCGCCTTCGATGAAAGCTGGTCGAGGTCCACCATGGTGTTACGTTCCACTACACTGGAAGGCGCGGTTCAGGAAACCGCTGCTCTGTCCTCCTGAGCTACGGGGCACTGCCGTCTCATGGTACCACTCGGCCCCTCACTCCTGTCTCCCGTCGAGCACCTTCGGCTGTGACACCGCCCCGTTGCGCCGGCGATGCCCCGCTCCCTACCATGTCTCCGTGACCGCACGCCCGCACAGCCGCCGCCCGCGATGCACCATGCAACAGGATGTAACACCCCCCGTGCCGGGGCCGAACTTGTAAACGCATGAGATTGTTGTTGCTTTGACGCCGGGAAGCAGGCCACGGCCTGGGAAATGCCTGTCAGGAGGAGAACAAGAATGTCAAACGGCGCCCCCGTCTCACTCGTAAAAACCCCGAACAAGAATCTCATTGCCCCCTCCGTTGAGATTCTTGTTCACGCGATGAAGGGGTCCACCGTAGGAGACAGTACATGAAGGTATTCGTCCTCAGCGGCTCGTCGAGCATCGGACAGGCTGCGATACGCGTCCTTCTCGACGCAGGTCACGAGGTCTGCGCTACGTTCCGCACCGGCGCCCCGAGCGGCCTCGACCGCGCAACGTGGGTGCATGCCGACGTGCGCTCGACCGCCGACCTCGACTTCCTCGCCGGGCCTGCGGAAGGCGCGGACGTGCTGCTCCTCCTGCCCGGCCTTTCGCTCGGTCGAACGCTTGGAACATACGACGACGACCAGGTGGCGGAGGTTGTGGACGTCAACTTCTCTGGCCAGTTCCGCGCCATCCAGCGCATCGCCCCCGTCCTCGCGGACGGCTCTCACATCATCATCCTGGGTTCGCAGGCAGGCCAGCGCGGCTCGAGCGACCCCCTCTACGGCGCAACCAAGGGAGCGATGCACGCCCTCGCGAAATCGTTGGCCAAGTCCCTGGCGCCCCGCACGCGCGTGAACGTCGTTGCGCCCGGAATGGTGACCGGGACCGCCATACACGACGGAACGGCACAGGCGGTGCTGGACATGCACAGCAGGTCCACGCCGACCGGCCACTTCATCAGCGCCGACGAACTCGCGCACGTCCTCCTCGACATCGTCCAACCCCACTGGGCCCAGTTAAACGGCGCGTGCATAGACCTCAACGGCGGCATGTACGTTCGGTAGGCGCCGGCCGCTGGTAGCCTGTGCCCATGCCCTACGAACCGTCGCCGTTCCTGCGCAGCCTGCCCCTCTTCGTGGAGGAGGAGCACCAGCCGTTCCGCAAGTCCGCCCGCGGCGCGATGCGCGGAGCTGCACTCCTCGTCCACGGCTTCCCCGGCACCCCCGCCGACATGCGACCGCTCGCGGTAACGCTCGCCGCCGCGGGTTGGGACGTCGACGTGCCCCTGCTGCCCGGGTTCGGCCCCCAGATCATCACGCTCCCCAACCGCCGCCACGCCGAATGGAGAGACGTTGTCGTGGAGCGCGTGCGCTCGCTCCGGGAGGAGCACGACAGGGTCATCGTCCTCGGGCACTCGCTCGGCGCGGCGGTGTCGGTCGTCGCGGCCAGGCGGGAATTGGCCGACGGCTACGTGCTGCTTGCGCCGTACTGGCGATTCGGCGGACCGATGAGCCATATACTCTGGCCCCTCCTGCGGTTCTTCTTCGGGCGTTGGCGCCCGCTCCGGCGCGCCGATTTCGCCGACGAACACATACGGCAGGGCCTGCTCGCCATCATCCCCGACCTGCAGGTCGACGACCCCGCCGTGCAGGCGGAGCTGCGAGCGTTCGTCGTCCCGACGCAACTGCTGAGCGAACTGCGCAAGCTCGGCATCGCGGCAGGGAACGAAGCGCGACGCCTGCACGCACCAACGCTCGTGGTGCAGGGCATACGCGACAACCTGGTCAAGCCGGGCGACACCGCCCGCCTCGCCGAGCGACTGCCCTCGTTGCGGCGCTACGAGAAGGTGGACGGCTCGCACAGCCTGCCGTTGCCAGCGGGCGGGGCTTGGGAGCGTGTCGTTCAGGCCGTGTTGGGCTTCGCGGACCAGATAGCGAGTGCG
The DNA here is from genome assembly GCA_034428575.1 of Dehalococcoidia bacterium. Lineage (GTDB taxonomy): Bacteria > Chloroflexota > Dehalococcoidia > Lucifugimonadales > Australimonadaceae > Bin16. The sequence goes on along the minus strand of DAOUHP010000157.1, from coordinate 19,939 downwards.
TGAAGCCGAACGCTACCGCTCACCCAGCCAGCGCCCCAGCCGGTCGAGTGCCTCGCGGATGTTCTCCTGCGAGTTCGCGAACGAGATGCGCACGTACCCCTCGCCGTATGCCCCGAACGACGTCCCCGCGAGCAGCGACACCCCTGCGTCCTGCAGCGCGCCGCGCTCGAACTCGCTGCTCGTCATCCCCGTACCCGAGATATTCGGGAAGGTGTAGAACGCTCCCTTCGGCATCGGGCACGAGACGCCGGGCAGGGCGTTCAGCCCCGCCACCAGCAACTCCCGGCGCTCGTTGAACTCGCTGACCATATTCGTGACCGACTCCTGCGACGACTGTAGCGCTGTCACCGCGGCGATCTGCCCGAACGCCGCCGTGCAGGAGACACTGTTCGTCACCAGGCGCGTCACCGGCTCCACCAGCGGCTCCGGAAAGACGCCGTAGCCCAGCCGCCAGCCGGTCATGGCGTAGCTCTTGGAGAGCCCGTCCAGCACCACCGTCCGCTCCCACATGGAGGGGAAACTCGTGATGGAGGTGTGCGAGCCCTCGTAGTAGAAGTCCTTGTAGATCTCGTCCGAGAGCACGACCGCGTCCGCCTCCACCGCGAGCTCCGCGATGCGTTGGAGCGTCGAGTCCGGTATGACGCTGCCGCACGGGTTGTTCGGCGAGTTGACGATGATGAGCCGCGTGCGCGGGCTGATAAGCCCGGCCAGGTCGTCCGGGTCCGGGTTGTAACCCAACTCCTCACGCAGCCGCATCGGCACCGGCGTCGCTCCGGCGAAGCGGATCATCGATTCGTAGATGGGGAAGCCGGGGTTCGGGTAGATGACCTCGTCCCCCTCCTCTGCGAGCGCGAGGATCGTGAAGAACATGATCGGCTTGCCGCCCGGCGTGACCACCACGCGGGACGCGGGGAGTTCGTAGTCGAGCCGCTGCCCCACATCCGCCGCTATCGCCTCGCGCACCTCGGGGATGCCGGGCGACGGCACGTAGTGCGTGTACCCGGCGTCGAGCGCTCCCTTCGCCGCCTCGACGATGTGGGCGGGCGTGTCGTAGTCCGGCTCGCCGATGCCCAGGAAGACGATGCTGTGGCCCTGCGCTTCCAACGCCTTGGCACGCGCCAGCGCTTCGAACGCGGTCTCCGTCCCCAGCCGCGACATGCGCGATGCTAGCCGCATCTGTTGCCTCCGCCCCGTTCCGGGATGGGAGCGCCGCCTGCGATGGCGGGGATGAAGTGCACCTCGGAGTGCTCGTCGAGGGGCGTGAGCAGCCCCATGTTCGTCGGCTCACCATCCACGACCGCCGCGAGCCCCGGCATCAGCCGGTCGGCGTCGTCGGGGTTGACGAGGCTTTCGACGATGCCCGGATACCGCTCGTTGAGGTTCCGTACGAGGGCGCGCAGCGTCGCTCCCGGCACTTCCATGTTGGCCTCGCCGCCCGAGTAACGCCTGAGCGGTATCGACAGGAAGACCGTCGCCACGCCGCGTGCCCTAGCCCTGGTGCCCGTTCTTGCCGTTCCGCTTGTTCGCCAGCGCCTCCATGATCCTGCTGGGATTCATGGGTGTCTGGTACAGCCTCGCGCCGATGGCGTCCGCAATCGCGTTGCCGACCGCCGGCGCGGGCGGGACGATGCTCGTCTCGCCGATGCCGCGCACTCCGAACGGGTGATTGACGTTCGGCACCTCGACCACGATGGCGTCTATCATCGGCAGGTCGAGCGCGGTGGGCATCCGGTAGTCCAGGAAGCTGGAGTTCTGCATCACGCCGTCGGGACTCGTGTAGTACTCCTCGTTGAGCGCCCAGCCTATGCCTTGCGCCGCGCCGCCCTGGAACTGGCCTTCCACGTAGGAGGGGTGCACCGCCTTGCCTGCATCCTGCGCAGCCGTATAGCGGAGTATCTGCACCTTGCCCGTCTCCGGGTCGACTTCGACGTCCACGAGGTGGGCAGCGAAGCTGCCGCCGCCGGAGCCGCGGACGTTCACCGTGCCTGTCTTGGAGACCGGACCGCCGGTCTGACCGAGCTTGCCTGCAGCCTCCTTGAACGTCAGACGCTGGTCGGGTGCTGCCTTGTTCTGGAAAACGCCGTCCTCGAACCCCACGTTCTCAGGCTCCGTCTCCCACAGCATCGCCATCCGCTTCTTGACTTCTTCGACAACCTGCCGCGCCGCCTCTATCGCCGCCTGTCCGCTGGCGTAGGTCGTACGGCTCCCTGCCGTCAGGTCGTTGTAACCGACGGAGTCCGTGTCCACGACGGTGGGGTGCACGTCGTGCGCCGGAAGGCCGAAGACCTCCGCGGCCTGCATCGCGAGCGTCGTGCGCGTCCCGCCGATATCGGGGTTGCCCTCCACCATCGACACTACGCCGTCGTCGTTCACGTTGATCGTGACGGACGAGCGGTTCCCGGCGCCGTTCCAGTAACCGGTAGCGAGGCCGCGCCCGCGGAGTTTCCCGTCCGGGCTGGTGCGTTCGAGGTCGCTCTTGAAGTGGTCGGAGTTGTTGATGGCCTCCATGCACGCAACGTTCCCGACACGCGGCAACACCGGGCCATCCGGCCTGCGGGTGCCTTCCTCTGCCGCATTGAGCAGGTGGAACTCCATCGGGTCCATCCCGATCGTCTCGCACAGCTCGGAGATGAGCGACTCGCTGGCGAACGTTGCCTGCGGCGTGCCTGGTGCGCGGTACGCGGCGGTCTTGGACATGTTGATGACCACGTCGTATGCGTCGATGCGGACGTTCGGCACCTTGTAGCAGGCGAAGATCCCCGCCGTTGCCGCGCTGATGGACGAGCCCGGGTAGGCGCCCGCCATGTAGCGGATGTCCGCCGTCGCTGCGACGATCTTCCCATCCTTGTCGACGCCTACCTTCGCGGTGACCTGCCCGCCTGGACCGGGGCCGGTTGCGTCGACCACGGACTTGCGGTCCATGGTCATCTTGACCGGCTTGCCGGACTTGCGGGAGAGCATCGCGGCGAGTGGCTCCATGTAGAGCCCTATCTTGCCGCCGAACCCCCCGCCGATCTCCATCGGCACGACGCGGACATCTGAGAGCGGGAGCTTCAACACCGTCGCCACGTTGCTCCGCACGCCGAACGGCGCCTGCGTGGTCGTCCAGACCGTGAGCTTGTCGTCCGGGCTCCAGAACGCGGTGGAACTGTGCGGTTCGATGTAGCCCTGGTGCGCCCGAGCAATGGTGTACGTTCGTTCGAGTACGTGCGCCGCCTCCGCGAACGCCGCCTCCGGGTCGCCGAACTCCGTGCGCGTGTGCTCCGCGATGTTCGTGTGCGGCACCTTCTCGCCCAGGTGGTCCCCCACGAGGTCGTCGTGGATGATCACCGCATCCGGCTTCATGGCGTCTTCGAGGCTGATGACCGCCTGGAGCGGCTCGTACTCCACTTCGATGAGTTTCAGCGCTTCCAGCGCCGTGTTCTGGTCGACGGCGGCGACTGCCGCGACCGGATGACCCCGGTAGACGGCTTTGCCGTGCGCCATGACGCGCTGGCTGGACCACTTGAGGTTCGTCACCTCCTCCACCATGTCCACGACCTTGGAGCCGGTGACCGGCATGTCGTCGCCTGAGATGGCGGCGAAGACGCCCGGAGCGGCCTCCGCGCGGGACACGTCCACCCTCTTGATGACGGCGTGCGCATACGGGCTGCGGAGCACCGCGCCGTGGATGAGGCCCGCCAACTTCAGGTCCGCGCCGTACTGGGCGCGGCCCAGCACCTTGTCGACGCCGTCGTGCCTGATGGGGCGGCTGCCAACCACCTTGAAGTTCTGTGCTGGACGGTCAGCGGTTGTTGTCATGTCGCTCGACTCCTCGCCGCGCCCTTGGGCGCGCTACGTCGTCTTGTCCGCGGCGCTCTGTACGGCGCGCACGATCTTGTCGTATCCGGTGCACCGGCACAGGTTGCCGGCCAGCCAGAGACGGATGCGGTGTTCGTCCGGATGGGGCTCGCGTTCCAGCAGCGCCCGTGCCGCCACCAGGAAGCCGGGGGTGCAGATGCCGCACTGGAGCGCGGCCTCCTCGAGGAACGTCTGCTGCAACGGGTGCAGCCCGTGTGGGGGCGCCATCCCCTCGATGGTGTCCACCTGCTTGCCGTCCACCTCGGCTGCAAGCACGAGGCACGAGTCGACGATGCGCCCGTCCAGCGAGACGGTGCACGCCCCGCAGTTGCCGTCGTTGCAGCCTTCCTTCGTTCCCGTGAGCCCGACCACCTCGCGGAGCGCTTCCAGCAGCGATTGGTACGGGGCTGCCAGGAACTCCGCCTGCTGACCGTTCAGCGTACAGGCGACCGGGACCTTGCGGACTGGTGTCTCTTGTTGCGTCATCCCCACCTGCTCTTCAGCGATTTGCCTGGGCGCGCCCCAGCGCGATGGCGAGCGTCCGGCGCGTCAGCACCTTCACGAGCTCTACCCGGTGCTCCGCCGTGCCGCGCATGTCTCCTATGGGCGTCGCCTCCGTGGAGGCGATCTCTCCCGCCTCCGCGAATGTCTCCAGTGTGGCGGGCTTGCCCGCGAGGAACGCCGACGCCTTCGCCGCGAACAGCGGCGTCGGCCCGACGGCAGCCAGCGCGATGCGTCCCGACACGATGCTCGCGCCGTCCGCGTCCAACGTGATCGCGCTGCCGACTCCCGCCACCGCGATGTCCATCTCGTTGCGCGGGATGAAGCGCTGGTAAGCCGCGCCGAACCCCTTCGGCGGGACCGGGACTTCCAGCGCCACGAGCAGCTCCCCGTGTCCCAGCACGTTCGCGCCGGGCCCCGTGCAGAACTCCTCCGCCGGCACGCGACGCTCGCCCTGTGGGCCGCGAACGATCGCCACGGTTGAGTGGACGATGAGCGGGCAGATGCCGTCCGCGCTGGGTGACGCGTTGCAGAGGTTGCCGCCGAGACTCGCCCGCGACTGTATCTGGATGCCGCCGATGAGCGAGGCTGCGTCGATGAGACCCGGGAACGCTGCCGCCACCGCGCTGTCCTCGTAGATCCGGTAGCACGGCACCGCTGCGCCGATGCGCAGGCTGCCGTTCAGGGAGAGCGCCGTCGCTTCCGGCACGCCCTTCAGGTCGACGATCGCGTCGAGGTCGAACCTCCCGCCGCGCAACTGCACGAGAACGTCGGTGCCTCCCGCGAATGGCCTCGCCCGCTCGCCGTGTTGATCGAGGACGGCGATCGCCTCGTCCAGGGTCCGCGGGGCAACGTACGTGAATGGATGCAAAGGAACGCTCCCTCCTGCCGTGATGCGCCAGTGCGCCCCCATTATTCACGAAAGGCCGACGCCATCGCAATCTCCGTTAGTCGTGTAGAGCGGGCGCAACGCAGACAGCCTTCATTTGTGCTATCCGACGACTGTCACACCCGGTGATGCGATTTTCGACGGCGAAACATTGCGGGTTGCATGTAGCCCGTCATGAGGCTACAATGCCGCGCGTCGTACCGGCCCCGCCGGAATCTTGAGCCTTGGCTTGGACCAGCGTGTGACAGGCGGCAATCTTTCGGCGCTTGGCCGCCGCGTAGTTTTGGAGGACAGGATACAGTGGCAGAGGACAGCAATCGCTTGTTTGTAGGAAACATACCGTTCAGGATGACGCAGGACGAACTCCATGACCTCTTCTCTCAGGCTGGGGCCGTGGTTTCCGTTCACATCCCGACGGACAGAGAGACGGGACGTCCCCGCGGTTTCGGCTTCGTTCAGATGGAGGACGACACCGCGAAGGACCAGGCCGTCCAGATGTTTAACGGCTACTCGGTAAGTGGCCGGGCTCTCGTGGTCAACGAGGCCCGCCCCCGCGAACCCCGCTTCTAGGCATCGCTCGGTCAGACGGAGAGCGCCGCAGTAACTGCGGCGCTCTTCAACATACCCCCGGTTCAACGGCTGCAGCGCTTCACGCGCCCATGGCCACGTCCGTGTACTTTGTCCCCGCGCCGGTGACGATGAGCACCGTCTCCGTTTCCGGGGCCAGGAATCCGGACTCCCGCAGTTTGCGATAAGCCACCAGCGTCGCCGCGCCTTCCGGCGCGGACCAGACGCCCTCGGCCGACGCCATCTCCCGCATGCCCGCGAGTATCTCCTCGTCGGTCACCGCTATGGCCGTGCCGCCGCTCTCCCGCACCGCGTCCAGGATGAGGTAGTCCCCCACCGCCGCCGGCACGCGGATACCCGCGGCTATCGTCTGCGCGTTCTCCCACGGCTCGGCGTGACGCACGCCCTGCTCGAACGCCCGCACGATCGGCGCGCAGCCCGTGGACTGCACCACGATCATCTTCGGACGCTCCGGCCCGATCCAGCCGAGGTACTCCATCTCGTCGAACGCCTTCCACATCGCCACCAGGCCCATGCCTCCGCCTGTCGGGTAGACGATCGCCTCCGGCAGGCGCCAGCCGAGGTCCTGCGCGATCTCGTACCCCATCGTCTTCTTCCCCTCGACGCGGTACGGCTCGCGCAGCGTCGAGACGTCGAACAGGTTGAGCTCCGCCGCCTTCTCGCGGGAGAGTCTCCCCGCTTCGTTGATGAGCCCCTTCACCAGCGTCAGGTGTGAGCCCGCAAGCGCGGCTTCCGTCCTGGCTGACGCTGGCGCGTCCTCCGGCATGAACACGTAACACTCCATGCTGCCCCGCGCGCAGTACGACGCCAGAGCGCCGCCTGCGTTGCCCGCCGACGGCGCCGTGAGCCGCGTCAGCCCCAGCTCCTTCGCCCGCGACACCGCAGACGAGAGCCCTCGCGCCTTGAACGTGCCGGTGGGGTTCTGCCCCTCGTCCTTGAGGTAGAGCGTGCGGGAGTCGAGCGAGCGCTCGAGGTTCGGCGCGCGCATCATCGGCGTGCCGCCCTCGCCGAGCGTGACGACGTTCGCCTCGTCGCGCACCGGCATCAGCTCGAAGTAGCGCCAGATGGTGGGTGGGCGGGACGCAAGCACCGACGGGTCCAGATCGCGGCGCACGGCATCGAGGTCGTAGCGGGGGTAGAGTACCTTCTGAGCGGCGGGCGAAAGGGTGTGCGGTTCGTCGGCGTTATACGTCTCTCCCGTCTCGGTGCATTCGAGATGGGACAGATAGCTGCGCATGACCTAGCCTCCGGTGATCCACCGCCACAGACGGGAGAGAGGGCCGGCAGGTTGTGGATCGTCCATCGGCTGCCCGCGCCAGCGCCGTTCTACCGTCCGACGCGGCCTGGTGAAGTAGGCGACGTAAGCGAACACGAACAGCGCCACGCTCGCCCACAGGAATGGTGTAACGCCTGGTGCATCGAGCGCCCTGAGGAGGACTGAGAGCACGAAGAGGACGATGCCGGCGAGCAGCAGCCTGCCGGACGTCGGGCGAACGAACGTGCGGAGCCCGCGTCCGGGTCGCCGGGACGCGCGGCGGGGAGCGCGGGTCGGCTTGGAGCCGTCCGGACCGGCGCCCTGACCTTCGTCCCCGGCCTGGCCGAGTATCTCTTCTATCTCTCGCTGATAACGCTGCGCCACGGGCCTCTCCTCCTCACCGAATCACCGGGAAGCAGGCAACTTAATCATACCACCACGATGGGCCGCTGTATGCGTCAACCCCACCTCAATAGTCCCTTCCCCCTTGATGGGGCAACGCCAGGATGGGAGTGACTGCGGGCCTTGTCATGTTGAGCGCAGTCGAAACATCTCTCTGGAGAACGTCGGTGCACGACGGCGCATCCCCTGAGAGATTCCTCGACTCCGTTCGGAATGACGATGCCCGCGCTGCTCCGACCACTACCCAGGGGCGTTGTTTCTGCGGGAGGCAGGAACAACGCGGCTACAGGCCCAGGAAACGTATCGTGCTGTGGGCCTTGTGGATGCGGTTCAGGTTCACCAGCAGCGCGGTCAGCTCCTCCACGTACCGCGAGTTCGATAGCGGCCCGGCGTCGACCGCGCGCAGCGACGGCATCGCCTCCGCGAGCGCCATCGTCTCGCGACGCGCCGACTCGTCGTCGGCAGTCACCGCGACGTCTCCTTCCAGCGGATGCTCGGCGCGGAGCAGGTCGCGCGCGCTCATGTTCTGGAACGCGGCGGCGACGCGGCTCTCCGGCAGCAGGTCCCGCGTCAGCTCGCCCGCCGACCCCTCAGGGACGCTGAGCGCCCGCATCTGCCCGTCCGCGAACTCCACCGGCGCGACGATGCTTACGACCAGCCGCCCCGCGAGCGCCTCGCGCAGCGACTCCGCGGTGGGGCGCAGCCCCTCGAACGGCACCGCGAGCAGCACCACGTCCGCGTCGCTCACGGCGCGCACGTTCTCTGCGCCGCTGATCGCCAACCCTTCTTTCCCCTCTCCCTCTGGGAGAGGGCCAGGGTGAGGGGATCCCAGCAGCCCGGACGCCGCCTCAGCAGCGCGTCCCGCGTCCCGAGAGCCGATGACGACCTCGTGTCCGGCCATGGCCAGCCGCAGCGCCAGCCCGCGCCCCTCCGGCCCCGTTCCTCCCACGATCGCGATACGTGTCATGCGTCACCTCCGTCATTCCCGCGAAGGCGGAAATCTCGCCCCCCGTTGCCGCTCCCCTGTTCCTCCCCCTCACCCACGGTCGAGAGCGTCCCCTGTTCCTCCCCCTCTCCCGCCGGCGAGGGCGTCCCCTGTTCTTTCCCCTCTCCCTCTGGGAGAGGGCCAAGGTGAGGGTGTCCCAGCAGCCCGGACGCCGCCTCAGCAACGCGTCCCGCGTCCCGCGAGCCGATGACGACCTCGTGTCCGGCCATCGCCAGCCGCAGCGCCAGCCCGCGCCCCTCCGGCCCCGTTCCTCCCACGATCGCGATACGAGTCATAGATTTCCTCTATACCTCCGCTTGCCTCATTGCACTCTTACGAGTGGGAACAAGAATCTCAACGGGCTCGTGTTTGACATTCTTGTTCCGGTTCTTACGAGTGCGACAGTCGTGTGATTTGAGATCCTTGTTGCCCGTGAATGTTGTGTTTCCCAGGCCGTGGACTGCTTCCCGGGAGCAAGGGAACAACAATCTCATCGAATTACAAACCTTGCCACGCATCCATAGATCTGGTCTATGGGAGGTCTCACGCCAGCCCCGTGATGCCGGCGAGCTGCTCCGCGTGCTCCTCCATGTCGAAGACCGGGTTCAGCAGCACCTCGCTCACGCCCATCTCCGTCCACTCCTCCAGGAGTTCGCCTATCTTCGCGGCGCTGCCCCATATCGCGGCCTGCTCCGCGTTGTCCGGGTTGCCGTAGTAGTAGCCGAACCACTCCCGCAGACGCCGCAGCGCCCGCGACTCGTCGTCGTCGACCGCCAGGTAGAGCCGTTTGGAGATGGGGAATGTCGCTGGATCGCGTCCCGCCTCCGCGAGATGCGACTGCACCAGCGCCACCTTGCGCGGGAAGTCGGCGAGCGCCCCGCTGCCGGCGCCCATCCAGCCGTCGGCATGGCGCACGCTGCGTGCGATCGCGGCGTCGGCGTTCGCGCCGAAGATGATGGGCGGATGGGGCCGCTGCACCGGCTTCGGCTCGATGTTCGCGTCCGGAAGACTGTAGAACGTGCCTGAGTGGCCGGACGGCGTCTGCGTCCACAGCGCGCGTATCGCCTCCACCTGCTCGACGAACCGCGTGACGCGGCGCTCCCCCGTGATGCCGTACATCGGCAGGTCCGACGTGCTGTTGCCGAGCCCGACCCCGAACACGAGGCGCCCGCCGCTCATCACGTCGATGTCGGCGGCGAGTTTCGCGAGCAATACCGGGTTGTGGCGCGGCAGGACGAGCACCGAGACGCCGATGCGCGCGATGGTCGTCTGTCCCGCGAGCCACGCGAGGAACGAGAGCGGGTGAAGCGCGGTGGGCGAGCCGGTGACGCGCTCCTGGGTCCAGAGGCTCTCGTAGCCCAATGCCTCGGCGCGGCGCACGAATGAGGCCGCGAACGTCATATCCACGACATCGTCCGGAAAGATATGCGGCGACCCGATGCCGATCTTCATGCGGTCTGCGATGGCCATTGCACTCCTGACTGCGCCCCGCTCACTCTTGGGGCGCTCTTGCTGGGGGTAACAATCGGTAACATTTGGTAACAGCGGCCTCGCCCCCCGGGGCCCTCAACCGCTGGGCCGGGGCCGACCGCTCCGACGTTCCATGGTAGGGGGCAGGCGTCGGGAGGAGCAAGGGGCAGGTGTCAGCGGGAGGGCTATTGCGCCTTTGGCCAACGGTCATGTGCGCCAGAAAGGAAGAATCGTAGTAAGAGCGTTATCCCCAGTAGATCCCAGTTCCCTTTCCAGTTTCAGGCGGTCATTGATTGAATCCAGTGCCTGGGCGATAGCCTCATCCATCCAAGCATTGGTCCTTACAATTGCGCGAGCACCTCTACCACTAACTTGCGACTCCGAGTCAATCTTTCTAGCCAGGCTACGCAGTGCATGCTCAACCAAGATAGGCACCCATCTGTCGTTCTGAAGCAACTCGTCTGAGTATGCAGCTGGCAAGTAACCATGTGGAATACTTGCCAGTGATGACAAAAGCGAACCTACAGCACTCACGATAGGGAACCGCAGGTACTCTGCTTGCTGTCTCTTAGCCTGTGTATCAGCTTCTAGATATACTATGTATGGGAGCAAGTGTTGATTCGGTGTTAAACCTTCAGCGAAGACTTCGTTATAAATCCTGTCACTGGTGAATATTTCTCTAGCCTTATCCATTGCCTCAGCTGAATGCCCTGTGAAAGCGTAGCAGACTTGCCCCAACTCGCGCATGCCGACTTTCCGGTATCTCTTGGGGCCTACGCGGTATGCCGACTTGTCTTGCGTACTCATCATACCCCACACCCCACGCTTTATCTCATAGAACCAAGGGTTAGACTGTATGTCGAATTTCTTTTGAAGTTCCTGTTGTCTCTTGTCATTGGATTTCCAGTCTTCAGCTTTCAGTGGCGTCTGCGTATTGGACCGTTCAGCTATATCTTCGGACATCTTGTCCATTTCTGAACCGGCCCGAGGGTTTTCGACAACCTTTGATAGTACGTGCACCTTGCTGATATCGATGCCATCAACCCAACATGACCATAACGAGGCCACTGTTTGGCAGCCGTTTACGATCTGAAAGTCATTGACATGTATCTCTCCGTCGAGTGCCCTGACTGATTGAGCAACACAAGTCAGCCCATTGTTATACAGGTAGAAGTCCGCAGATTGTTGTTCTGGGTCGCTAAGAAAGTGCTTGATTGCCTTATTGCTAGTGCTTTTCCCTAGGTAGTATCTTGGATTCTTGCGGAACAAATTCTGCCGTTCCTTGTGAAAGAGCCTCACCAAATCTACAGCACTGATCGCTGCACATATGGTCTTGAAGTTGCCACTCATAAACTCGAAGTGCGAGCTGGAGTTTGTTTGGAAGGTATACTCAATCGGGTTGTTGTGGATGACTCTGAGATTGTCTACCAGATACTTGATGTCACGAACGTAATAGGTGAATTCTGCTGTACTACCTGCTAGGTTTCCTTCAAAGGCATCATAGGGATTGCCGTCTTCATCGGGGCGGAGTCCTTGCTGGGCTATCCGTGAACTCGTAAGGTAGACATCCACCTTAAGATATTGCGGCATCTCCGAACGAAGGGCGGCTGCTTTCTCCCTTAGGGGTTGATTAGCGTTGACTGCACGCTCAGGGTTTAGGATATCAGATAACCCTTCACGTAGTTTTGCAAAATCCTCTCTTGCCAGACCAGAGTCTTTGGCTTGAATTAGAACCAACCTCGGAGGCTCATCCGTTTCATCGTAATACCACGCGTCGATGCCTCTGTCGTTGGCTCCATCAACGCTTGTAGCGTCTTCGACTTCTGGTATCGATAGACCGTAATCCCACAAGACTTGCTGTACAGACCAATTGCGGAATTGCTGCCAGTCATTGAATCCTCGCTCTTCCCATTCTTCTAGGAAGGATGCAATCCGCTCCTTGAACCGGTCTGACTGGTTCCTGCGCTGCGTCACTTGTACCCACCTCCAAGCACCTCATAGCACCAAACCGAATGAGTGTAGTAAGGGTAGTTCACTAGGTCCATGACACCCCTTGACTAACTCCCACGGGTCCGATATGGACCACGGACCTTACGCGGGGAGGCATCGCCATGGGGTTGGACATCGGCATCATGAGGGTCGAGTACCTGGCACGGCCCAAGGGCGTCGTCTACGACTTCGCGTGGCACCTGGCCCAGGAGGGTGCGTTCGACGCCTACATGTTCGGCGAGGGCAACAGCTGCATACCGTTCACGCAGCGCCAGGTGCTGCGGATGCTCGACGCGTTCACCCGCGAGCGCGGGCTGTCGCCAACCGAGCGGTTGGAGGTCCGGTCGTGGCTGGCGTCGCTGCCGTGGATCGGGGGCTGGCGGGACGCGTTGCCACCGGACGACGGCCGCGACCAGGAGGACGACTACCACCCCGTTGTGGACAACGACGACGGCCGCGACGGCGGCATCATCGAGCTGCACTTCAACTGGTGACAGATCTACGGGTTCAGGCGCAAGCGCTCGGCTTCGTGGTAGAACGCTTTGATCTCTTCCGGCGTGTTCGGAGACGCTTCCAGCCCCGCGCAGATGCGGTCGATCACGTACAGGGCCGCGGGTTCGAGTACTTCGATGCGCCCGCTCTCGATGTCCTCTACGAGGGCATCGGCGTGGTCGATGCGGGCCACTTCATACACCACGTAACTGGGGCGCGTGATGCGGCTGTGGTCGCCCGGCTGCAGGACGCAGGCGCCATCTACGTCACGTCCCTCATAGATGCTCGACAGGTTGACCAGGAGAACACAGGGAGAAGGGTAGCCCGCTACGGATACGGGGTCTGTGAGCGATACGAAGAGATGCTTCAGCGAGTTGTTCCGGGGACGCGGCGTAGGCATCCATAGAGCCGAGCCGCGCTCGATGATCAAGCCTTGGCCTTCCCCGCCCGCTCGTACATCCTCTCGAACGCAGCGTCTATCGCTTCACGCTCCTCGTTCTGCTCCACGCGCGCTTCCGCCTGCACGTGGGTCATGCCAAGGGCCCTGAACAGCGTGTAGCGCTCGATGGGCTTCGAGGAGCCGCGCGGGTCCTCCCACTCCGGGAACTCGTGCGTGAGGTCCCGCAACTCCCACTGGCTCATCCGCCCATACCGCTCCCAGACATCGTCGATCACCCAGCGGTCGGCACGGCTGAGTTTGCCGAGGAATGTCTCCCACGAGACGCCATCCGCCAGCGTCACCGCGTACTGGTTCACGCGGCAGACGTAGCGCATCCAGCCGTCCGGCGCGGAAGGCGTGGCGCCCTTCATCAGGTCGAGCGTGCGCGAGAGGACGGGGCCGTGCGGCATCGAGACCATCTCGTCGCCTGTGATCGGCGAACTGTGGCGCCGGTAGGACTCCCGGTCGGCGATGTAGAGGAGTTTCATGAGCTTGAGGTGCGGCATGCTCTCGCCCGCTTTGAGCAGGAACAGGGCCGCCGCCTGTGCCGCCTTCTCCTCGTACATGACGTTCCTCCTTCCCGTGCAGATGCACCAACAGCGTACTGCCGCGCATGAGCCAGCGTCTACCGCCGCGTGACACGCGACCGGGAGGACGGCTACCACCCCGTCGTGGACAACGACGACGGCCGCGACGGCGGCATCATCGAGTTGCACTTCGACTGGTGACGCTTCTACGGGTCCAGGCGCAAGCGCTCAGCTTCGCGGTAGAACAGTTTGACCTCTTCCGGCGTGTTCGGAGACGCTTCCAGCCCCGCACAGATGCGGTCGAGGACGGCCGGGGCTAAGGATTCCAGCACAGTGGTGCGTCCGCTTGCTTCTTCCGCATGGATGCCAGTTGCACTTCTGACCATTGCGTACTGGTAAGGAACGTAACTTCGGCGCGTGATGGACCCGTGGTCGCCGGCGTTGAGGATGCAGGCGGGGTCTGTGTTGGCGTTATTCCTGTCGGTGGAGACGCTGACCAACAACACGCTCTCTTCAGGGTAGCCGGGGACCGACGCGGGACCCGTCAGGGCGACGTAGAGATGGTAGGAACGCCTGCTCCGATGGCCCGGTGTCGGCATCCAGAGCGCCGCTCCTCTGGCGAGCGTCAGCAAAGGGACCTACCCGGCACGCCTCGCGCTGGCCTCCACCTCGTCCCAATATGCCTGCAGTGCTTCCTGGTCCTCGCAGTCTTCCACGAGTGCCTCCGCCTGCTCGTGCGTCATGCCAAGCGCCTTGAAGAGCGTGTAGCGTCCGATGGGCCTGGATGAGCCGTACGGGTCTTCCCACTCCGGGAACTCGTGCGTGAGGTCGCGCAACTCCCATTGGCTCATGCCCCCGTACTGCTCCCAGACGCCGTCGATGATCCAACGCTCGGCCTGGCTGAGCTTGCCGAGGAAGGTCTCCTCCGAGACCCCGTCCGCCAGCGTTACGGCGTGCTGGTTCACGCGGCGGACATAGCGCGCCCACCCGCTGGGTGGGGAGTTCACGGCGCCCCTCATCAGATCGAGCGTTCGCGAGAGGACAGGGCCGTGCGGCATCGAGACCATCGTGTCGCCGGTGATGGGCGAGCCGCGCCCCCGGTAGGACTCCCTGTCAGCGATGTAGAGGAGCTTCATGAGTTTGAGGTGCGGCATGCTTCCGCCCGCCTTGAGCAGGAACAGGGCCGCCGCCTGTGCCGCCTTCTCCTCGTACATGACGTTCCTCCTTCCCGTGCAGATGCACCAACAGCGTACTGCCGCGCATGAGCCAGCGTCTACCGCCGCGTGACACGCGTCCGGGAGGACGACTACCCACCCCGTCGTGGACAACGACGACGGCCGTGACGGCGGCCTCATCGAGCTCCACTTCAACTGGTGACGCTACGTCCGAATCAGTGACACGCAGCTGTTACGTTGTTAGCGCTCTCTCGCGTAGGCTGGTCGACGGACGCTGGCACGGGCGTATCTAGACGTCAACGCAGCGTGCTATACTTCATCGAGGAGTTGCCGACCCATGACCACCCGAGCCACCCCAGACATCCCGGAGCGCGTCAGCAGGCTGGAAGGCGCGTACGAGCAAGTCACTGAGCGCCTGCGCGATCTGGCGGAGGCCTTGCAGGGCCTCCGAGCCGAGATGCGCGCCGAGATAGACAGCGTCCGCGCCGAGATCAGCAACCTCAAGACCACCATCATCGTCATCGGAGGCGCCCTCTGGGCGTCCACGGTGGGCGGCTTCATCGCACTCCTCGTGACCGGCTGACGCCCCACCCGCGTGGTTCGACAAGCTCACCACGAACGGGAAGAACTCACTACGGAACGGGAACCCACCCATCCTGTGCATCCCTGTGAATCCGGACCAGTGACACGCGCCTCTTTCGCAGTCACCCCGTGACCCCGTACGCTGGTTGCATGACCGTCTTTCCGGCAGCACCCATAAACCGCATGCATGGTTCGCAGCAGCCGGTCTGCCCCCTCTCCCCTGGGAGGGTACGCGTGCTACGCGCGCCGGGGTGAGAGGTGGCTCCGGCGCAAAACTTTGTTTTCGATGGCCCCCTTGCCCCCTTAATGGTGGGAAGCAGGCCACGGCCTTGGAAACGCCCCTGATTAAGATGGCCAAGTGGCCAGAATCGACAAGCCGATCACTCGTGGCCGGCGATTAAGGTGGCCAGAATTCCGGGGACGTTGGCCCCCTTACCTGACGACAGGGTTGCGAGGTCCCTGCGGCGCAAGGACGACGACGGATGGGCATGGTTCGACAGGCTCACCATGGACGGCACAGGAACACCACGAATGGGGAACCCACCCATCCTGTGCATCCTGCCCATCCATGTGAATACCGGAGCGTCCGTGTACAGCCGCCATGCGCCGCTGTACCATCCGCCCACGACGAAAACCGTGACCTGAGAGGGAGGAAAACATGGCGAAGCGCGCTTTCCCCGTCGTCGACTGCGACGGGCACATCATCGAGGCCAGCACGGAGATGCTCGAATTCATGCCGGAGCCGTTCAAGTCGGTCATCAGCGGCGGGCGGAACGTGGGCCGGCTCTTCCCCGGCCTGGACGGCATGCACATGCCGCAGGCGCGACCGTCCGGCGCAGCGGGGCGCGAGCGCGTCAACGCCAGCGAGCACCGCATGGGCTCCGGCGAGGACTGGGTCGCCTTCCTGGAGGGCGCTGAGATCGACAAGGCGGTCATGTTCACCACCCAGGGGCTCGCGGTCGGCATCATCCAGAACCCGGACTACGCCGTCGCCGTCTGCCGCGGCTTCAACGACTACGTCCACGCCGCCTACCGCAAGGTCAGCGACCGCCTGCACCCGATGGGGCTCATCCCCATGCAGAACGTGCCGGAGGCCGTGAAGGAGCTGCGGCGCGCCGTCGAGGACCTCGGCCTGCCGGGCGCGATGCTTCCGACGCGCGGACTGCCGGTCAACCTCGGCCATGAGCTGTACTGGCCGGTCTACGAGGAGGCGCAGCGGCTCGGCTGCGTGCTCGCGCTCCACGGCGGCTCCAACCTCAACCTCGGCATGGAGGGTTTCATCGACAACGGGGCGTCGCACATCCTCCACCACCCGCTGCCGCTCATCATCAACTTCGTCTCGTTCTTCCGGCAGGGTGCGATCGACCGCTTCCCGGACCTCAAGATCGGCTTCATGGAGGGCGGCGCGGGCTGGCTCGCGTTCGTGCTCGACCGCCTCGCCCGCGAGGACGAGTACCGCCCCCGCGCGTCGACCCTCGACGCCGAGGAGTGGGTCAAGAGCGGCAACGTGCTCATCGGCTGCGAGGGCAGCGAGGGCACGCTCGGCCACCTCGTCGAGCGCGTCGGGCCGAGACCGTTCGCCTACGCATCCGACTACCCGCACGAGGTCGACGCGCTGAAGGCCGAGGAGGAGATCGACGAGCTCGCCCACTACCCCGGCCTCACCGACGACGACAAGGCAGCCGTCCTCGGCGGCAACGCCAAGCGCTTCTTCAACGTCTGATCCCTCTCCCTACAAGGAGACCCTTGCATAACCTCGGCCGGGGTGGAAGGGGAGGTGTCTGATCCCCTCTCCCCCTGGGAGAGGGGCAGGGGTGGGTGTTGTCCCCCTCTCCCCCCCGGGAGAGGGCCAGGGTGAGGGTGCTCGGCGGGGCGCGCGTGGAACGGTGTCATCCCGAGCGCAGCCGAGGGATCTCTCGGGGAGTTGCCACTTCCCTCGGTGGTACGGGATGGTGTTGCCCCCCTCTCCCTCCGGGAGAGGGCCGGGGTGAGGGTACGCGGCGGGGCGCGCGTGGAACGGTCATCCCGAGCGCAGCCGAGGAATCTCTCAGGCGGTTGCCCCTTCCCCCCGTGGAATGGGCGATGGTCCCCCTCTCCCCCCGGGAGAGGGCCAGGGTGAGGGTGCTCGGCGGGGCGCGCGTGGAACGGTGTCATCCCGAGCGCAGCCGAGGGATCTCTCAGGTGGTTGCCCCTTCCCCCCGTGGAATGGGCGATGGTGTTGTCCCCCTCTCCCCCCGGGAGAGGGGTCAGGGGTCAGGGCCACTTGTGCATTTCGTCACAAAGCACCCCTTGCGCCGCCGTAGAATTCCCTCCCACACAGGAGAATCCCACCTGGCGCGAGGTGAAACCATGCTCCACCACTGGCACGGAACACGCGATCTGATACGCATGGCGCTGGCCGAGGACGAGGTCGCTTACGACCCCACGTCTTCGCTGCTGCCGGACGACCTCACGAGCGAGGCACTGATGATGCCGAAGGCGAACGGCGTCCTCGCCGGCGTGGACGTTGCGCTCGAAGTCTTCCGCGAGACCGACCCCACGCTCGAGACGTCGCGCCTCGTCGACGACGGCTCACCCGTCGAGCGCGGCATGTACGTCGCGGCGATACGCGGCCGGATGTCGAGCATCCTGCGTGCGGAGCGCACCGCCCTCAACTTCGTCCAGCGCATGAGCGGCATCGCCACGGCGGTCAACGGCTTCGTGCGCGCACTCGACGGCCTGCCCACGCAGATGATCGACACGCGCAAGACGGTCCCCGGCTGGCGGCTGCTGGACAAGTACGCCGTTCGCATGGGCGGCGGCCACAACCACCGCATGAGCACCGCCGACGGCATCCTCATCAAGGACAACCACATCGCCGCGATGGCCACACGCGGCGAGAGCATGACCGAGCTCATCCGGCGCGCCAGGCACGACGCCGCACACACGATCCGCATCGAGGTGGAGTGCGACACGCTCGACCAGGTGCGCGAGGCGGTCGAGGCCGGCGCGGACATCATCCTGTTCGACAACATGACGCCGGAGCAGATGCGCGAGGGTGTCGCCATCTGCAAGGGCCGCGCGCTTACCGAAGCGTCCGGCGGCATCACCATCGACACCGTCCGTGAGGTCGCCGAAACGGGCGTCGACCTGCTCTCCAGCGGAGCGGTGACGCACTCCGTCACGGCCCTGGACATCAGCCTCGAGGTCCGCGTGGAGGGGTGACCCTGCTCCGCCTCGTCTGCCTCTCTCCCCTCTCCCTACAAGGAGACCTTTGCATAACTGGCGGAGGGCGGTGGAGTTGTCTGCTCCCTCTCCCGATGGCGGGAGAGGGCTGGGGTGAGGGTTGGAGGAGCGAGCGGGGATGCCATAGGTTATGCAAAGGTCTCTACAAGGGGAGAGGGTCAGGGTGAGGGTACTCCGGTGGGGCGAGGGGAGGCTGGTAACCGCTCTGCTCCATACCACGTTGATCGCCGCAGGGCTGCTCGTCCTCGCAGCGTGCGGCAGCGATGCGCCCATCACCCCAGCGCCGGGACCCTCCAACAGCCAGCGCATCGTCCTCGTCGATCTGCGGTTCGACATCTGGACCGTGCAGGGCGACGGCGGCAACCCCGCACGCCTCACCGGCGGCAGTGGGCCCGGCGAGCCCCCGGAGTCCGGCACCAGCGTTTCGTACCGTCCGCAGCAGCAACCGAGCGTCCGCTACGCCTGGCCGACCTGGTCGCCGGACGGGAGGGCCGTCGTAGTCTCGCGCACGCCGGGCCTCAGCGCCGATGCGCTCGCCAGCCTGGTGCTGTTCGACGCGCAGGGTTCGACGGAGCGGCGGCTGCACGAGACACACCCGCGCTCCATCGGCCTTGTCGCCAACGGCGCCCCGCATTACGCCCTCTGGGCTCCCGACTCCCAGCTGCTCTCGTTCGTCGCCCCGCGAGGCCCTGGGCAGGGGCTCGGCCTCTTCGTCATCCGGCCCGGCGAGGACGGTGGGCCCTACGAGGTCATCGCCGACGCGCCGCTGTACCACGTCTGGTCACCGGACGGCACGCTCATCCTCGCCCACCGGCGCGAGCAACTGCTGCTCCACGACACCCGTGACCGCTCGACCCGCGACCTGGACGCCGACTCGCTTCGCTACCGCGTCCCCGCGTTCAGCCCGGACGGCGCGCGCATCGCCTACGTCGTCGAAGAGGGCGGCGTCGGCAAGCTCGTCACCTCGGGACTCGACGGCACGGACCGCGTGACGCTGATGGACGTCCCCGGTGAGGCCGCCTTCGCCTGGTCACCCGTCGGTGGGCGCGTCGCCGTAGCGACCAAGCGCCCCCCGGCCGCGCTCTACGATGGGATCCACATTGTGGACGCAGGCGCCACAGGCGCGAGCGAGCGGCTCGTAGACGCACGGATCGCCGCCTTCTACTGGTCGCCGGACGGCTCCCGGATAGCCTACGTAACCGTCGATCGCTCGATGGAGTGGCACGTCGTCGACCTGGCGTCCGGTGAATCGCGGTCGCTGGCGCGCTTCGTCCCGACCGCGGACTTCCTCACGCACCTGCAGTTCTTCGATCAGTTCGCGCCGTCCCACCTCGTCTGGTCCGCCGATTCGACGACGCTGGTATTCGCAGGCGTCATCGAGCGCGGCGCCGGGCCGCAGGTGTGGGTCGTCGACGCGGTCGGCGATGCCGCGCCGCGCCCCGTCGCCGAAGGCCGCCTCGCCTTCTGGGTGCCCCCGGCGACGGGGTAGCAAGTGCGCGCTGGGGAGGCGCGATGCGCCTCACGCCTAGCGCGCTATCTCGTAGACGGTCGCCGTCTGGCTGACCTCATTCGCCACGGGC
>DAOUHP010000156.1:0-7835 GCA_034428575.1 Dehalococcoidia bacterium | reverse complement strand
GCAGCGGTGGAGCCTGCCGAAGGAAGACACCGCCATCTACCTCTGCGGCAACCCCGGCATGATCGAGGACGTGAAGGAACGCCTCGGTGGCCAGGGGTGGCACCTCTACGAGGAGCGCTTCTGGAAAGAAGACGAGTAGGGGCTTGATCCCCTCTCCTGAGGAAGAGGGCCAGGGTAAGGGCCCTCGGTGGGGTGGCCGGGTTTAGGGGTCTCCTCACAGTGACACCGGCCCCTTTCGCGGTCGCATCCGCATCCGCTACCCTGTCTCAGCGCTGCAACGCCCCGACACGTCGGCGTCGGCGGCGCGGCGAGCGGAAGTGCGCGGAAACGAACGATTATGAGCGGTAATGAGCTGCAGATGAGCGGTTTTGCGCGCTTGCCGCAGGTTCCGGTCAGAGGTGAATGAGCGGAAATGAGCGGTCGTCAGGAGTGAATTGCAAAAACCTCCCCACCGCGCCATACCGAAGGGCAACGGAGGGAAAGGAGCAGTCTCTATGGAAGTCAAGGAACTCGGTCACGTCGTCCTGTTCGTCGCGGACGTCGAACGCTCGCGCCACTTCTACACCGACGTCCTCGGCTTTCACGAGTTACGGCGCGAGGGCCAGCGCCCGAACACGGCGATGTACTCCACGGGGAGAACGCACCACGAGCTCTACCTGATGCAGGTGGGCGAGGACGCGCAACCCGTCCCGCAGGGGAAGCGGCTGGGCCTCTATCACATCGGCATCAAGATCGGCACGACGGACGAGGAGCTGCAGGACGCGCTCGCTGAGTTGCGGGAGGCCGGGGTGCGGGTCGTCGGTTCCAACGACCACGGCAACACCCACAGCCTCTACATCCTCGACCCGGACGGCAACGAGATCGAGTTGTACATCGACGTGCAGCCGGAGACCTGGCGCGAGGAGTTCGCGCAGGTGGTGCCACCTCTGCCCGCGCTGCGGTAGAGGCTTGCCATTCCGAGCGAAGCCCGCGCTTCGGCGCGCAGAATCCTCTTGGGAATAGGCCCGGCAATGCGCCAACGTTCTCCAGAGAGATGTTTCGGCTGCGCTCAACATGACAATGCCCGCAGGGCCGCGCCCAGCATGGCAGGTGCAACACCCATCCTGTGCATCCTGTCCATCGATGTTCGAATGTCAGCCCTGCATTCCGTTTGTCCGGTTCCCTGACTAGAATCTCCTTGTGGCCAGCCCCGTTCGCAAGCAATACCTGGAGATAAAGTCGCGCTACCCGGATGCGCTGCTCCTGTACCGCATGGGCGACTTCTACGAGACGTTCGACGAGGACGCCCGGCTCGCCGCGCGCGACCTCGAGATCGTCCTCACGCAGCGCGACATGGGGCAGGGGGAGGTCGTTCCCCTAGCCGGTATCCCGTACCACGCGCTGGACAGCTACCTCGCCAAGCTCGTGCGCAAGGGGCACCGGGTCGCCATCGCGGAGCAGACAAGTGAGCCGGACGGCAGAACGCTCGTGAGCAGGGACGTGGTCCGCGTCGTCACGCCCGGCACCGTCATCGAGCCGGGGATGCTGGACTCGGCTGCGAACAACTACCTCGCCGCCGTGGCGCCGGGGGGCGCGCAGTCCGGCATCGCGTTCGTGGATATCACCACCGGCGAGTTCGCGGTGACCCAACTCCCGTCCGGCGCGGTGCCGCAGGAGGTCGCGCGGCTCGCCCCGTCGGAGCTCCTCCTGGCGGAAGCCGATGCCACGAGCCTTCCCTCCGCTTCGCCCGACTGCCACGTAACCCGGCTGAACGGGGCCAGTTTCGCGCCCAATGCCGCGCGACGCCGCGTGCTCGATCATTTCGGCGTGCGCTCGCTCGACGCCTTCGGCTGCGAGGGGTTGGAGTTCGCGACCACAGCGGCAGCCGTCGTGCTGGGCTACGTGGGCAGCACCCACGTGGCCGCGCTGCCTCAACTGACCGGACTGCGAACGTACTCGACCGACTCCTTCATGGCGCTCGACCCGCAGACACGGCGGAACCTCGAACTGTTCGAGGGAGGCCGCTGGGGGGCGAAAGGCCAGTCGCTGCTGAGCGTACTCGACTGCACGCAGACGCCGATGGGCGCTCGGGCGCTCCGCCGCTGGCTCGGCCAGCCGCTCCTCGACCTTGATGCGCTCGAACGCCGCCTAGACGCCGTAGCGTGGTTGCACGCATCGGACGTCCGTCGTCAGCGCATCCGGGCGGAACTGGCGGAGGTCTCGGACCTGGAGCGGGTGGTGCAGCGCATCGGCGCCGGGGTCGCTTTCCCGCGTGAGCTCGCGGGGCTGCGGCGCTCTCTCGAACGTGTTCCGGCGCTGCGGGCGCTGACCGAGGAAGCCGGGGCCGAACTGGCATGGCTCACGTCGGAACTGGACCCCTGCGAGAGTGCGGTGGAGCGCATAGCAACGGCCATAGCGGACGACCCGCAGGGCGACGTGGGACAGGGGAGAGTGGTCCGCGAAGGATATTCAGGGGAGATGGACGAGGTGCGCCTGGCCGCGCAGGACGCGCGCTCCTACATCGCGGGGCTGGAGCGGAAGGAGCGCGAGCGCACCGGCATCGCCAACCTCAAGGTCGGCTACAACAAGGTGTTCGGCTACTACCTGGAGGTCTCCAACGCTCATCGTGGGAGCATCCCGGAGGACTACGTCCGCCGCCAGACGCTCGTCAACGCGGAGCGCTTCTACACGGAGGAGCTGAAGGAGCACGAGAGCCAGGTGCTCAGCGCGGGCGACCGCCTGCAGGAGTTGGAGACGGCGATCTACCGGCAGGTCTGCCGCGAGGTCGCCGCGCACGCTGCGAAGATACTGGCGACCGCCGCGGCGCTCGCCGCGCTCGACGCGCTGCTCGCATTGGCCGAGTCCGCTGTTCGTTACGGCTACGTGCGCCCCGTGCTCGACGAGGGCGAACGACTCGTACTGCGCGACGCCCGGCATCCCGTCGTGGAGCGGTTCCTCCCCAGTGGCGCATTCGTCCCGAACGACACGGACCTTTCGACGGACGAGAACCAACTGGTGATCCTCACCGGCCCCAACATGGCGGGGAAGTCCACCTACCTCCGCCAGGTGGCGGTCGCGGTGCTGATGGCGCAGATCGGCTCATTCGTGCCCGCGACGGAAGCGCACGTCGGGCTGGTCGACCGCATCTTCACGCGCGTCGGTCTGCAGGACGACCTCGCAAGCGGCCAATCGACGTTCATGGTCGAGATGGTCGAGACCGCCGCGATACTCCACCACGCGACCCGGCGCTCGCTCGTGATCCTGGACGAGATAGGGCGGGGCACCTCGACGTTCGACGGGCTCTCCATCGCGCAGGCCGTCGCGGAGCACATCCACGACGCATCCCGCCTCGGCTGCAGGACGCTCTTCGCCACGCACTACCACGAACTGACGGCGCTGGCCGACCGCCTGCCGCGCGTGCGTAACTTAAGCGTTGCCGTCTCCGACCGCGACGGCGACGTGGTCTTCCTGCACCGCATCGTGCCGGGCGGCGCGGACAGGAGCTACGGCGTACACGTGGCGCAACTCGCCGGGCTGCCGAGGCCACTCATCGGTCGGGCGAGGGAACTGCTCGCGGAGCACGAGGGCATGCCCTCCGCGGGCCGCACCCGCGGGAAGCGTCCGCTGCCGGGCGCGCCGCCGCAGAGCGCGATGCCGCTCTTCGGCGGCGTTCCGCCGGAGGCGTCGCGCATCCTCGCCGAGTTGCGTGAGTTGGACCTGGACAACCTCACGCCGCGGCAAGCGCTCGATCTGCTCGCGGAGCTGCGCGAGCGGGCGGGCGAGGAGTGAATTGGACGCGGACACGCACGTGTTCGTGGACGGGAACAACGTCATGGGCTCGAGGCCCGACGGGTGGTGGCGCGACCGCCCGGCGGCAGCGCAGCGCCTCATCGCCGACCTGGCGCCGCTCGCCCGCGGTCCCGGCGTGTGGACGGTCGTGTTCGACGGCTCGCCGCCCGAGGAGGCGCCGTTGGCTGGTACGCTGCGCGTGGAGTATGCGCCCCGCGGCGGATCGGACGCCGCGGACGACCGCATCGTCGAGCTCGTAGGCGACCTGGCCCCCGGCACGGGAGCACTGGTCTATACGTCCGATCGCCGGCTGCGGGAACGCGCGACAGCGCTCGGCGCGCGGGTCGAGGGGGCAAGCGCCCTGTTGCGGGCGATAGCGGAGGCAGACATGACAGAGACGGTATCCTGGGGAGCATTCGAGGCGGCGTCGCCGGAACTGGCGCGCCTGGGACGGGGGCTTTTCGACGAGACGGGGCTGGTGCTGCTGGGAACGACACGCAGGGACGGCTTCCCGCGTATCAGCCCGGTGGAATTCTTCATCTTCGCCGGTGAGCTCTACCTCGGCATGATCTGGCGGTCGTACAAGGCGCAGGACCTCCAGCGCGACCCGCGTTGCACGGTGATGAGCACGGTGCACGACCGGATGCTCAAGGACGGTGAGTTCAAGCTGTTCGGCATCGCCACCGAGGTTACCGATGAGGCAGAGCGCCAGGCGTGGGCGGCGGCGCTCCTGGAGCACATGGGTTTCTCGCCGGAAGGTGACGACGACGAGCCGTACCACCTGTTCAAGATCGGCGTCGCCACTGCCTCGTTCGCCAAGATAGAGAACGACGACTGGTTCCGGCTCTTCTGGCGCGCGGGAGATTAGGTGAAGCTTGCGACAGTGGATAGAATGAGGTCGCGGCATGAAACGCAACCTCTGGCGGTGTATTGGTTTTCTACTGCTTGCTTTCGCAGTTACCTCACTGGTGTCAACGTGCATTACCATTGCGGAAGAAGCTCGTCTTTGCGAATGGATCCAAGACGAATCCATACATGAAGGGGTTGGATACGTGGAGCCCCAATGGCTGCTCGACAAGTACGAGCAAGTGGTGTGCGGGTTGGGCACGGAGGAGGAGGCATGAATTCCCCGGCGTGGGAGGTGCTGCGATGGTGAGAGAGGCGGAACGGTCGGACACGACCGGCCAGGCGAATACAAGCCTTGCCGAACAGTTCGCGCGCCATCCGGAGATGGACGAGCCACAGGAGTTCCTCGGCGAGCCGTACAACCTCGCGGTATGGAAGCCGAAGGACGCCGAGCACCGCCACTTCCAACAGAACGCGCCGAGGGCCGGCGAGCAGATGCCGGATTTCACGTTGCCGTTGCTGGACGGCGGCGAACTCACGCTATCGTCGCTGCGCGGCAAGCCGGTGATGATCGAGTTCGGCTCCGTGACCTGACCGCCATGCGTGGCGGAGTCTCCGCTGATGGAAGACCTTGCGGGCAGGTACGCGGACGACGCGCACTTCCTGTTCATCTACACGCGGGAGGCGCATCCCGGCGAGCACTACCCGCCGCACCAGTACTACGAGCAGAAGATGCTGCACGCGCGCTCGTTCAGGGAACGACTGGGCATCGGGCGCACGATACTGGTGGACTCGCTGCAGGGCAGGGTGCACCGCATGTTCGGCGGCGTGTCGAACATGTCGTGGATCGTGGATCACACAGGACGCGTCGCCTATCGGGCGGCGTGGACGGTGGCCGACGACATCGAGCGCGCCCTCGGGGAGGTGCTGATGTCGCGGATGCTGAAACGCGAGGGCCAGCCTGCGGCCGTGTTCTACCGGGAGGTCGTCGGCCTGCGTCCGGCGCGTGAGGGGCCGCCGCACGGGTTGCCGCGGTTCATGGGCGGCGAGGTCGCCGCGCGACAGTTCGACGAGGCCCGCCACCGGACGGAGCGGGCGTAGGGGCCGGAAACATGCCGATCTACGAGTTCAGGTGCAATGCGTGCGGGGCCAAGTCGTCGGCCTTCTTCCGCTCGATGCGTTCGGATGCGGCGGCTGCGTGCGGGCGCTGCGGGAGCGCCGACACACGTCGGCTGTTCTCGACGTTCCGCGTGCGGATGCCGCGCGCCGGCCCGGACCAACTCAACAAGGCCGAGCTGCTGGATGGCGTCGACTACACCGATCCAGCCTCGATGGCGAACTTCTTCCGCAAGATGGGGACCGCCTTCGACGACGAGCCGAACGAGCACATGGACGAGATCGTGGGGAGGCTCGACCACGGCGAGCCGGTGTACAAGGCGCTCGACCTGGAAATGGGCGGCCACGCCGGCCACTCGCACGGAGCAGCTCCTGAAGAGTAGGGGGCCGCGCGCCGGTTCACCCTCACCCTGGCCCTCTCCCCTCAAGGGAGAGGGGATAAGCACCCCGCTCAAAGCAGAGAGGGGCAGGATTTCCTGCCCCTCTCTCGTTCCGGTATGTCCGGCCCAGCCTGGTTTAGACGTTGGCGAATGCGGGGAAGACCTTCAGTGGGTTCTTGTTGACGATGGTGATCTTGTCCTCTTCCGACAGCGAGGGCAGGTAGTCGATGACCGGGAGCAGGTCGTCCGAGGTCTTGCCGACCGCGGTGTGGGACGGGTGGTCGCTCTCCTGGCGGACGTTGCGACCGGAGCCGGGCGCCTCGGTGCCGAACGCGATGTTGGCGACGCCCCACTGCTTGATGGCGAGCTCCAGGTAGTCGATCTCGTAGGTGCAGGTGTCGAAGAAGAGGCTGTCGCCCTCCCAGTTGCCCCGGTGGCGGGAAGAGGCGATGAACCGGTCCAGCGCGCCGCCCGCGTGGGCGATGCAGATGCGGAGGCCGGGGAACTTCTGGAAGATGTCGCTGTAGGCGAGGATGCGGCTCGCCAGGAAGGTCTCCACGACGAAGCCGACCTGGTAGTTGCCGGGGATGTGCCCGATACGGGGGTCCAGGCAGTTGGTGCCGTGGATGAACACGGGGACGTTCCACTCCTGGCACTTCTCGTACACGGGGTACCAGTACGGCTCGTGCATGCCGGGGGAGTTGTGGCGTCCGTCCGGGTCGGGGCTGAGGTACGTGCCCTGGAAGCCATAGTCCTTGACCGTCTTCTCGAACTCAGGGACACAGTTGCTCAGGTCGGGGGCCTCCGCGATCTGGGGCAGCATGGAAGCGCCCAGGTACCGCGTGGGGAAGTTGTCGACCTGCTTCTTGATGGTGTCGTTGGTGAACTCGCACCACGGGCCATACAGGTTGCGAGGCATCCAGCCCATCATCGTGAAGGGCCGGGGGCCGATGACCTGGACGTCGATGTTGCGCTCGTCCATGTACTCCGTGTGCATCGTGTTCGTGCGCAGGAACGCTTCGTCGCTGAACTCGCCCGACCCGGAGCCTGTCGCTCGCAGCGGGCTCTCACCGACGTGGCCAGAGGAGAACCCCCCGACGATCCAGGAGCGCACCGAATTGGGCGCCGATACGTGGCCATGGACGTCGAAAACCTTCGTGCCTTTGAACATGGATCCTCCTCCTGTGCTCGCTGTGACAGCGGTTTGTGATCGAACGCTCGCGGCTTGAAATCCCCCTCAGCCGCTTCGCGCCAGTGGGTCGGGCGTGAGGGTAGTCCTTCCCGCCGCCGGTTGCAACCTTCCGGTCGATAACGGCGGGTTGCCGCTTATCCGACGAGCACGCCCGCCTCGGCGGGGAGCTGGTCGAAGATCTTGGCGTTGGTGTACTGCGGGTGGACGGGCACCTGGTGCTGCAGCTCGACCATCCTGCCGGTCTTCCCGGACTCGATGACCGCGAGCGTGGCCTCCAGCGTCGCCATGCCCCACTCGGGCGTGTGGTAGACGGGCGCGCCGTTGACGACGGCTTCGTACAGCTCCTTGAGCTCGGCCCGTCGGTTCATCGCCCATCCTGAAGGCGGCTTGAGGTCGATCGTGTGGTGGCCGTCGTTGTCGTAGATGGTGATGCCGTAGGCCGAGCGGGTGATGTCGCCGCGCTCGCATGAGACGACGACGAAGCCGGGCTCGGCGGGCACCCACGGCTCGCCGCCGGGGTCGCGGTTCTGTCC
>DAOUHP010000155.1:0-8480 GCA_034428575.1 Dehalococcoidia bacterium | reverse complement strand
ATCGACCTCGCCGGACTCGTGCTCGAGCACGACCATGTCGGTGAACGTTCCGCCCGTGTCAACCGCAACCGTCTTCATCGGGGACCAGCCTCGCTCTGTGAAGTAGGAGGCGACTATAGAGCCGCGCGCGGCGTTCGTGCAAAATCGTTGCGCGGGGTTTGACAGTCGTTCTCCGTCTGCATAGGTTATCGCCAGGGAACACGGCGGGCTTGCGGCGACAGCGGCGGTACGCTCCGGAACCGTTGGAGGCGGCGTTGCGCATCCTGGTGACAGGCGGACTCGGGGTGAATGGGTGCTGGGTGACCCGCGACCTGCTCACGATGGGTCACGAGCCGGTCGTATTCGACAACCGGCCCGATTTCACCCTTCTGCGCGACGTGAGCAGCGAGTTTGCGTTCGTTGAGGGCGACATCACGTCACTGGAGCAACTGACCCGGGTCTGCGAGGAGCACCGCGTCGAGCGTATCTGCCACCTCGCGGCGATCTATCCGGACGCCGCGGATGCCGATCCCGTGCGTGGCTTCTCAGTCAATGCTCTCGCAACCGTTTACGTGCTGGAAGCGGCGCGGCAGAACGGTATCGACCGCGTGGCCTTCACGAGTTCGATAGGCGCCCTCTCCCCCATGACCGACGAGCACCTGGGGCCGCAGATGGTCCCGGTGGACGAGATGTTTCCGGCGTATCCTCTCAAGAGTGTCTACGGCGCGGCGAAGACCGCCTCGGAGCTGATGGGCATCCAGTACCACCGGCTCTACGGCATCGACTTCGCCGCCCTGCGCTTCGCTGGCATCTACGGGCTCGGGAAAGGTGTGGAGCGCCACGGCAGCCACGACGTGATCTGGGGCCGGCTGATACGGAGCGCCCTCGCGGGCCGCCCGATCGCCATCCCGCAGGGCGGCGAGCAGCGGCTCGACCTGACCTACGTGCGGGACGTCGCCCAGAGCGTCGTCCGCGCGTGCACGGTGGACAGTTTCGAAGGCCACGTCTTCCACATCGGGAGCGGCCGCACGTATACGCTCAACGATTTCGCTGACGCCGTCCGCACCGTTATCCCCGGTGCGCAGATCGACATCGGGCCGGGGTTGGACCCCCGCGGCATGGGCCCGCGAGCCTATTTCGCGCTGGACATCGGCCGCGCCCGCCGCGAGTTGGGCTACGAGCCGCAATACCCGCCAGAGGCGGCCATACGCGATTGGGTCGAATGGACGGAACGGTTGGAACTGACGGAGGAGGAACGCGGATGACGACGTGCAAGGCTGCCGTATTCGTTGGTGCGAACATGCCGCTGGAGGTGCAGGAGTTCCCCGTGCTGCCGATGGAGCCGGGCGGGGCGCTCGTGCAGATGCAGATGGCCGCCATCTGCGGCACGGACGTGCATGCATGGCACCTGGAAGCCACGCCTGCGCCTACCATCTTCGGCCACGAGAACGTCGGCGTCCTGGCGGAAGTATCGCCGGACATCACCATCGACGTGCTCGGGCAGCCGTTGCGCGTGGGAGACCGCGTCGTATTCCGCGACGCGCCGTGCGGCCGCTGCTTCCGCTGTGCGATGGGCGAGTCGTGCCAGAATACGCGGTCGTACGGAATGGCGCGCTGCGACGAGGCGCCGTACCTGCGCGGAGGATTCGGGCAGTACATCCAACTGAGCGCCACGCCGTGGCTGCTGCGCGTCCCGGACGACGTCTCGAACGAGCGCGCGCTGCTGAGCGTCATCGGCAACCACACGGCGCTGAACGGCATAGACCGCATCGGCGGCGTGAACCTGGCGGACACCGTGGTCGTGCAGGGCTCCGGCCCCATCGGCATGGGGGTGCTCAACCAGGTGCTGCTCGGCGGGGCAGGGCGGGTCATCGTGGTCGGGGCGCCGGAGAGCAGGCTGGAACTCGCCCGGACGCTCGGCGCAAGCGAGACCGTCGACATCGACGAATACCCGACGCCTGAAGCGCGCGTCGAACGCGTGATGGAGCTCACCGGCGGGCGGGGCGGCGACCTCATCGTCGAGGCGTCCGGCGGGCTGACAGCGTTCCGCGAGGGTCTGGAGATGGTGCGGTTCGGCGGGCGCTATCTCGTGATAGGCCAGTGGACGGACTACGGCCTGCTTTCCGCGAACCCGGCGCTGCTCACGCGCAAGGTGATCCGCGTGCAGGGTGTCTTCTCGGCAGGCCCGCGTCATATCATCCGCTCGTTGCAGGCGATGCGTACAATCGTGGACAGGCCGGTGGAGAAGCTCATCACGCACCGGTACGAGCTCGAGGGAGTCAACGAGGGATTCGAGGCTCATGAGCGGCTTGAAGCGATGGTTGCTGTGATACTGCCGAACGGGGAACCTGCGAGATAGGAGGACGACGATGTCCAAGGAAGGGTTCAGGATCGTAGACAGCGACATGCACATCATGGAGCCGCCGGACCTCTGGCAGCGGTACACGGACAAGAAGTACCGAGACTACGGGCAGGTGGGCGTGACGTCGGATAACGTGCGCGACCTGCGCACCGTCCACCCGGACGGCAGGCCATGGGGAGCGCGTTCGCAGAGTGGGGGCGGGTCGCGCAATCCCAACCAGCCCGGCGGCCACAACTACGAGCGCAACCAGAAGCTCTACGCGACCCACGCCGCGCGGGGATGGTCCACCGAGGTGCAGTTGGAAGCGATGGACGTGGAGGGTCTGGACGTCGCGGTGCTCTTCCCGACGCGCGGTCTCCACACGCTGGCTGAGCCGCACATGGACCCGCCTTTCGCGGCGGCGCTTGCGCGTGCCTACAACGACTGGCTCTCCGAGTTCTGCGCTCCCGCGCCGGACAGGCTCATCGGCGCGGCGATGGTGTCCCCATTCGATATGGACGACGCCGTGGCGGAGGTCGAGCGCGCCGTGAAGGAGCTGGGCTTCCGTGCGGTGTTCATGCGCTCCAACCAGATGACGGACAAGCCGTGGCACGACCCGTTCTACGATCCGCTGTGGAGTGCGCTCGAGGAGTATGACATCCCCATCGGCTTCCACGAGGCGTCTTCGTCCGGCGCGCGCCAGGTGGGCGACCACTTCGGAGCGAACTTCATGCTGCGCCGCGTGTTCGCGCAGCCGGTCGAGCAGATGATGGCGCTCGCGAGCTTCTGCGGCGGGGGCGTGCTGGAGCGTCACCCCCGCCTGCGCGCGGCCTTCCTGGAGGCGAACTGCGCCTGGGCGCCGTGGCTGCTATGGCGGCTCGACGAAGGCTACGAGCGGGAAGGGGACGTGTGCGTGCCCGAACTCACGATGACGCCCACGGAGTATTTCAAGCGGCAGTGCTGGATCTCCGTCGAACCGGACGAAGAGCCCGCCAAATATGCCATAGACTGGTTCGGCAGCGACAAGATGGTGTTCTCGACCGACTATCCGCACGGGGACTCCAGGTATCCCGACGCCGTGTCCAGTTTCCTCAGGCTCGGCATCACGGATGAAGACAAGAGGAAGATCCTCTGGGATAGTTGCGCCAGCCTCTACAGACTCGCGGAAGTTCCGGCCGGCGTATAGCCGGAGGGAGGAGAAAACCGATGACCACGGTAACGACTGAGACCGCCCTGGACAGGTTCATCAAGAAGACGCGCGAGCTTTTCGCCAGCGAGTCGGACCTGGAGAAGCGCTGGGCAGCGTTGACGCCGGTGCTGCAGGAGCTCCTCGCCGACCCCACAGTGCAGGAGGCCTCCGCCGGATGGCCCGCCAATGTATTCACGGACCGCGCCGAAAACCTGATCTTCTACGAGGACCCGGACTATGGATTCGCGATCAACGGACTGAAACGCGAGGTCAGGGGGACACCAATAGTGAATCCCGAGCACCCGACCTGGCGCGGGATCCACGACCACGCTCACATCTACACGCTGTACGGCGTGTTGGAAGGCCATGAGATGATCGAGCGCTATCGCCCGGCGAAGGGCGAGGAGCGACGCCCCGACTTCGTATCCATCGAGGAGGTCGGCAACTTCAAGGTGGAGCCTGGCTCCGTAGACCTCGTGCGACCCTACGAGATACACGCCGAGCGCAGCCTGGGCGAGCAGACCGTGGCCATCATCATCCGCAGCGAAAAGTCAGGCGGCTTCCTCCAGGGGCGCTACGACGCACAGACGGGAGAATACTGGCAGGGCTACGGCCCGAAGCAGCGCGAAGTAGCCATGTTCCCCGACGCGTAGGACGCCTGCGCGCCTCGATAGCACGGCCAAACACAGACCACCCCGCGAGCGGGGTGGTCTGTTGCGTACGACCGTCATGCGCGGTCAGTGTCTTGTTTCGCGGGGGGTTGCAGGAACCGTATCATGTTTGATACGCTATCGGTTGGAGTTGAGCCCTGTGGGCATAAAGCGGGCAGGCGGCTACATCTTCAAGAGTTGGGTGGGCGACCACGAGCCGCTACACGTCCACATCTGGAGAGGAGAAGCGGAGATAGGCCGATGGGACATCGAGCACCAATGTCCGATGGACGATTTCAGCGTCGGGCGGCGCTTACGGAACGCGCTGCGAACCCTTGGCTACCTGCTGGAGGACGACGATGACGGACAAGAAGCGAAAAGGTAAGGATACGCCCATCCCGTACTCGGTGAAGGCGTGCGTTATCACGTCGTCGCCTGAGCTTGCCGATCGTCTTACGGACGAACTCGCCCCGGCTCAAGTGGAGGTGAAACCGGACC
Organism: Dehalococcoidia bacterium; assembly: GCA_034428575.1. Taxonomy (GTDB): domain Bacteria; phylum Chloroflexota; class Dehalococcoidia; order Lucifugimonadales; family Australimonadaceae; genus Bin16. Next base: position 3,823 of record DAOUHP010000155.1, on the reverse strand, counting down.
TCCAGCATGCGCTCCACGAGCCAGCGCAAGCGTACATCGTGGACACGCAGGTGGAGGACATGGACCTCTGGCCGGCTCCACTCCTCGTAGACCCTGATGCGAAAGAGAAGCCCTGGCTGTTCTTGCTCTCGGACCCGGAGGACCTACCTCCTATGGAGGAATCGCCGCGGGAGTTCATGCTCTTCGGCAGAGAAGCGGAAGCCGCCTCTGAAGTACGTTCCTACCTGGAGAAGCGCCTGGGCGCTGACGCTGGGAGGCGTCTGAGCAAGGTTGATTACATCAGGCGGGCCAGGATGCTCATCGTTCATTTTGAGAATGGGAAATGCTACGCACTGGACCTCACCGAAGTATCCGGTGCTGACGATACGGAAGCTGCCAGGTGGGAGATCGGCGAAGCAAATGAGTACCTGAAGATCACTCAGGAGTCCGGAAACATACTCGAGTTGCCCTGGGACGCCATCCTCCACTACTGCGAGCCGCAGTATGCCTATCACAAGAACAGGGTGCAGCCCCGCGTTGAGCCACCCGCTGACCGCGCTGGGCGCATCGGAGCGCGGGTGCGCAGCCTCCGTGTGTCGCAGCGTATGACCAGCACCCAACTGGCGGCGCGTTCCGGTATGCAGCGGCCCAACCTCAGCCGACTTGAGAGCGGGAAGCATGCGCCGTCCCTCGAAACCCTGGAGCGCATCGCAGAGGCGCTGGGTGTGCCGGTAGCGCGGCTCGTCGTACCGGGCTGAACCCGCCTGTCTCAGGTGCTCATCCACGTGCACCAGTTCCGTTTGTGCGCGGAAGGTGCATGCGATAGTCTCGCTGCGCAAGTTCATCGGAAGAAGGAGCGGGATGAAGTACCAGGGGAAGGTGTCGCTGCAGGCCACGGCTGAGACCGTCTGGGACGTGGTGCTCGACATAGAACAGTTCGCGGACTGCATGCCCGGCGTGCAGAACCTCGTGAAGATAGACGACCGGACATTCGAAGGCGGCATGAACGCCAGGGTCGGGCCGGTCTCAGGAGACTTCAGGTTCACGTCGCAGATCGTGGACGCGGAAGCCCCGGTGAGCCTGAGGGCGCACGTCGAAGGGGAGGACTCGCTGACGAAGAGCACGATGACCTCGGATATCACGATGACCCTATCCCCGAACGGCGTGGCGACCGAGCTTGCGTACATGGCCGAGGTGAACATCAGGGGCCGCCTGGGCATCGTTGGCGACATGATCCTGCGGGCGACCGGCGCGCAGGTCATCGAGGAGTTCTTCAATCGGCTGCGGAAGAAAGTGGAAGCCCCGGCATGAGGAGGCGCTGAACAGTGCAGGCGAGACGTTCCTACGACGCAATCATCATCGGCGGGGGATCGGCGGGTTGCGCGGCAGCAGCGCGGCTGAGCGAGGACCCGGACAGGCAAGTGCTACTGCTGGAGGCGGGACCTGATCCCCAACCTATACCGCAGGAGATAGCCGACGGAAGCCGATGGGCGCGTGTTGTGCTCGAGTCCCCCTACGTCGTGCTCTACCCGACGCCCCGCGCGGGCGACGGCAGCACGTTCTACAAGGTGAGCGGACGCGTCATGGGCGGCGGTTCGTCCGTCAACGCGATGGCCGTCGTGCGCCCCACGAAGCACGACCTCGACACGTGGGCCGAGCTTGGCAACCCCGGCTGGTCGTTCGACGAGTGTCTGCCACTCCTCCGGCGCATCGAGACGGACTCGGACTATGGGGGCAACGACATCCACGGAGAGGACGGTCCGCTCTACGTCTACCGGGCTTTCAGGGTGGATGAGGAGGAGAGCGCGGACGCGCCGGTGCGTGCGTTCATCTCCCGCGCCTTGAGTATGGGTCTGCCGATGTGCCCGGACCTGAACGTGCCGGCCCCGTACGGGGTCTGCAGCTCCGCCTACAACGTCAAGGACGGCGTGCGGCAGAACACGACGGTCGCGTACCTCGACCCCGCGCGGGGACGCCCCAACCTGGACGTCGTCTCGGACGCGTACGTGCAGACGCTCTCCATCGCGAACGGGCGGGTCAACGGAGTCGTCTACAAGCGCGAGGGAGAGGTGAACACGGTTTCGGCGTCCACCGTCGTGCTCTGCGCGGGGGTCTACCACAGCCCGCAGATCCTCATGCTCTCAGGGATCGGCCCGGCAGGTGAACTGCAGCGGCTCGGCATCCCGGTCGTGAACGCGCTCGAGGGCGTGGGCGAGAACTACCAGGACCACGCGACGATGGAGATGACGTTCGAGGGGAACGCGGACTTCAACCCGGACTGGGTGATCCCGCGCTTCCGGCTGATGTACAAGAGCGACCCCGGCCTGCCGCACGGGAACTTCCACATCTTCCAGCGCCCCCCGACGGCAGTGGAGGGTTTGAAGACCATGTGGCCCGTTTCCGCGAACCTACTGGAGCAGCGCGACCGCGGCCGCATCCGTCTCGTGAGCGCGGACCCGGACGACCTGCCGGAGATCGAGGACGCGATGCTCCGCCACCCGGACGATCTGAAGGCGATGCTGAACGCGATGGAGTTCATCTACGAGCTGGTGCATCACGAGTCCATGCAGGAGTTCTACGGGCCGCTCATCTCACCGACGCGGGACGAAGACTGGGCCGAGTTCGCCCGCAGCGCGCACGGCAGCTACCATCACGGCATCGGCACGTGCAAGATGGGCCCGGCGTCCGATCCCATGGCCGTGGTGGACAGCAACCTGAAAGTGCACGGGATCGACAACCTGTACGTGGCGGACGCCTCCATCATGCCCACCATCCCGCACGCGAACACCAACGTCACGTCCATCATGATCGGCGAGCGCCTGTCCGACGTCGTCAAGGGCCTCGTGGGATAGGGTTTGCAGGACGCCGTCTCGCCATACGCCGCTTGGCGGGACGCCGTCTGGAAGACGGGGTAAGATAGCAGCACACGGAACGAGGAGGATCCCATGACCACCGAGACGCAGACCACGCCGAAGACGTCCACGTTCTCCATCAAGGGGCCGTACCTGTCGGCGGGGCGCACGAACATCGACCTCGCCCGCACGGACCTGCTCTGGCTGAGCTTCAAGGTCAATGCGGAGGGCGGTGAGAATGCCGTGCACGCCCACACGAACGAGGACCACGCGTTCGTCGTGCTGGAGGGCGAGGTTACGTTCTTCGACGAGAACGGTGACGGGAAGGTGCTCGGCGAGTACGAGGGCATCATGATCCCGAAGGGCGCGTACTACCGCTACCTCAACACCGGCGGGCGGAACCTGTTCATGCTGCGCATGGGCGCGCAGAGGGACACCACCGAGGGTATCCAGACGCGGCTGAAGCCGGACGGCAGCCCTATCCCGGCCGACTCCCCGGACAACTTCCACATCGACCCCGTGCCGGTCGAGGGTAAGTTCTTCGGCGCTCAGTAGACTGACCCGACCGATAGGTCCGAGTACGAAATGGACGGCGCACCGCTGTGGTGGTGCGCCGTCCGCGTTACGTCCCTTCTACGGTCGCGGTTGAATCACCAGCCGATGACGTACTTGGATGCGGCCACGAACACCGTGCCGAAAATGCCCAGGCTGATGGCCTTGATGATGCGGAGCTCGCCTTCCACCTTGCTGAGGCGGCCCCCGAGATCGCTTCTCACCCCCTCGATGCGGTCGGCGAGTTCGCTCCTGAAGAGGTCGATGCGCTCAGTCGATTCCCTGTGGGCGCGCTCGTTCTCGAGTGCGTAGTCGTGGAAGTAGCGCGGGATCTCCTCTGTCGGACCGGTCGTCACGGCTTTTATGCCATCCTTGTATCCAAGGATACGCAGGAATGATACAGAAGAATGATACGTGTGCGCAAGCGGTGGGTGTCACCC
>DAOUHP010000154.1:0-4769 GCA_034428575.1 Dehalococcoidia bacterium | reverse complement strand
AAGAACACGCAGTTCCAGCGCCCGCTGATGAACAGCCTCGTCACGCTGGCTGTCGTCACCGGCCTCACCGTGCCGGACGTGAGCCGCAACGGCATCAACCTCGGCTGGGACAAGGTGCGCCTCCCGCACCCCGTCTTCGCGGGCGATACCCTCTGGTCCGAGACCGAGGTCGTTGCCACCCGCGAGTCGAAGTCCGACCCCAGGCGCGGCATCGTGCACATCAAGACGCGCGGGCTCCAGCAGGAGGGCGTGACCGTCATCGAGTTCGAACGCGACGTCATGGTCTGGAAGCGGGAGCACGCCCCCAGCAACGACGTGTTCCCCCAGCCCGCCGCTCAGCCGGCGTAAGGAGGCATAGCCATGGCAACCGGCATAACGAATGCGCTGGTCGACTACGCGCAGAACCTCAAGTACGAGGACATCCCGCCGGAAGTGCTCGAGCGCACGAAGCACATGCTGCTCGACTTTCTCGGCGTCGCCTACGGAGGACTGCGCACCGGCGAATCGTCCAGTCCCGTCATCGACGGCGTGCTGGACCTCGCGTCCGGCGCGGCAGGGGAGAGCGCCGTTCTCGGACGCCCGGAGCGCCTCCCGGCCCACTATGCCGCGCTCCTCAACGCCACCTTCGCCCACAGCATGGACTTCGACGACACCCACCGCGACGCCGTGATCCACATCGGCACCCCGCTCTTCGCCACGCTGCTCGCGCTCGCCGATGAACACGCGTCAGGCGGACACGCTGTCTCCGGGCGCGACTTCCTCACCGCTGCCGTCGTTGGCTACGACGTCACCGGCAAGGTCGGCAAGGCACACGGCGGTTCGGTCCACGCGCGCGGCTTTCATCCCACGGCCACCACCGGCATCTTCGGCTGCTCCGCCGCGGGCGCGCGCCTGCTCGGCTACTCCGCGCAACAGACCGCGAACGCGATGGGACTGAACGTGAGCCAGTCCGCCGGCTCGACCCAATTCCTGGAGAATGGCTCCTGGAACAAGCGATTCCACACCGGCCTCGCCGCGCACAACGCCGTGATGAGCCTCGTCATGGCCCGCCACGACTACCTCGGCGCGACGTCGCCCATCGAGGGCGGCCACGGCTACTTCGCGCTCTACGCCGGCAGCGGCGCGGACGCCTCACGCGCGCTCGACGGACTCGGCAGCGACTTCGAGGTGATGAATACTGCGGTCAAGCCGTACCCGTGCTGCCGCTACAGCCACGCCACCATCGACGCTGTCGCCGACATCGTCCGCGCCGAGTCGCTCGCCTCGCCCGACATCGACGGCATCGAGATCGCGATGGGCGAGACCGGCTTCGGGCTCGTAGCCGACCCCGCGGAGATGAAGCGTGTGCCGTCCAACGTCGTCGAGGGCCAGTTCAGCGTCTACTTCGCCGCCGCCGCCACGGCGGGGAATGGCGCCTACGCATGGGACGCCTACGACCGCCTCGACGACGCCGAGGTGCGGCGCCTCATGCAGCGCACCAGCGTCACGCTCGACGAGCGGTTCGGCGCCGGCATGGAGTCCATCGTCTCCCTGCGCACGGCGGACGGGCGCGTTATCGAGCGCACCGTCCCATACCCCAAGGGCGAACCGGAGAACCCCATGTCGTGGGACGAGATGCAGGCCAAATTCACCGAATGGAGCGAGCCCGTCATCGGCGCGGAGCGCGCTGCGCAGGTCATCGAGAGCGTCGCCTCGCTGGAGTCCCTCGCCTCCATGAGCGAACTCACCGCCAACCTCGGCGCGTAGACCCGCGGGACGCAAGTCCCGTCATTCCAGCGAAGGCTGGAATCCAGAATGGTCGGTCAGGCTTCGCGCCTTGGGGCGTGGGGTGCCCGGCCCCTCTCCCCACAAGGAGACCCTTCCATAACTGGCGGAGGGCAGTGGAGTTGTCTGCTCCCCTCTCCCGATGGCGGGAGAGGGACCGGGGGTGAGGGTGGGCGGGGCGGCGGGGTGCCCGATGATGTACGGGAACTACCACGCCCGCCAACTAAGGACTCGGACGGAGGAAGTCATGCCCAACCGGCTCGAAAACAAGGTCGCCGTCATCACCGGCGCGGCGAGCGGGCAGGGGCGGCTCGCCGCCCAGCTGTTCGACAGCGAGGGCGCGGCGCTCGTGCTCGCCGACCTCGACGCCGATGGCCTCGAAGAGACCGCGGCCTGGCTCCTCGGCGCCGCCGCGCCGCCTGTGACCGTCGTCGGCGATCTCACACAGGAGGACGCGAACGAACGTCTGGCGCAGGCTGCGTTGGACGCGCATGGGCGCATCGACGCGCTCTACAACGCCGCCGGGCTCGTCCGGTTCAGCCCGCTCCACGAAACGAGCCTGGAAAACTGGCGGTTCGTACTCGATCATGAGCTCACGATGGTCTTCCTCACCTGTAAGCACGTCCTGCCGTCCATGATGAAGGCGGGCAGGGGCTCCATCGTCAACATATCGTCGGTATCCGGCTACGCCGCGGGGTCGAAGCGCCACCCGGCGCATGCGGCGGCGAAAGCGGCCATCGCCGGGCTCACCAAGCAGATGGCCGTCGAGTACGGCTCGTACGGCATCCGCTGCAACGCCATCGCCCCCGGCTTCCTCGTTTACGAGGAGGGGCAGCGGCGCATCGCCGGTCAGAGCGGTTCCGGTCCGCCGAAGGAGGCGGTGCCGCTCGGTAGGCACGTCACACCCGAGGACACTGCCCTCTGCGCGCTCTACCTCGCCTCCGACGAGTCCGCGATGGTCAACGGCCAGACCATCGTCGTTGATGGTGGCCGCTCCATCGCCTGACGGCTTCGCAATTCCGTCATCCTCGCCCTCACCCATCATTCCTGCGAAAGCGGGAATCTCGCAGCCTGGCTGGGGGCTGGGAGCCTGTCATGCTGAACGCAGCCCGCGCTTTAGCGCGCAGCATCCTCTCGGGGTGCCTGATCCCCTCTCCCTACAAGGGGAGAGGGCTAGGGTGAGGGTACTCCGGGGCGGGGCTTGGGGGTTTGCGATGGGTTATGCAAGGGTTTCTGCAAGGGGAATGGGATGGGGTGAGGGGGCCCTCGTCCGGGTTGGCGGGGTGGAGTGCGTGAGCGCCTCGCGCCAACCTGCTAACCTTACGCGCCATGAGCACAACCAACGCAAACACAGCAGACCTCATCGTGATCGGCGCGGGCAACGCAGCCCTCTGCGCCGCGCTCGCCGCCCGGGAAGCCGGGAAGAGCGTCGTCGTCCTCGAGAAGGCCCCTGAGCCGATGCGCGGCGGCAACACCTACTTCACCGGCGGGGCCATCCGCTTCGCGTACAAGGGCATCGATGAAGTCGTCCAGCTCGTGCCCGACCTCTCGCCGGCTGAACTCGACGTGATGGAGGTCGGCGCCTACACCGAGGGCAAGTACTTCGAGGACCTCATGCGCGTCACGGAGGGCCTCTCCGACCAGGAGATGGCCGACACGCTCGTACGGCAGTCGTTCCCCACCATGAAGTGGATGTACGAGCAGGGCGTGCGCTTCGTGCCGTCGTGGACGCACCAGGCTTTCAAGGTGGAGGGTAAGTTCCGCTTCTGGGGCGGCCTCTGCCTGCAAGCCGTCGGAGGCGGGAAGGGCCTCTCCGATCAGCTCTTCGAGATTGCCATCGAACGCGGCATCGACATCCGTTACGACCACACCGCGATGCGCCTGGAGCAGGACGACTCCGGACACGTGAACGGCGTCACGGTGCGCACGCCGGACGGACGGCAGACGCTCACCGCCGACGCGGTCGTCCTCGCGTGCGGCGGCTTCGAGGCGAACCCGGAGATGCGCGCCCGCTACCTCGGCCCCGGGTGGGAGCTCGCCAAGGTGCGCGGCGTTCGCTACAACACCGGCGACGGTCACAAGATGGCGTTCGAGGTCGGCGCGCAGGCGTTCGGCCACTACAGCGGCTGCCACGCCGTCGCCTGGGACCTCAACGCGCCCCCGTTCGGCAACCGCTCGATCACCGACCTCTACCAGAAGCACTCGTACCCGTTCGGCCTCATCGTCAACGTGGACGGCAAGCGGTTCGTGGACGAGGGCGCGGACTTCCGGAACTACACCTACGCCAAGTACGGCAAGCAGATCCTCTTTCAGCCGGAGCGCGCCGCCTTCCAGCTCTTCGACCAGAAGACACTCCACCTGCTGCGCGACGAGTACCGCATCCCCCAGGTGACGAAGGGCGAGGCTGACACCATCGAGGAGCTCGCGGACCAGCTCGGTATCGACCCCGATGGCCTTGCGCAGACCGTCGCCGAGTACAACGCCGCCTGCCGGCCCGGCAACTACAACCCCACGGTGCTGGATGGCGTCCGTACGGAAAACGTCGAGCCACCCAAGACCAACTGGGCGCTGCCGCTGGACACGCCGCCGTACGAGGGCTACGCCGTGACGTGCGGCATCACCTTCACATTCGGTGGGCTGCGCATCAACCGCCGCGCGCAGGTCATGGACACGACCGACAACCCCATTCCCGGCCTCTACGCCGCGGGCGAGATCGTTGGCGGCCTCTTCTACCACAACTACGCCGGCGGGGCGGGACTCATGCAGGGCTCCGTATTCGGAAAGATCGCAGGCGCCTCAGCCGCCGAGGACGTGGGCTAGGGCCTGTTCACACTAACGGAGTAGATGTGATATGTTGTGCGCATGGAACTTACGGAAGCGCAGTACCAACGCATCGCCCCCTATCTCCCCGTCCAACGCGGCAATGTGCGCATCTCGAACCGCCAAGTCCTCAACGCCATCTTGTACGTAACCGAGCAGGGTTGCAAGTGGCGAGGGCTCCCGGA
>DAOUHP010000153.1:0-2951 GCA_034428575.1 Dehalococcoidia bacterium | reverse complement strand
AGCCAGGCTATCAACCGCCCCGGGCGTGTCGAGGACGGCAACACCGCCTCCGACTTCGAGCCTGAAGAGCACCGCAGGCAGACGAGTCTGCAACTCGCCATCCTCCCGTGCGTCTGGAAGGGCGTGAAGATCAACGTGATCGACACCCCCGGTTATGCGGACTTTCTGGGAGAGACCGTATCCGCACTGCGCGCTGCCGACGCTGCGGTAATCGTGCTCTCCGCCCCCAGCGGCGTGGAAGTAGGCGCGGACATAGCGTGGCAGCGCGTCCGCGAACTCGGCATCCCCGCAATCGTCTTCGTCAATAAGATGGACCGAGAACACGCCGACTACGAAGCCACGATGGCACAAGTCCGCTCACACTTCGGAAGCCGTTGCGCGCCAATCAACCTGCCCATCGGTGCGGAAGCCGCTTTCAGCGGCGTCGCCAGTTGCGTCGAGAGCGGCGCTCCCGCGGAGATGGAAGATGCCATCGCTGCGGCTAAGGACCAGCTCGCGGAGGCTGTCGCTGAGACCGACGACGACCTTACGATGAAGTTCCTTGACGATGGTTCCCTCAGCGACGAGGAGATAGCGCAGGGCTTGAGCATCGGCATCCGGACGGGACAGACCGTGCCTGTACTGGCAGGCTCCGCCACCACCGAGACTGGCATCGGCGAACTGATGGACGCCATCGTGGACTACATCCCCTCCCCTGCTCAGGCCCCCGCCACGAAGGCCACGAAGAACGGGGAGGACGTAGAGCTGACGGCAGACTCCAGCGGCCCCCTTGCCGCCTTCATCTTCAAGACGACCGCCGACCCATTCGTCGGCAAGCTCTCGTTCTTCCGCGTGATGAGCGGCACGCTCTCCGCCAACAGCGAGGTGCTCGAAAGCGGTTCAGGCGACACTGAGCGCATCGGCCAGGTGTTCGTGCCGGTCGGCAAGAAGCAGGAGAGTGTCTCGAGTCTCGCGGCAGGCGACATCGGCAGCGTCTCGAAGCTGGCACATGCTGTGACCGGAGACACGCTCGCCACCAAGGCAGACGCAGTATCCCTGCCGCGCATGGAGTTTCCCGAACCTGTCTTCCACATCGCCGTGCATCCCAAGAGCAAGGCAGACCTGGAGAAGCTCTCCTCATCCCTCGCACGGCTCACGGAGGAGGACCCCTCACTGGTCCTCCACCGCGATCAGGCGACGGGAGAACTAATCATCGCGGGCCAGGGCAGCACGCACGTAGAAGTGATGGCAGAGCGCGCCAAGCGAAAGTTTGGCGTCGAGCTCGAACTTGCCCCGCCGCGTGTGGCTTACCGTGAGACGATCTCCAGGGTCACGAACGTGGAATACAAGCACAAGAAGCAGTCCGGCGGCCACGGCCAGTATGGGCACGTACTGTTGCGGTTGGAGCCTCGTGGCCGAGGCGAAGGCTTTGAGTTTGCATCGGAAGTTGTCGGCGGGAACGTGCCGCGCGAGTACATCCCCGCGGTCGAGAAGGGCGTGCACAAGACGATGGATGAAGGCGCGCTCGCGGGCTTCCCCATCGTGGACGTACGGGTTGTCCTCACAGATGGGAGTTCTCACTCGGTGGACTCGTCCGGCCAGAGTTTCGAGATAGCCGGCAGCATGGCGATGAAGAAGGGTGTCGTCGAGGCATCCCCTACGCTGTTGGAGCCGGTGATGCGCATGGCCATCGTCGCCCCGGAGCAGTTTGCGGGCGCGGTGGTGAGTGATCTGAATACACGACGCGCACACATATCGGGCATGACCCCGGTAGGCGGCGTCGCACACATCGAAGCCGAGCTACCGCAATCTGAGGCGCAGCAGTACTCCACACACCTGCGCGCACTCACCCAGGGACGCGGGACCCTCTCCATGCAATTCGACCACTATAGCGAGGTCCCCGCACATCTGACTCCGAAGATCGTAGAGGAGTCCCAGGAGCTCGCCAGGGCATAGCTGCCGCTGGCCGATTCTCTTCCGCGCCCTCGCCGAGCATGAGGGTGCTGCTATCCGCTATTCCCCCGGCGGAGAGGATGACTTTGGGAAGGAGCAGCCTATGCAGGGAGTAATCCTCGCTGCCGGTGACGGCGGCAGACTCCGGCCATTCACGTATCGGACACCAAAGCCGCTCATCCGGCTCAGAGACCGTCCACTCATCTCCTACCCGCTCGCCGCGATGGCCGAAGCGGGCATCAGGGAGGTCGGCATCGTCGTCGGCTACCGCGCAGAGCAGATCGTCGAAGGGCTTACCGGATGGGCGCCGGACGGAGTTCGGTTGGAATTCATCCTCAACCCGGAGTTCGATGGGGGCAACGCGGTTTCCGTGCTCGCCGCACAGGACTTTGCGGGAGGCGGACCGTTCATGCTGGCGATGAGCGACCACATCATCGAACCGGATGTTGCCGTCCGGTTGACGGGGGAATATGAACACCCGGCGATGCTGGGCGTGGACTCGGCCGCATGCATGGAGGGCCAGTTGAGCGACGCCACGAAGGTGTTGGTGGACAACGACGGCTTCCTCCGGCGCATCGGCAAGGGGCTGCGGCGCTGGAACGCCGTGGACATCGGCGTATTCGTCTTCCAGCCGTCCATCTTCGCCACCCTCGACTACCTCTATGCGCAGGAAGGCTCGGCGCTGGAATTGAGCCGCGTGATGCAGCACTTGGCGGACACGCCTAACGGAGTCACGACGCGCGACATAGAGGGCCTCTTCTGGACCGACATCGACACCCTCGCAGACTTCAAGAGCGCATATGACCACCTCGGCTCCGTCACAGACCTCCCCCTATGACGGGCTGGTTTCACGCCACCTGAACCGGCGCATCTCCCGGCCCTTAGCCGGGCTGCTCGCGCATACGCCGGTCACGCCAAACCAGGTGACCGTCTTCAGCCTGGGCATCGCGGTAGCGTCGCTGGTCGCGTTCGCGATGGGCAACCCCATCGCGGGGGGACTGCTCGCCCAGGCTGGCTCC
>DAOUHP010000152.1:0-18890 GCA_034428575.1 Dehalococcoidia bacterium | reverse complement strand
CGCACTCATCGAGCAGGCGCTCGCCGCCCACGGGGCGGAGCGCGTCATCGTCGGCATCGACGCCCGCGAGGGCATAGTCTCCGTAGCCGGCTGGACGGAGAGCGGCGCTGTCCCCGCGCCCGACCTCCTCAACCGCATGGCGGAGCTTGGCGTGCGTCGCTTCATCTACACCGACATCACCCGCGACGGCACGCTCACCTCGCCCAACTTCCCCGCGGTAAGCGACATGGTGCAACGGGCGGAAGCCGCAGGCAAAGCCCGCATCATCGCCTCAGGCGGCATCGCGGAGATCGGCCACCTGCGAACGCTCGCCAACATCGGCGCGGAGGGCGCCATCATCGGCGCCGCCATCTATCTCGGCACGCTCGACCTCGCGGCAGCCGTCGCGGAACTGGGCTAGCGGGGCTTTATCCCCTCTCCCTACAAGGGGAGAGGGTTAGGGTGAGGGTACTCCGGGGCGCGGGACGGTCTCGTCGTTCTTGTGAAATAGCGTCCGTCATTCCCGCACCAGCGGGAATCCAGAGTGCGCGGGCAGCGCACGCGGTGTGGGGATGGGATGGGATGGGACACCTCCCCAATTTTCGTTCCCTTACACGGCCTGACAAGGCCCTGGGCCATTCCTGTGAAAAAGCGCCTCGTCGTTCCTGCGGAGGCAAGAACCTCGCCCCCCCCCCGGCTGTCATGTTGGGCGGAGCCGCAGGCGGTGTCCGCACTTCAGCACGCAACATCCTCTCGGGGAGCACTCGCCCAACATCTGACATCCGCCCCTTACCCCATTGCCCCCACGTCCGCTACGCTGGATACATGACCGGCGCTCCGGCAATACCCATAGATTCTGTCGATAGCTCAGTGCTCACCCATAGACAGGATCTATGGGACAGCGAAGCAACTTGTAAAACGATGAGATTGTTGTTGCCTTGTTCGCAGGAAGCAGTCTACGGCCATGAAAATGCCTTCCAGCAAGGGAACAAGAATCTCAAACAGCGGGTGCCGCTCACTCGTAGAATCCCGAACAAGGGTCTCAAGAGCGAGGGCCGATGAGATTCTTGTTTCGGCCCCACCCGCGGCTCGGCACAACCCGCTGCCGCGTCGTGATAATCTAGCCCTATCCACACTCATACTGCGGAGGAAGATTGCACATGGCGGCTCCCCTGGTTGATTCGACCCCAGCCTTCGTCGAGGAGGCATACCGGAAGATGGAACAACGGCTCGAGGCCGTTCGCGCGCGCCTCGGACGACCGCTCACCTACGGCGAGAAGGTCCTGCTCGGACACCTCGACGATCCTACCGACGCCGATCTGCTCCCCGGCGAGAGCTACCTGAACCTCCGCCCCGACCGCGTCGGTCTGCAGGACGTGACCGGCCAGATGGCCATCCTCCAGTTCATGCAGGCGGGCAAACCCACCACCGCCGTCCCCACCACCGTCCACTGCGACCACCTCATCACGGCGTTCGAGGGCGCGCTGGCAGACACCAACCTCGCCAAATCCGAGAGCCGCGAGGTCTACGATTTCCTCCGCTCCTCCGCCGCCAAGTACGGCCTCGGCTTCTGGGGCCCCGGCTCCGGCATCATCCACCAGGTCATCCTCGAGAACTACGCCTTCCCCGGCCTCATGATCATCGGCACCGACTCCCACACGCCCAACGCGGGCGGCCTCGGCACGTTCGCCTCCGGCGTCGGCGGCGCTGACGCCGTCGACGTGATGGCCGGCTTCCCGTGGGAGGTGCTCTACCCGCGCCTCATCGGCGTCAAGCTCACCGGCTCCATGAGCGGCTGGACGGCCCCCAAGGACGTCATCCTCAAACTCGCCGGCATCCTCACCGTCTCCGGCGGCACCAACGCCGTCGTCGAGTACTTCGGCCCCGGCGTCAACTCCATCAGCGCAACCGGCAAGGCCACCATCTGCAACATGGGTGCCGAGCTCGGCGCGACGACATCCATCTTCCCCTACGACGGCCACGCCGCCGCCTACCTCCGCGCGACCGGCCGCCCCGAGCTCGCCGAACTCGCCGACAAGTACGCCCACCTCCTCACCGGCGACGCCGAGGTCGAGGCGGAACCGGAGAAGTACTTCGACCGCATCGTCGAGATAGACCTGGACACGCTGGAGCCGCACGTCGTCGGCCCGCACACGCCGGACCTCGCGCGCCCCATCTCCGAACTCGCCGACGCCGTGATCAAGGAGAACTACCCGGACCGCCTCTCCGCCACCCTCATCGGCTCGTGCACCAACTCCTCCTACGAGGACGTCTCCCGCGCCGCCAACGTCGCCCGGCAGGCCGCCGAGCACGGCGTCGGAGCGGCCGTCGACTTCCTCGTTACCCCCGGCTCGGAAGCGGTCAACGCCACCATCCAGCGCGACGGTCAGATGTCCGCGCTCGAGTCCGTCGGCGCGAGCGTCATGGCCAACGCCTGCGGCCCCTGCATCGGCCAGTGGAAGCGCCCCACCATCAACCCCGGCGACGTCAACTCCATCGTCACGTCGTTCAACCGCAACTTCCCCGCCCGCAACGACGCCAACCCCTCCACCATGAACTTCATCGCGAGCCCGGAGATCGTCACCGCGTTCGCCCTCGCCGGTCGACTCTCCTTCAACCCCATGACCGACACCCTCACCGGCGCCGACGGCCAGCCATTCAAGCTGGACCCGCCCGGCGAGGCGCCCGAGGTACCGGAGGACGGCTTCGCGGGGCGCGGCTTCGGCTACGAGCCCCCCGCCGACGACGGCAGCGCCATCGTCGTGAACGTCGACCCCACCTCGACGCGCCTGCAGGTGCTCTCGCCCTTCCCCCGCTGGGACGGCAACGATTTCGAGCGCGTGCAGGTGCTCGTGAAGGCCAAGGGCAAGTGCACGACCGACCACATCTCCCCTGCCGGGCCGTGGCTGCGCTTCCGCGGCCACCTGGAACGCCTCAGCGACAACGCCTTCCTCGGTGCGGTCAACGCCTTCACGGACGAGCGCGGCGAGGGGCTGAACCAGGTCACCGGCGAGCGCGCCCCGTTCCCGCAGGTTGCCCGCTACTACAAGGACAACGGCCTCGGCTGGGTCGCTGTCGGCGACTTCAACTACGGCGAGGGCAGCTCCCGCGAGCACGCCGCGATGTCGCCGCGCCTGCTCGGCTGCAAGGCCGTCATCGTGCGCAGCTTCGCCCGCATCCACGAGACCAACCTCAAGAAGCAGGGCGTCATGCCCCTCACCTTCAGCGACCCGGACGACTACGACAAGATCCTCGAGGCTGACACCATCAGCGTAACCGGCCTGTCCGACATCGCGCCCGGCAAGCCCGTCCGAGCAGTCATCCACCACTTCGAGGGCGGCGACGAGGAGATCGAGCTCACCCACACCATGAGCAGCGAACAACTCGAATGGTTCCGCGCCGGCGCCGCCCTCAACATCCTGGGCAAGTAGGGGCAACCCGCGCGTAGGGAGAGCACGCCATCATCGACCCCAACCTGCGTTTCGGCATCGCCATTCCCCAGCGGTTCACCGGCGAGATCGACGTCGCGGTACTGCCGCCCTTCTTCGCCGCTGTCGAGGAGCTGGGCTACCACAGCTGCTGGGTGGTGGAGCAGGCCATCAACGCGGAGAACGACCTCGCCCCCATCCCCCTGCTCTCCTACGCTGCGGCCCTCACCGCCAGGGCGCGCCTCGGTAGTTCCGTTCTCATCAGCGTCCTGCGCAACCCCATAAACCTCGCCAAGAGCCTCGCGACCCTCGACCGCCTCTCGAACGGACGGCTCATCGCCGGCGTCGGCATGGGCAACGCCACCGGCGCCCCCTTCTCCGAGGCGTTCGGCGCTCCAGCGGCAGGGAAAGCGTCCCGCTTCGAGGAGGGGCTGGTCCTGATGCAGCGACTCTGGACCGGCGAGCGCGTCAGCTTCGAGGGGCGCTTCTGGCAGCTGGACGACGCCTTCATCAGCCCCACGCCCGTCCAGGAGCGCATCCCGCTCTGGTTCGGAGGACACGCCCACGCCGCGCTCGACCGCGCCGCCCGCTTGGGCGACGGCTGGATGGGCGCGGGCGCCACGTCGACGGAGCGCTTCCGTGACGAGCAGGACGCCATGCGCGCCCGCCTCGACGCGCATGGACGCGACCCCGCCACGTTCACGACCGCGAAGCGCGTATTCGTCGGCGTCGAGGACGACCCTGAGACGGCCCTGCAGCGGATGCAGCCCTGGTTCACGATGCACTCCGGCAGCGGCCAGCAGGCCGAGCGAGTGGGCGTCTACGGAACGCCGGAGCAGTGCGCCGAGGGCCTCACGCAGATCGCCGACACCGGCCTTGGCCTCATCGCCCTCAACCCCCTCTACGACCACGAGCGCCAGGCCCGCCGCCTCGCAACCGAGGTCCTGCCCCTCATGGGCCTCAGCCTTTGACCCTATGCGAGCTTCGCGTCCACGGCAGCGAGGAAGGCCCCACTGACTTCGAGCAACTCGTTAGTCGCGTCAACGAGGTCCTCCCTCTTGCGCGGCCTTCGGTTGCGATGAGGGTGAGCGAAGTTGATGTCCATCTCGTGGACAATCTGGTTCCTCACTGCGAATACCTGGCGCAGCTTGTCTGGGTTGGAAGCAATCGCCCTCTGCCTGATGTTGAAGTGCGATCCGACGGAAAGCAGTTGGTCAACGGACTGGAGGCTGTTGGATGTCAGATCCTCAATGAATAGCTCAATCATCCGGTCTGTAGGGTTTCTGTAAGCAGGATGTCCGACAACAGTTTGTAGTTGGGTTGGTCATCATCCCTGATTCTCCGCTCGACGAATTCCCGCAGACTCTCTCGTGCTTTCGAGTCCTGCCTGATGACCTGGGGAAGGGCGTCCTGTATCAGGTGCTTCACCATCGAATCCAGCCCTGCGCTGGCGAACACCAGCATTGCTCGGAGAAGGTACAACTGCTCCTGCGTCGGGGCGCCCCGCGACTTCCGTGTGGCGTCGAAGATGGTCAGGAATGTCCTTGCAGTTCGATGCGTGTACTCCAGGACAAGCCATGCATTTCTGCACGCAGGGGAGTTGGGGGCAATCGGCAGCCCTGCCAGTTGTACGTTCGTCTGACGTGTAGTCACTGAGACAGATGCAAACTTAGCCGGAATTGGCCAGTTGCCGCATGTATTCCCTCAGAGGAGGGAGGTCAAACTCAACGTCATCGGCTAAGGCAGGAAGCCAGCCGTTCTCCTCCGGTCTGGGGTACTCCAGCGGCCCTCCTGGGTGATTAGGGAAGCCCGGATACTCGGCGTGGCCCGGATAGCCCCTGTCTTCGCGGTTCGAGAACCTGTAGAGACGCCACCCCAGGTAGACCGTGCCGAGGTAGTCGCCGTTCGGGTCCACCGCGTCGTTATCGTCCCACGGGAACCAGCCAAGCCAGTCTCCCCTGGGGGCGAACAGGTGTCTGCCTTGGCGAAAGGCTATCCAGTCGCCCTTCGAGTTGAACAGGTGCTGCGCTTTCATCACAGTTCCACGCGTTTGTGGTCTGAGCCTATTGTATCATACCCCTACCGCGTCCCGCCTAGCTTGTGCAGCTCGTCCGGCAACGTGGGCAGTTGCACCGCGATGACGGCGGGCGAGCCGTTCCGGACCTCGGTGAGGCCGCGCTTCAGCGCAGGGCCGACCTCCGCCGGGTCGGTCACCGATTCGCCGTAGCCGTTCGCCACCTCCGCCAGCTTCGCGAAGTCCGGCGGCGGGTCGAACAACCCTCCCTCGTAGCCCGCCGATGCCGCATAGCCGCCGGGGTACGCGCCGTCCACGCCCGCGGTCCCGGTGCTGTACGACCTGTTGACGAACACCACCGTCAGGAACGGTGTCTTGTAGTGCCCTGACGACCAGAGCGCCGCGAGCGGGCTGCCGAACATGAAATAGCCGTCGCCGGTCACGAGCACCACGTCCCGGTCCGGCGCGGCGGTCTTCGCGCCGAATGCCGCGCCAGTGCCCCAGCCGCCCGCGCTGCCGCCGCTCTTGAAGTAGGAGCCCGGCAGGTGACGCCCGTGGTACGGACGGAATGCGGCGGTCGAGCTCAGCGTGTCGTCCAGCACGATGGCCTGCTCCTCCAGCGCCTGCCCTATCTGGTAGCCGACCCACCGCGGGCTGATGGGGTCGCGCGTCGCCACCCGCATCGCGGCGTCCTCGTCCTGTTGCCGCAACTCCTGCTTGCGTTGCGCCAGCCGCTCGCGCCGCTCCTCGATACGCCCCATGTCCGCCTTCGTCAGCATCGCCGTCGCCTGCTCGTAGACCGCCTCCGCGAACGGCCCCGCCAGCACAGGCAGCCACACGTCGGCGTGGAACTCCATCGTCTTGTAGCGCGACTGCACCGGGTCCGGGTCCACCCACGCGATCTTCGTGCCGGGACGCGGAGCGTTCGCCGGCACGTACGGCACCGGCGTCTCGATGACCACCACGACGTCCGCCTGCGCGGCGGAGGGCCCGGTCCCGGAGAGCGGGTGCGTCGTCGGGAAGTTCATCGTCATCGTGCGGTCCGAGTCCATCATAGGCAGCGCGAGCAGTTCGGCCAGCCGGACGAGCGGCGCCACCGACGCGCTGTTGCGGCCGGATTGTCCGAGGATGACGACCGGATTGTTCGCCTTCACCAGCCACTCGGCGACGCGCTTCGCGTCCGACGGGTCCGGCCAGGCGGGGCGCGCGACGCCGAGTTCGTCCCGGGTCGGGAAGCGCGTCTTCCCCGGCAACGGCAGCATCGCGGCCTCCTGCGGAACGGTCATGTACACGGGACCCCGCGGCTCGCTCATCGCCACCTGCAGCAGGCGGCTGACGATGAGGCCGGGATTGTCCGTGTGGTCGAGCCGGTGGTCGATCTTCGTGTACTGCCGGACGATCTCGCCCTGGTCGCGCGGCTCCTGCACCCACTGCACCGAGTTCCCCCTTGCGCCGCGCATCGAGCCCGGGTAGGCCCGCGGCCCCGCCCCTGCCGTGATGAGCACGGGGTAGCTCCCGCGCCACGCGGTGTGCAGCCCCGCGCCGTAGTTGAACGTGCCTACGTCCACGTGCGCCGCGGTGGCGGCCGGCTGCTCGCGCACCATCGCGCTGCCGAGCGCGGCGTTCAGCGCGGAGCCCTCGTGCGTCACGGTGAGGAGACGCGGTGCGGGCCAACCCTTCACTGCGGCGCGGGCGATGGCCTCCTGGTAGAAACCGATCTCGGAACCGGAGACGAAGAAGAAGTGCTCCACGCCGCCGAGCTTCATCGCGGTGGTGATGGCGTCCGCCCACTCGTCGGCGTCGTGCTCGCTCCAACTCGGGTCTGCTGCGATGGTGCGGTCTTCAACCATGGCGGGCCTCCTCTGCTGACGGGTGCATGCTGCCGCCGCAACGATACGGCGTGGGGGAACGCGTGGCAAACGGCCAGCCGCGTGCGTGGCCAACGCCGCGGCCGCCCTCGCGATGGTAGAGTGGGCAGGATGGCGACCGAGCGACAAGGGGAGGAGCCGAGCGCCGGGGACGCCCCGCTGGGACGCTGGGGCGCGCTGGCCGTACGCGATTTCCAGCTGTTCTGGACCCAGGGGCTGCTGCAGGGGCTCGCGCGGAACATGCGCGAACTCCTCCTCGGTTTCCTGGTCTTCGACCTCACCGGGTCGAAACTGGACCTCGGGATCACCGGGATATTCATAACGCTTCCCGTCATCGTGCTCGGACTCCTGGGCGGGGCGCTCGCGGATGCGGTAGACCGGAAGCGGCTGCTGATTTACACGCACACCGCGAACTTCCTGGGGATGGCCCTGCTGCCCGTCCTGATCTTCACCGGAACGGTGGAGGTCTGGCACCTGTGGCTGCTCGCGAGTTTCTGGTCCGGGGTCAGCATCCTGGGGCGGCCGGCGGAGCGGGCGTTCCTGCCCCGGCTGCTGCCGAGGAGCCACATCATGAACGGCATCACCTGGTTCGGCGCGCTGAGCCAGGGGACGCTGTTCGGCGGGCCGCTCATCGGCGGCGTGCTCATCGCGGTGTTGGGCGTGGGTTCCGCCTTCGTGGTCAACGCAGTCTTCCTCTTCTTCGCCATCATCGCGACGATGGCGATCCGTACGTCGGGGGTACAGGTGGGGGAGGCCCGCCGGGTGTCGATCGCCGCAATCTGGGAAGGAGCGCGCTACCTGAAGACGAAGGAGGTGCTCTGGGGGGCGTACCTCATGGACTTCGGCGTGATGTCGTTCGGGTTCTTCCGCATCATCATGCCGGCGCTGGCGGAAGAGGTGTACGGGGTCGGCGCGGTCGGCCTCGGCATGCTCGTCGCGGCGCCCGCCGCAGGCTCCTTCCTCGGCACCGCCATCCTCCTCCGCATGGGCGACCCGCCGCGCAAGGGAAAGATGATCGTGCTCGCCAACGTCGGCTACTCGATGGGGCTGTCGCTGCTCGGGTTGGCCGCGCTGACGCTGTCGACGTGGTTCTTCGTCGCCCTCGGCGTGCTGGCATTCCTCGGCCTGATGGACGTCGTCAGCTTCACGGCGAGGCAGGCGCTCATCCAGCTCGTGGCGCCCGACTACTACCGGGGCCGCGTAGGCAGCTTCTCATCGATCCTCGCCGGGCTGGGGAACGGGACAGGCTCGGCGGTCATCGGCGGGGTGTCGTCGGTCGCGGGAGTACCCGGCGCGTTCATCATCAACGGGTTCATCTGCCTGAGCGTCACCACGGCATCGGGGCTGAAGTGGCGGGGCATCTGGCGCCACGACCAGCGCACCGAGCCCGCTGCCGACTGACAGGACCCCCTGCCCTACGCCGACGCTTTGCCCTGCGCGGCGACCGCCGCCATCGCCTGCTCGACCGCGGCCTGGTCGCCCAAGTAGCGGCTGCCCAGCGGCGTGAGGTCGTCCGCGAGGTCGTAGACCAGCGGGACGCCTGTGGGGATGTTGAGGTCGATGATGTCGGCGTCCGAGATGTTGTCCAGGTGCTTCACGAGCGCGCGCAGGCTGTTCCCGTGCGCGACGATGAGGACGCGCTTGCCCGCGCGGATGTCCGGCGCGATGGCGCTCTCCCAGTACGGCACGAAGCGCGCGACCGTCTCCTTGAGCGATTCCGTGAGCGGCATCTCGCCCGCCGGAACGGAGCCGTAGCGCGGGTCGCGGCCGGGGTGACGCTCGTCGTCCGGCGTGAGCGCGGGAGGCGGAACGTCGTAGCTCCTGCGCCAGAGCAGCACCTGCTTCTCGCCGTGCTCGGCGGCGGTCTCGGCCTTGTTGAGGCCCTGGAGCGCGCCGTAGTGGCGCTCGTTCAGCCGCCAGTCCCGGATGACGGGTATCCACATGAGGTCCATCCCGTCGAGGACGATCCAGAGGGTGCGGATGGCGCGCTTGAGGACGGACGTGTAGGCGACGTCGAAGGTGAAGCCCTCCTCCAGCAGCAGTTGGCCGGAGCGTGCGGCCTCCTCCCGTCCCGTGTCGGTGAGGTCGACGTCGGTCCAGCCGGAGAAGCGGTTGGAGAGGTTCCAGTCGCTTTCGCCGTGTCGCAGGAGCACTACCTGGGGCATCGTTCATCCTCCAAGAGGGGTGTCGTCTGCATTTTGCCACAAGGCCCGCCCCTGCGGGGCCTCATCCCCTCTCCCTACAAGGGAAGCCCTTGCATAACCTCGGCGGGGGTGGATGGGGAGGTGTCCGGTCCCCTCTCCTTACAAGGGGAGAGGGTTAGGGAGAGGGTACTGCGGCGCTGGGGGGCGCTGCCCTTCGTCGTTCCTGCGGAGGCAGGAACCCCGCCCCGGCCCCCGTCATTCCCGCGAACGCAGGAACCCAGAGTGGGACGCGATGAGTAGCCAGTGACCGTCAACGAGCGCCACCTGCACACCGCCTGCGCGCGGATGGGCCTGAATCGACATGCCGCTTCACTCGTGTAGAGAACGTTCCCAGAGGCGTTGGGGGAGTTCGCGTCAAAAAAGTGTCCCATTTCTTCTCATTTCTTCTCATTTCACTCCTGCTGTCGCTCCCTGCACCCCGCCGCTCATGGTGAGCCTGTCGAACCATCCTGCGCTTCAGCGCGCGCGGACGCCCCTGGTCGTCGCCGTCCAAGTGTGCCAAAGTGCGCCAAAGTGGGTCACACCACTCCTACGACCCATCCTTACGCCGGGACGGGCCCCCGACGCTGCCCGCCTGGGCGGCGCGCCGTCACTGACCAGCGTACGCGCCCCCACAGCGACCGCGATAGGGCCTCGTGTCACAAGGGGGCAGGAGCGTCCCTCGGGTATAGTTCGTGGCGCGCCAGTTCATCGGCTACTTCCAGCCGTGATATTCTCTTCCGTGTAGTTGCCTGTAGCTCCAGCAAGCTAACCCGCGTGATTGACGACAGGAACATATCCGCAGCCGATGTCCAAACCCTGGCGACGCGAGACGGCGTAGCAGCCTTCTTCGCTGCCCTTGGCTATCGTACAGACAGCCGACAGACCCAGATCCCATCGGCGATGGGGATCACCGCAGATGCCTTGGCGCGACAAATCAAACACATCGAGCGCATCGCCGTGCATGACGATGGTGCAGAGCCCCTAGACTCGTACCTGATCGAACTCTCGTCGGTGACTATCGCGGCGACCCAGGGACTGGCTCGCGCCCTCCGGAACCGAGCCGGAAACTACCTGCTAGTGTTGACTGACGACTACGAACGCTTGGATTTCGTCGTATTGCAGCGTTCCCTGCCCGGAACGCCGGCGTCGCCCATGGTGGCTCGTCAAGTGTCGGTTCGGCCCCGCATCCTTACGGTCAACCGCCGGAACCCCTCCCCCGTCCAACTCCGGGTGCTGCGCCGGTTCACCTACACGGAGCTGGATGCCGATGCTCAATACGACAAACTCCTCTCCGCCTACGCCGTGGCCGATTGGTCGGAGCCGCTGTTCAACAACCGTGCGCTCTTCTCCGACTACTACTTGAACGAGCGGCTGCGCGAATCCCCTGAGTGGAGGGAGCGACCGGAGGAAGCGTACCATCGCCTGCGGGAACTCTTGCCCCAGTTGCGGCAGGCCAGCACGAACGACGACGGCGCAACTGATCAACTCCCCCTGGAGTCAGCTCTGGACACATTGGGATTCAAGGCGATCAAGGCTAACGGTGGAGACGAACCAGACTATCGCCTTTACACCGCCGACAACCAAGGACAGCCGGTTGTCTCATGTCTGGCCTACCCTTGGAACCGCTATCTGGACGGCCGAGACGAGGCTCGCGATGCCAAGACGCCCGACGAGAACCCCGGTGCCCGCGTCGTCACCGTTCTCGAGTCTGGTGAAGTGCCGTGGGCCATTGTCACCAACGGCAAGCTGTGGCGTCTGTACTCCGCACGCACTCACTCCCGGTCCACCAACTACTACGAAATTGACTTGGACGAGACCCTCGCCATGACCGACCCCAACGAGGCGTTCCGATACTTCTGGCTCTTCTTTCGCCTGAGCGCGTTCGTCACTAGGGAAGTCTGGCGGGATGGTCAGGCCAGGGAGGCAAGCTTCCTGGACAGGCTGTTGGACGAGAGCGAGAGCTACGCCAAGGCTCTCGGTGAGCGCCTGAAGGAGCGGGTGTTCGAGCAGGTGTTCCCTCACTTCGCCGCCGGTTTTATCGAACATCTCAAGGGACAGGTTGGACTGACGGGTTCTCGTCAGCCCTCGTTGCTGCCCATAGCAGAGCAGCTGTCCCTGAAGCGTGAGCCGGACGAAGCGTTCCGCCGCCAGGTCTTCAATGGCACACTGACCTTGCTGTACCGGTTGCTGTTTCTCCTGTACGCGGAGTCCCGCGACTTGTTGCCGGTGAAGGAGATGCGTGGCTACTGGGAACGCAGTCTCATCAGGCTGAAGGAGGACATCGCGGAAAAGGCAGGTCCTATAGGCGACACCGCACCGGATCAGCTCCGCAAGGCATACCGGGCCTCGCCGGATGCCACCGATCTGTACGACCGCCTTCTTAGCCTGTTCTCTGTCATCGACTCAGGTAGCCGAGAGTTGAATGTGCCTCTCTACAACGGCGGGCTGTTCATTACGAACCCTGAGTCTGCCAACCAGACTCAGGAAGCCGAAACTGCCCGGTTCCTGACCACGTACAAGATACCTGACCGTTATCTGGCGCTGGGGCTGGACCTACTGGCTCGGGATCTGGACGACAAGCGCCAAGACTTGGTCTTCATCGACTACAAGTCTCTTGGCGTAAGACAGCTGGGCTCGATTTACGAGGGGTTGCTGGAATTTAAAGTGCGCATCGCTCAGGAGAAGATGGCGGTGGTCAGGGGACAGGCGACCGAAGAGGTCATCCCTTACCGAGAAGCGGTCAAATCTAGAGCAAGGGTTCTGACCATCGGGCAAAGGCGCAATGGCCACGAGCGGGTGTACCAACCCGGCGACGTATACTTGGAGAACGACCGCCAAGAACGCAAGGCATCCGGCTCCTACTACACGCCCGACCACATCGTGAAATACATCGTGGAGAGCGCTGTAGGCCCGATGCTTGCAAGAAAATTCGACGAACTGCGTCCGAAGTTCAGGGAGGCGCAACAGGCCTATAGGAAGGCTGAGGTGAGAAACGAGGGCCTCAGGAAGCAGGGGTTGAAACCCGACGACCCGGCCAAGGTCGCCAACACCTACGTCGGCTTGGTTGATGACCTGTTTGACCTGAAGGTGCTCGACCCTGCGATGGGCTCCGGCCACTTTCTCGTAGAGGCGGTGGACTTCATCTGCGACCGCATACTAGGAGAGCGCGAGGGGTTCCTCAGGGCCTTCCCGTGGAACCCCGTGACCAAGTTCCTGCAGGACACGCGTGACGCCATCGTGACCGAGATGCAGAGGCAGGAGGTTTCAGTTGACACTGACCGCCTCACCGATATCAACCTGCTGAAGCGGCACGTGCTCAAGCGGTGCGCCTACGGCGTCGACCTGAATCCCATGGCGGTGGAACTGACCAAGGTCTCCCTTTGGCTGGATTGTTTTACCATCGGCGCCCCGCTCTCTTTCCTGGACCACCATCTCAAGTGCGGCAACTCTCTTATCGGGACTACTGTACAGGAAGTACAAGCCGAGCTTGCCAAGAACACGAAGGGGCACGTTGCTGATCTATTTGGAGGGCCGTTCCAGGGGCTACTCTCGGGCACTGCCGCCATGCTGGACATTGCAAGGTCCCCGGACGCTACGGTAGGGCAGGCCGAGTTTAGCCGTTCGCGCTATGGCGATTTGGAACGAAATCAGTTGCCTTTCAAGGCTGCGTTGGACATCTGGGTGAGCCACCATTTCGGCAATTCAAAGGCGAAGGAGGTATTGACTCTCGTAGGAGACAATGTGGTCGAGAAGATACGCTCCGGGGGTGAGGGCCTTTCTCCCGAGTACCGCGATGCCATAAGTAATGCCGCCTCTACTGGAGAAGACAAGCGCTTCTTTCACTGGGATTTAGAATTCCCCGAAGCATTCGTTGACCTCGGACGTGGGACATGGAAGAACAAGAAATCTCAGGGATTCGACGCGGTGGTGGGGAACCCCCCATACGATGTCCTAGCTACAAGAGAGCTAGGGTATGATGTTTCGGCATTCGTCGAGTACACGAAATCGATGCCTGTGTACCAACCAGCGATTCGAGGGAAGGTCAACCTGTATCGCTTGTTCATTTGTCGTGCCATCTCTTTACTCACCTCCAGGGCACGCTCTCGTTCATAGTTCCAATGGGGCTTCTGGGCGACGACACCGCACGCGACCTCCGTGGTTCACTTCTCGAACAAAGGCAGCTCATTGCCATTGAGTCTTTCCCACAGAAAGATGACCCCAAGCGACGGGTATTTCCCGAAGCCAAGTTACCTTGCACTGTCTTTGTAGTCGGAGGGGAGCCTTTTGACACCTATATTGCAATCCGAGTGCATCCCACACAGTTCATTGAATTTGCTACAGATACCCTCTACGTCAAACCAACGGACATACGTTCTCTTTCACCTGAGAATATGTCCATCCCTTCTTGTACTCAACGCGATTGGCAACTCGCTGTTGGCATAAGTGCTAACGACCACATCGGTCGACTCGGTGAGGTCTGCACGGCATACCAGGGAGAGGTGAACGAGACTTCCGACGGGAAGAAAGGCTATATTGCAAGGGACCCTCAATCAGGGCCACAGGTTCTCCGTGGTTCGAATATAGGCCTCTACACTGTTCGTGAAGCATCACAGGGTACGCCCATGTTTCTAAGGAAGAGCAAGTTTCTTGATGGTAAACCCGGGAGTATCAAGGCGACTCATCATCGAGACTTCAGAGTGGGATGGCAAGAAGGCTCCCCACAGAACAACTTCCGACGAATCATAGCCGCGATGATTCCGCAAGGTCAGTTCTGTAACCATGCAATCAATTATATCCCGAAGCAAGATTGCCAGATTTCATTGGACTTGCTCTTGGCCTTACTAAATAGCAAAATATACGATTGGTATTTCCGCTTGACGAGCACCAATGCAGCGGTGAGTCATTACCAAATTTATTCTCTTCCGATTCCGAGCTTCATTGAAGACCCGACTCCGATGAATTTGCGGGCCAATCTTACCAATGGCAAATGGGATGAACTTGTCAGTCAGCTGGTCTCTGCTTGCAGGATACCCGGGCAACTACCCAAAAGTGTTGTATATGTACTGGAAGAAATGTCATCAAGAATTCAGGATATCGAATCATCACGAACACTGACCAGCCGAGCGGATCGTTCGCACCTTTCACCAGAGAGCCAACTCATTCAAGACGCAATCGACAAGGTTCTCTTTCATTCTTTCGGCCTACCTGAGGTCGATGCTCGCTACATTGAAGAACGGCTTGCAGAGATGCTTTGACCTGTGTAAGCACTATGGACATCCCATACGTCATAGACAACCAGAACCACCGCATGGCCGACGTGCTCGGCGAGATTCTCGAAGGGCACGGCGGCAAGTCGCTGGACATCGCCACGGCATACTTCAATGTCCGAGGTTTCACCTTGCTGCAGAACGGCCTACAGGGCTTGGGAAGCTTCCGCCTGCTGCTGGGCGACGAACCACAGGACGGCGAAGCACTCGGGATGCGACCAAAGGCTGCCTCGCGCCTAGTCCATGAATTGAACGCCTCCCCCTTCGACGAGGCAACCTTACGCGCGGTGGAGGACCTCATTGCCTACCTTCGCCGTGATGCGGTGGGTGTCCGCGCCTACCGGCGGGGATTCCTCCATGCCAAGAGCTACAGCTTCTATGGCGACCTGCCGGTGGGTGGCGCGGACCGCTTCCAACCCGTCGCAGCAATCGTTGGCTCCAGCAACTTCACCGGCGCAGGGCTAACCACCAACCAAGAGCTCAACCTCTCCCATAAGACAATCCTCACGGAGGAAGAGATAGGTGGGATAGGCCCGCCCCCTGTAGATGAGCGAGACAGCATGGAGCTTCGCCGTGAGCTGATGAGCGGAGTGGGCGCACAAGCCATCGCCGAACTCGACAGCTGGTTCCGCGCGCGGTGGGAGGAGTCGGACGATTTCAAAGAGCAACTCATCGAGCTTCTGGACGCGTCCAAGTTTGGTCAGAAAGAGTACACACCTTACCAGGTGTACATGAAGGCTCTCTTTGAGTACTTCAAGGACGACCTGGGGACTCCCGAGGCTGAGCGCGGCAAATCGGCCGTGGATCTGTCTGAATTTCAAGAGGACGCGGTAAAGAAGGCGCGACGGATCCTTGCCCGCTACGATGGGGTGCTGATTGGAGACTCGGTGGGGCTGGGCAAGACTTGGATCGGCAAAAAGCTCCTGGAGGACTACGCCTACCATCTGCGACAGAAGGCGCTGGTTATATGTCCAGCGTCTCTCCGCCAGATGTGGACCGACGAGCTTCGGGATGCCACCATCGCCGGAGCAATCGTCTCCCAGGAGGAACTTGGGCAGGCGGGGTTTGACCATTCTGCGGTCGGTGACGCTGACGTTATTCTCATCGACGAATCCCACAACTTCCGCAACCGCACGACGCAACGATACGAGAACCTGGAGCGCATCATCAGCGCTAACGGGCGTCGGGGGCGCGACGGTAGCCGCAAGAAGCTTGTCCTACTAACGGCAACGCCCATCAACAACACCATCTTCGATCTCCACAACCAACTGACGCTGATTACCGGGGGAGACCGCAGCTACTTCTCCGGCGCTGGTATCGGCGACCTGTATCGCTTCTTCCTGAACGCTCGTCGCAACGTGGCCGACCATGAGACCGGCGTTGCACTGTTCAACCTTCTCGAGGAAGTGGTGATAAGGCGTACGCGAGCCTTCGTCCGCAAGACCTACCCCGAAGCGATGATCAGGGGTGAACGCATCAAGTGGCCAGAGCGTCAACTCAAGACGGTACGGTACGACCTGGAGTCCACCTACGCGGGCATCTACGACAAGTTTGTGACTGCCGTGGAGAGTCTGACCTTGGCCCCCTACCAACTCGAAACCTACAAGAAAACCGGCGTGGAGAGGGACGAGTTCGAACAGGGCCGAGAGGAAGCGCTGGCTGGCATTTTCAAGAGCCGTTACCTGAAGCGTTTCGAGTCCAGCGTGGACGCTTTCCGCATCACGGTGCGGCGCGCCCTGGAATTCACAAAGACTTTTGAGAGCTACCTGCTGGACGGAAGACTTCTGGACAGCACGTCCTTCCAGAAGGCGATGCGGTACCTCGGCCGTGAGGACGAGGATGACGACGCTGCTCCCGCAAGCCGGGCCGACGAGATGGATGCCAGCGAAGAGGCGAAGGAGGTCATGGAGAGTCTCGAGGCGCTGGATACCGGCCTGTATGACCTCAGACGGCTGCACGAGGCTCTCCAGCGTGACGTTGACTCCCTGACCGAGCTATGGCGACTGGTAGGCGGCATCACAGCGGATCAGGACGCCAAGCTTCAGGGCCTCAAGCAGTTGCTGTCGAAGGACCTTAAGGGGCAGAAGGTTATCGTCTTCACCTACTACCGGGATACCGCCCGTTACCTCTACGGGGAGTTGGGCGGCGACCACGGCGCAGAATTCCGCAAGGAGGCTGGTGAGCCGACCATTCGTCGCATGGACGGAGGTGCTTCGCCGACGGAGCGGTCCCGCCTCATACAGGCCTTTGCTCCGCAGTCCAACAACCGGCCTGACCTGGTTGGATCCGATGCAGAGGTAGACGTCCTGATATCCACGGATGTCCTTTCTGAAGGCCAGAACCTCCAGGACTGCGGCGTACTAGTCAACTACGACCTGCACTGGAACCCCACCCGCATGGTGCAGAGGGCCGGGCGTATCGACCGCATCGGGTCGAACCATCCGCTGCTCTGGGTACACAACATGTTTCCCGAAGCGGGACTGGAGCGACTCCTAGGTCTAGTGGAGAGCCTGAACCGCAAGATCACCGACATCGACCGGACGGGGTTCTTGGACGCATCGGTGCTGGGCGAGACCGTCCACCCCAGGAACTTCAACACGCTGCGCCGCATCATGGACGAGGATGGCACGGTGATAGAGGAACAGGAGCAGTTCACCGAACTCGCCAGCAACGAATTCCTGCTTCAGCAGCTGCGAAGTCTGCTGGACACCGGCGCTCGGGAGATGCTGGAAGAGCTGCCGGACGGCATCCACTCCGGTCTGGCGCGCAGCGGAGAGAAAGGGATGTTCTTCTATTTCACCGCGCCCGGCCAACAAGATGAGGGACGGCGCCACTTCTGGCGCTACTACGACATCAAGAGAGGCCGCGTACTCGACAACAGGTTCCTTATAGCCAACCTCATCGCCTGTTCACCGGACACTCCCCGCGTGGTGGGCGACTGCGATGTATTCGACACTCAGGACAGGGTGATCGCCGACATTCTAGACTCTGTCAGGGAGCAGCAGGCCGTGGAGGCTGCCCCACGCATCCTGGACCCGCTCCAACAGACGGTTATGACGCTGCTTCGGGGGTATTTGAACGTCCCCGCTGTCCAACGTACCGAAGTTCGAGAGGCGATGCAGCGCCTCCGGTCTCCGATGACTCACACGGCCATACGTGACCTGCGGCGGGCCTACGAGCAGTTCCAACATGACCATGTGATCGAGCCCATGCTTGATTATGTAAGGTCAATCGATGCCGTCGGCGATGTTCACCAAGTCGCGCCTCAAACTCCACTCCAACGCGACGACCTGCATCTAGTCTGCTTTGACTTCGTCTGGAGCTGACGGGATAGGCCCCCCCAACCACTGACACCCGCCCCTATCGCGGTCGCGGGGTGCCCGCGTACGCTGGTTGCATGACCGCCGTACGCACAGCACCCATAGACCGCGTCTATAGCTCGGGGCCCAGCCATAGATGTGGTCTATGGCTCCGGCGCCAACTTTTGTTTTTCGAGGGAATCTTGGTTTCTTGGTCGCGGGAAGCAGGCCGTGGTCTGGTAAACACCCCAAACCAAGGTGACCAAGGATGCCATTTGGCATGGCCGGTTTACTCGTGGGCCGGCGACCAAGAATGCCAGAATTCGGGGAGGTTGGTCATCTTGGTCGGGGGCGGGGATACGAGGTTGCGCGCTGAAGCGCGAGATGGTTCGACAGGCTCACCACGAGCGGCGAGCAGGATGAGCGGCGAGCAGGCCCGGTTTTGACGCGGGTGGGAGCGGATGCTATACCCACGCACATACACGCAAGGAGGCGTACGTCATGGCAGACCGGTTGCAGGTCGTTGACGGGGACGGACACCTGGTCACGGATATCGCGGCGGTGGCGAGCCGCATGCCGCAGGACTTCCTGAACCGCGCCGGGGGCAGCAACCTCGGCAGCATCTTCCCGCCGATCGACCACCTCCACGCCGCCCAGCCCGTCGTGACGCCGCCGGGGTCGTTCCCGAAGATCGGCGTCGAGGAATGGCTCATGTTCATGGACGACGTCGGCATCGACTGCGCGGCCCTGTTCCCCACCGGCGGGCTGTCCTACGGGCGCATCGTCAACCGGGACTGGGCCATCGCCGTGTGCCGGGCCTACAACGACTGGCTGTACGACACCTACGTG
>DAOUHP010000151.1:0-10287 GCA_034428575.1 Dehalococcoidia bacterium | reverse complement strand
TCGTCGAAGTCCTCCGGATCCTCCCGTGGGAGGAGTTCCTGCCGGACGCTGGCAGGTAGCGTCCCGCTCGCCGCACTCAGTGCGCGGACTTGGCCGATTGGATCTCGTCCATCATCATCCGTTTCATGGACTCGGCGATGCGGGTGAGTTCATTCGTGGTAAGTTTCGGGCCCATGAGTTCGCGCTCGTACGCGGCGATGACGTTGAGCAGCGTGCGGTCGTTCGGTGTGGTAAGCGCCATGACGGAACCTCGGAACGGAGACTGCCGGAGATGATAACGCAAGGACACATCCTGCACGTCACGACGCCGGAGGCATGGCGGCGAGGCGGAGGGACGCCGTACCACGAGGCGGAGTCGCTCGCTTCGGAAGGGTTCATCCACAACTGCCGTCCCGCGCAGCTGCGGGGAGTGCTCGGCAGGCACTTCGCGGGCCACCGGGCGCTCGTGCTGCTGGTCATAGACCCTGCGCTGCTCACGGCGGACGTGCGGGAGGAAGAGTCCCGCGGTGAGACTTTCCCGCATGTGTATGGCCCCATAGACCGCGCTGCTGTGGTCAGCGTGCTCCCCATCGAGGCCGACAGCACGGGGAGGTTCATCCTGCCGGAGGGTGTTGACTAGCCGATGTGCATGGATGGTACACCCGTGCTATGATACCTGCACAATGGAGGTGCAGGTTCAGCGTATGGAGATAGTGCCCCCGCCGCCCAAGGAACCAGCGTCGTCGTTCTGGAGGTTCCTGTGCCCACATGTCCACTCGGAGGTGATGCAGTCCAAAGAGGGAGTCGTCCATATGCAGTGGGTATGCGGCGATTGTGGCAGCGTAGAGAGGTTCCACGAACGGCCGAACCCGAGGAGTGCGCTTGTAAGGCACATGTTGTTTCAGCAGATGAGGAGAGCACTCCCGAAGGCGCTGTATACTATCGCGGTGGCTCTCGCGATTTCGGTGGTGCTCGCGCTGGTGGGCACAAGAGCGCTCGGAGGGTGAAGCCATGTTGATGAAGACGATACTGGCGGTTGCGGCGGTCGTTGGTATCACGGGTGTGGCTGTCGCGGCTCGGGGATGGCAGATCTACTGGGAGTGGCCACGAATGGAAGGCGATGCTGCGGTCACGGCCATACTCACAGGCGCTTTCTGGTTCATGTTTGGAGTGCTGATGCTGTTTGCTGCAATATGGGTGGCGTTGAAGAGCCGCGAGGCCGGGGTCTAGTTCGGCACCGAGTGCTGGTAAATCCGAGGCTTGCCCGGTACACCTACTCCATACAAGGAGCGAGTTCCCGATGCAGATGACGGTGCGGCAGCCCAGACGCCTGCGCGGCGACGTGACTCCACCGGGCGACAAGTCCATCTCCCACCGAGCCGCGATCTTCAATGCCATCGCCGACGGCGAGGCGCGCGTCGAGAACTATGGCACCGGCGCGGACCTCGCATCCACGCTCCGCGTGCTGCGCGGCCTCGGCGCCCAGATAGAACGGCACGACAACGGCGCTTTCACCGTGCGGGGCGGCATCCTGACCGAGCCGCCGGACATCCTCAACACCGGCAACAGTGGCACGACAACACGCCTGATGGCGGGCGTGCTCGCAGGCCAGCCGTTCATGTCCGTGATGACGGGCGACCGCTCGATACGCTCCCGCCCGATGGCGCGCATCGTCGACCCGCTGCGCCTGATGGGCGCTGATGTGGACGGACGCGACGGAGGCAGGCTCGCGCCGCTCACGTTCCGCGGCGGCAACCTGCACGGCATCGAATACCGGATGCCCGTCGCATCGGCGCAGGTAAAGAGCGCCTTGCTCCTCGCCGGGTTGTTCGCGGAGGGCGAGACCACGCTGGAGCAGCCTGCCGTTTCACGCGATCACACGGAATTGATGTTTCGCTCGATGGGCGTCGAGGTGGTCGAGGATGGGCTGACGGTGAGCGTTCGCCCCGGGCGGCTCACTGCCATGGACGTGATCGTCCCTGCCGACATCAGCTCGGCGGCGTATTGGCTCGTGGCCGGCGTCTGCCACCCGGACGCGGAGGTACGCGTGCGCAACGTGGGCGTGAACCCGACGCGCACCGGCATCCTCGATGCGCTGGCGATGATGGGCGCGGACGTGAGCGTCGAGAACGAGCGCACAGAAGGCGGCGAGGCCGTGGCGGACCTCGTGGCGCGGTCGAGCAGGCTGCACGCTGCGGAGATCGGAGGCGACCTCATACCGCGCCTCGTGGACGAAGTGCCCGTGCTCGCGCTCGCGGCCTGCTTCGCGGAAGGCACGACCGTCATACGCGACGCCTCCGAACTGCGGGTCAAGGAGAGCGACCGCCTCACGGCCTCCCGCGTGGAGCTCGCCCGGTCCGGCGCGCAGGTCGAAGAGTTGGACGACGGCCTTCGCATCACGGGCGGACGCGCCATGCACGGCACGACGCACCGGACGTACTCGGACCACCGCATCGCCATGACGATGGGCATCGCGGGCCTGGTCGCGTCGGGTGAAACGACGATCCAGTCGGCGCAGACGGCGTCGGTCTCCTACCCGACGTTCTGGGACGACCTCGAATCACTGGGAGACGGCGCGGAGCCGTGAGGCGCCGTTCACGGTGAGCACCGCCGGACCGCATCCGCTCCTCATCGTCGTCTCCGGCCCATCCGGCGTCGGCAAGGATGCGATGCTCGCCCTCGTGCGAGAGCAGCGCCCGGACGTGTTCTGGGCCATCACCGCAACGACGCGTGCGATGCGCCCGGGCGAGGCGCACGGCGTCCACCACCTCTTCCTCTCCCGCGAGGAGTTCCTCGAACTGCTCGAGCGCGGCGAACTGCTGGAGCACGCGGAGGTGTACGGCAATCTCTACGGGGTGCCGAAGGCCCCGGTGCGCGAGGCGCTTGCCGAGGGGCGCGACGCCATCGTTCGGACGGACGTGCAGGGCGCGGCATCGATCCGTTCGATCGCGCCGGACGCGCTGCTGATCTTCGTTGCGCCGCCGTCCCTGGAAGAGCTCGAACGCCGCCTGCGCAGCCGTGATACCGAGTCAGTGGAGGAGACGGCCCTGCGCGTCGAAACGTCCCGCCAGGAGATGCGCGACGCCGCATGGTTCGACACCGTCATCGTCAACGAGACCGGTGGGCTGGAGAACGCCGCGCGGGAAGTCATGGCTGTCATCGAACGGGAGCGGCAGCGTGTCCCTCCGCGGATCGTGCGGTTGTAGCGCTTGACATCCGCAGGACTCATGTGTACTATGCTCCTGGCTGGCCGAAAACGGTTGGCCACATTCCTTAGGGCCCTTTCGGGGCCCTTTTTTTTCGAGGTCAGTGATGGACAGGTTCGCTATCTTTGTCGACGCAGGGTACCTCTACGCTGAGGGGGGAAAGCTGAGCCATGGCACGGCAGACCGCCTCAGACTCGAGTTGAGCTTCAAGGAGACTGTCCTGTCGCTAGTCGAGGTAAGCAGAGAACACTCGGGGGTTCAGTATCTCCGAACCTACTGGTACGACGCGGCCACTGACGCTACACCGACGCCGAGCCATATTGCGGTTGCTTCCATCCCCGGAGTCAAACTGCGGCTTGGCAGGTTGAGCGGAGGCAGGCAGAAGGGCGTGGACTCACGAATTGTCCGCGACTTGATAGTGCTGGCGCGGGATCGGGCAATCACGGCGGCATACGTGCTCAGCGGGGATGAGGACATCCGAGAGGGTGTAGCGGAAGCCCAAGACTACGGTGTGTCAGTTGTTCTGCTTGGGATTCCTCCAGTGCACGGACAGAACCAAGCGCGCTCTCTTGTACAGGAAGCAGACGATCTAGTGATGCTAACTCATGTGCAGGTGAGCCAGTGGCTCGCTTTGCGGCCTGATCAGCCCCATGCTAGGCCCAGCATTCTGAGTGCACCAACCCGGTCTGCTGGCATGGAGCAGATTGGCAGGTTATTCGGGGAAGCGTGGATGGCAGCCAACCCAGGCAGGATACGGCTGGTGACTGATAACAAGCCCAGGATTCCACCGGATGTAGACCGTGAACTATTGGCTCGCGGGTCAGCGGAAGCCGGGACAACTCTTACTGACGCCCAACGGCGTTTGCTGAGAGACGGTTTCTGGGCAGCTATCGAAACATAGTCCCGCTGGTTCCTGGGTACCAGTCCCGATCCCCGCACCGCGCTCTGTTATCCTTGCGCGCATCCTGCACGAGGTAGGTGCTGATGATCACGAAGTTCTCCGTCCTGTATGTCGGCTTCACGGAACTGGACAACGTCGGGCTGGGGGGCACGCCGCCGGACGAGCGTCATCTCTCCAACGAGCAGATCGTCAAGGCGTACAAGATGTCGCTGGACGTCGCGCAGCACATGGACAAGCTCGGGTTCGACACGCTCTGGGGGGCCGAACATCACTTCCAGCGGGAGGGCTACGAGGTCGTCCCGAACCTCATCCTGTGGGGGACATACCTGGCGGCGCGGACGGAGCGCCTCAAGCTCGGCTGCGCCTTCAACGTCAGCCCCGTCTGGCACCCGATCCGCCTCGCCGAGGACTACGCGATGGCCGACATCATGACCGACGGGCGCGTGATCTTCGGCGTGGGACGCGGGTACCAGACGCGCGAGGTCGAGACGATGGGCGCACCCTTGCTCGATCAGGACGCCAACCGCGAGTTGTTCGAGGAACAGATGGAAATCATGATGAAGGCGTTCCACCAAGACTCCTTCAGCCATCACGGCAAGCACTACACCATCCCCGCGCCCACCAAGTTCCGCGGCTACGAGCCGACCGAAGTGACGCTGGTGCCGCGTCCTATCCACCAGCCGGTGGAGATATGGCAGGCGATAGCGAGCGGCAGGTCCATCCCCTACATGGCGAAGAACGGCATCAAGGGGATGATCACGCAGAACGGCGACCGGTTGGCGCGGCAGATATTCCACACCTACCAGGACGAGGCGGCGAAGGCAGGCCGGAACCTGGAACTCGGTGAGGACCTCTGCCTCGGCGTCGCGATGTCCATCGCGCCAACGCCGGAGGAGGCGATGGAGAACGTACGCCCCTACCACGACGAGGCGTACAAGTGGTTCGCACCGTTCGGGTTCGTGCGCTATGTGGACGAGGACGGCCGTCCGTGGGGCACGCCCGGCGCGCCCGCGAGGGTGCCGACGATAGAGGAAGGCATCAGGCAGCGCGCGTGGCTCTGCGGTCCGCCGGAGCTGGTCATCCGCGAGTTGAAGGCGTACGAGGCGGAATTCCCCGGCTTGGACCAGGTGATGTTCCGCTGGCCGGAGGGGATGCCCGCGGAGCAGTTCAAGGAGCAACTCTCGCTCTTCGCGGAGCACGTTATGCCGGAGTTCGGACAGGGGTGAGTAGGGGGAGGAATAGAAGGATTCCCGGATGGATGATCCGCTGTTTGTGCCCTTCGCAATAAGGGAAGCCTCTCGAACTCATCGACGGCAGCGGGTTCGAGGCGCTGTTGGCCAGTCTGGGGGAGTGACTGTTCCCTACGCCCCAAAAACCTCGCTGACGGGGCATGTGAACCCCGGCAGCACGTCCATGCCGTCGAGCGCGTCGCTTGTGGTGAGGGTGGGGACCGGGCTACCGTCGCGGTAGACGTGCACCGTGCGCGAGTCCGGGTACACGACCCATACGAGGCGCACGCCGTAGCGCAGCCACATGAGCGCTTTGTCGTTGAGGGAGTGGCGGCCATCGCTGGGAGACTCCACTTCCACCACGAGGTCAGGGGCGACTTCGGCGTAGCCGCTGATCTCCGCATCCAGCGGCAGCTTCGCAGTGGAGAAGAACGCGATGTCCGGCTCGCGCACGGTATCCGGGTCGCGCTCCAGCCACACGCCGGCGTCGGAGGCCGTAAGCGTGCCCAACTTGCGTGGCTTGACGAAGTTTCTCAACTCGGCGCTCAGGTTCACTACGATTTTGCCATGTCGGGTTCCTGCGGGTATCGTCTCGGAAAGCACTCCCCTGATGAGTTCGCCGCGCACGCCCTTGCTGTAGAGTCGCAGCAACTCATCGGCAGTTATCAGTTTCGTCTTTGCAGAGGTGGTCGCCATGTTGCGCCCCTTCACCGGGGTTGTGTGGCGAGTATAGCACCCGCCTGTTGCCGTCCCCTACGACACTTCCTTGCCACCGTTGACGGCGATGAGTTGCCCGGTGATGAAGTCCGCGTCGTCCGAAAACAGGAACGCGACGGTGCCGGTGAGGTCGCTTGGCACGCCGCGACGGCCGAACGCCCGCGACGCTTCCTCGGTGGCCTCGTCGCCCGTCAGCGAGGGGTCCTGGTCCGTGCCGCCGGGAGCGAGCGTGTTGACGTTGATGTTGTGCTCGCCGAGCTCGCGGCAGATGGCGCGGGTGAAGGCCATGACCGCGCCCTTGGACGCGACGTAGTGCGGGTTGCTGTCACGCACGTTGTTGGACGTACGGAGCATCGTCGTGGAGCCGACGTTGAGGATCTTCCCGCCGCCCTGGTCGCGCATGTACGGGAAGACGGCGCGTACGCACAGGAACGTGCCACGTGCGTTCACGGAGAAGACCTTGTCCCACCAGTCCGGGTCGACGTCCATGAGTGAGGGGCCGGTGATGTTCCGCATGAGCCCGGCGTTGTTCAGCAGGCCGTCGACGCGCCCGAAGCGCTCGACGGTCTGGCGGGCCATCGCCATGGTCTCTTCCTCGCTCGTGACATCCACGCTGAGCGGAAGCACTTCCGCGCCCTCGGCCTCGCAGAGGCGCGCCGTCTCCGAGCAGTCGAGCACGTCGGCCACGGTGAGCCTCGCGCCTTCCTGCGCGAGCCGGACGGCGTAGGCCTGCCCCAGGTGGCGCGCGGCGCCGGTAACGATGATGACCTTGCCTTCCAGGCGCATTCGTCGCCTCCCGGTCGGTCCTGGTCAGCCCAGGATCACCATGTGCACTTCTCCGGGGCCGTGCACGCCGATGGTGAGCGTCTGCTCGATGTCCGCAGTGCGCGATGGTCCGGAGATGAAGTTGAAGTAGTTGGCTGTCCGTCCCCGCGCGTTCATGCGGTTCAGGCGGGTGATGGCGAAGAAGTCGGCCAGCGTTTCCAGCACCTGCTCCGGCTCGATGAGCAGGACAAGCCTGGGCGGCGCCAGCGAGGTCAGACGCGCCACGCCCCTGCGCGGTATCACGGCGCAACTCGCGGTCTCGGCGATGGCGTAGGAGACGCCCGTTACGCCCATGTCGGCGCGGAAGGCCATGTCGCGCAGGGCTCCCCGGCTCCGCGTTCTGCCGGACGCGAGGATCGCGGGCGAAACGCCTACAGAGCGGAGCGTGGCGTCTATGTTCACCCGCTTGAACACGTCCTCCGCGGAGCGGACGAGGTTCTTCACGCCCGACTGCTGAGCGATCTCAGCCACAATGCTGGCGGCCTCCTCCGCGTCGTTCGCCCTACGGACGTTCCACGAGGCTGCGGCGGCGGTCTGGGCGAGACGGTCCAGCGTCCGGCTCCTGCGCGCCTCGTTCCTTGCGACGACGGTACGCACCTTCTCCTGCTGGCGTGCGGCGTTGGACTTGAGCGAGGGGTGGTCCGGCATGTGGACGACGGGCCCGGAGCGTCCTAACGCGCCTCGAACGCGCTGGAGGAAAGCGGCCTTGTTGGGGTGTTCTTCCGGTGTCGGAGGCACGGCCTACCTCTGCTCGGTGCCGTTCGGACGAGCGTTGCCGTGTTCGAGTTCCTCCCGCCAGAGCCGCGCGAACGATCTGGGCGCAGGAGCGGGGAAGTCGCGGCTGGCGGTCCATCCGCTCACCATCGGCGCGAACGGCAGCTTCCGCACCCTGCCTCCGCGTGTGAACGGACGTGTGAGCAGCCTGCCGAGGTTCGCCTTGCCCTCCAGCGCCTTGCGGCTGCGCATCGCGCCGTGCCACTGGCCCACGAACAAGCGCTCCATCCAGGTTGTGCTTCGCTCGGTGGCCGTTCCCTCCGCCACCTTGTGGCGCAGGTGCAGCAGCAGGCGAGGGATGTCTATCTTGACGGGGCAGACGTCCTTGCACTTGCCGCAGAGCGTCGAGGCGTAAGGGAGGTCGCGGGCCACCTTCATGTTGGTCATGGGGGGCGTCACGACCGCACCGATGGGCCCGGAGTAGACCCAGCCGTAGGCGTGCCCGCCTACCTTCTGGTAGACGGGGCAGTGGTTCAGGCACGCGCCGCAGCGGATGCAGCGCAGCGCCTCCCGCATCACCTCGTCGCGCAGCAGGTTCAGCCGGCCGTTGTCCACGAACACGAGGTGGAATTCTTCGGGCCCGTCCTCGTCACTCGGCAAGCGCGGACCGCCGACGAACGTGTTGTAGCTGGTGATGCGCTGTCCTGTGGCCGAGCGAGGCAGCAGGCGGAGGAAGAGCGCCAGGTCCTCGATCGCAGGGACGATCTTCTCCATGCCCGCGAGCACCACGTGGATGCGCGGCGCTGAAGTGGTCATGCGCCCGTTCCCTTCGTTCGTCACGAGGCAGACGGTGCCGGTCTCGGCGACGACGAAGTTCGCGCCGCTGATGCCCATATCCGCCACGGCGAACTTCTCACGGAGGGCGTCGCGAGCGTACACGCAGAGACGCTTGATGTCCTGCGTCGGAGCGGTCTTCAGCCACTCCTGGAAGAGCGTCGAGACCTCTTGCCGGGTCTTGTGCATCGCCGGAGCGATGATGTGGAACGGCGTCTCGCCCGCCAGTTGGATGATGTACTCGCCCAGGTCGGTCTCGACCGGCTCGATGCCTTCGTGCTCCAGGATGTGGTTGATGCCCATCTCCTCGGAGACCATGGACTTGCTCTTGATGACGGTCTTCACGCCGTTGCGCTTCGCGATGTCGAGGACGATGGCGTTCGCCTGGGCGGCGTCGTCCGCGAAGTAGACGTGCCCACCGTTCCGGCGGACGCTCCTGTCGACCATATCCAGGTAGTAGTCGAGGTGCTCCAGCGTGGACTGCTTGATCGCGGCGGCGCGGGTGCGCATCGCCTCCCAGCTCTCGTCGCCGAAGTCGCTCTCGATGATGTTGGCGCGCGCGCCAACGAAGTGCTCCATCACGTGTTCCAGCGAGTGCTGGAGCTTCTCGTCGCGCAGCGCCCTGCCGGAGGCCTTCTTGAATTCGGCGCTCTTGACCTCCGCCATCACGCACCTTCCTCGGCCAGCAGTTCGGCGATGTGCACGGCGCGCACGTTCATGCCGCGCCGCTCCATGGCGCCGCGGATGTGCATGAGGCAACCGCAGTCGTTCGCGACCACTGCGCCCGCGCCCGATTCCGCGATGCTCTTCAGCTTTTCATCCAGGATGGCGGTCGATATCTCAGGGAACTTCACGGAGAAGAGGCCGCCGAACCCGCAGCAGGCGTCCGAATTCTCCATCTCCTGCAGCTCGACGCCGCGAACGCTTCCGATGAGGCTTCGCGGCGCTTCCGATATGCGCAGTTCCCGCAGCAGGTGACAGGCGTCGTGGTAGGTGACGAGCCCTTCCGACGCCGCTCCCACGTCCGCCGTGCCGACGACGTTGACGATGTAGTCGGAGAGTTCGCGCGTTTTCTCGCCGACGGCTTGGGCGCGCTCCAGTGTTTCGGGATCGTCCTCGAACAGTTCGGGGTAATAGACCTTGATCATGCTGGCGCACGAGCCGGAAGGAACGACGACCTGCTCCTCGTTCTCGAACACATCGAGGAAGTGCTTCGCCACGTCGGCAGCGTGAGAGCGGAAGCCGCCGTTGAACGCAATCTGTCCGCAGCAGGTCTGGTCCTCGGGGAAGGTGACGTCCACGCCGAGGCGGCGCAGCACCTTGACGGCAGCGACGCCAACCTCCGGGTAGAACTGGTCGACGAGGCAGGTCACGCAGAACGCAGCCCGGAATTTCGGGGACTGCTGCCCCCGCTGCCTTCCGCCCGTTCTGGACCTGCCGGAGGGTCGCTTGGGATATGCGGAGGAACCGCGTCGTCGAGCCACGAGAGCAAGGTAGCAGAGCGAGGCAGGCGTGGCAACCGTGGAGAGGCAGGGATAACCGGCCAGGCTGCCCTACGTTGCGAGGTTGAGCCCGATGATCGTCGCCATCAGGGTCACCCAGGAGCCGGCGGTGATGACGTACAGATTGCGGACCGCAGAGTTCATCTCGGCACGCATGCTGTCGAACTGCCGGTTCGTCTCCGCCCGAACATTCTCGAACTGCCGGTTCGTCTCCGCGCGGGCATTCTCGAACTGCCGGTTCGTCTCCGTGCGGAAGCCTTCGAACTGCTGCACGAGGTCGCTGATACGCTCGTAGGAGCCTTCGAGTCTGCTGACTCGTTCTTCGATGGTTGGCGGCTGTGTCGTCATTGGCCTGCGTCTCTCCTGCTCAGTCTAGCACT
>DAOUHP010000150.1:0-3862 GCA_034428575.1 Dehalococcoidia bacterium | reverse complement strand
CAGCGACGGCACGCTATGTTTTTTCGACCAAGCGACCGGACAGGTACTTGTGAATCACGCTGGTAAGCAGCGTCTGGTAGGACATTCCCTCTTCCCTGGCCCGTGAGTGAGCGAGGTTGAAGTCGCGTTCGGATACCCGAAGGTTTACTCGCTTGCTCTTGTTGAACGTATTGCGAGCCGCCTGCCGGGCCGCTTCGGCCTCGCGTTCAGTGTTGGCTGCGGGGCGCAACTCGTCTCTCTGGAACCGGTCCAGGATATCGCGTTCTTCAGCATCCATCGTGTCACTCACGGCGCCCCCTCCTCCGGAAGTCTCTTGTCGCTTTACGGCTCGGAATAATCGTCTTCAGGAAGAGCGTACCGTCAGGTTGGGTCACAACGGGCACGAGGTGCAGGTACTCGTCAATCTCCACAACGTAGATCAACTGCCCTGGATAGCGGCCCTGGTTCGGGTGCTCCAGCACGTCCAGCAACCCACCTTGCTCGATAGCGGAGACGATGGCTTCGAATGATATCCCTCGCTGTTCGATAAGGTCCCAGTTCTTCTCCAAGCTCCAGTCGAAGCTGAAGTTCATGTGCCAATACTCCCACGACTTGTGCCTTTGGGCAACACCGGAGTTGCCAGTACGAACCAGCGCTCACGGTTATCGCATCCTCGAATGCTGCGAGACCGTACCTGCGGCCGGGGTGAGCAGTTCGCGCTAGGCCGTCGCTTCCACCGCAGGCTTGGCCGCGCCCTTGCGCCAGAGGCCGCGCGCCACGATCTCTTCCGCGATCTGCACGGCGTTCGTCGCCGCGCCCTTGCGGAGGTTGTCGGAGACGAGCCAGAGGGCGATCCCGTTCGGGAGCGCCACGTCCTCGCGGATGCGCCCGACGAACACCTCGTCCCTGCCCTCGCCGTCGAGCGGCATGGGGTAGGCGTTCGTTGCGGGGTCGTCCACGACGGCGATGCCGGGGTAGCCCGCGAGCAGTTCGCGCGCCTCGCCCGGACTCATGGGGCGCTCGAACTCGATGTTGACGGCCTCGCTGTGGCATACGCGGACGGGGACGCGGACGCAGGTCGCCGAAACCGGCAGGTCCGGCTCGTGCAGGATCTTCCGCGACTCGTTGAGCATCTTCATCTCTTCCGAGGTGTGACCGCCGTCGCGGAAGGAGCCGACGTGGGGCAGGAGGTTGAAGGCGATGGGGTGCGGGTACTGGTCGGTTCGCGCCTCGTTGCCTGCGAAGTAGTCGCGGGACTGCTCTTCCAGTTCGGCCAAAGCGGCTGAGCCGGTGCCGGTCACGGACTGGTAGGTGGCGGCGATGACGCGCCGGATGGGGCTCGCCTGCCGGAGGGCGTCCAGCACCATGACGAGCGGCGTGGTCGAGCAGTTGGGGATGGCAAGGATGCCGCTGTGCGCGTCCACGTCACTGGCGTTGATCTCGGGCACAACGAGCGGCACGTCCGGGTCCATGCGCCAGACGCCGCTGTCGTCGATGACGACGCAGCCGTGCTCCTTCGCGGCGAGCGCCATATCGCGGCTGATGTCGTCGTTGGCGGAGATGAACGCGATGTCGGACTCGGCGAAGACCTCAGGAGTGGTCTCCTCCACCGTGAGTTCCTCACCCTTGAACAGCACCTTCTTGCCGATGGAGCGCGGGGACGCGGTGAGGCGGAGCCTCTCCATGGGGAAAGCGCGCTCCTCCAGCACGGCCAGGGCAACCTTGCCGACCGCGCCGGTGGCGCCGACGATGGTTACTCTCGGGTGGGCCACGGCGGAATCTCCTTTCGCCGCGCGTTCGGCGCGGCGCGTGCGTTACTCGTTAGATGATATCAGAGGGGAGGGTGGGCGTGGTTCGATAGGTAGCTTAGGAGATCCCGTTCATTGGACTACCTGCCTCAGTCGATAAGAGCGATCACTGAATCGCATTCGCTCCTCCGCCTTTTTCCGCACGCCACACTCTTCCAGCAGGCAGAGCACCACGAGTAGGTGTAATGAATCCGTAAGCCAAACTAGGTCATGCACACCTACTCCACCAAGGAGACCTCGATGCACTACGATATTGACGCGGGTTTCGACTACCCGCTTTGCCCATTGGACTATGTCGCCCACCAGTTCTTTGAACAGTTCACCAGCTTGCTGCGCAAGCACTGGCAATTGCTTGGCAAGGTTAACGTTCTGTTTTCCCAACTGTATCCGCCTAAATGCCTCAGCAGCAGTGCAAGCATTGAAGAACCAGTTTTCTGGATATGGACTAGGTGCATACAGGTTGCCGACAAGAGCACCAATAGCTATCTGATAACGTTCGCTTATTTCCAGCCACTTGGCTACACCCTCTATCCCACCGAGGTCATTGAAGGTGAATAGCATGCTAGACCGATGACCACCACCTCCATAGCTGCCAACGGCCTTCATATATGGCTTGACGGGTAGTCCTTCTCCCGATACGGCCTCTGACGCCTGTTGTGGATGGTCCATTGCTAGGTCCGTTAGAGCAGAGGGGAAATCGCACCCCAGCGTTATCATATCCCGTAGCG
The DNA here is from genome assembly GCA_034428575.1 of Dehalococcoidia bacterium. Classification (GTDB taxonomy): domain Bacteria; phylum Chloroflexota; class Dehalococcoidia; order Lucifugimonadales; family Australimonadaceae; genus Bin16. Next base: position 1,347 of record DAOUHP010000150.1, on the reverse strand, counting down.
ACCAACAGAAGTTCAGTATGCTAGGGAATGCACGTGCCTCTTTCATTCTAAGGTCAAAGAAGAAGTTCTGTCGCACTGTCGTTTCCAGAAATCTATCACCGCTCGTTGCACGAGCATAAGCTAGGCCTAGCTCTCCGAAACCAGCGGAAACTACCCGTTCTCTTTCTAGTGTGTCGAAGGCAGCGTTTATTCGTGATAGATTCTTGATTCTCTCCTCATATCCGATTGGAAGAGTTGAAAGTTCGTTAACCCACTGCTCCAAGTATCGAAGATGCAAGAGCACATTCTTGAATCGCAGAGAGTCGGGTTTGTCCAAGTGCAGGCCAGCGAAGAATAGATCCGACTGATACTCATGCCGTGTAAGCCCCGTATGACCTCCACCAGCGTACTCCACCCGTATGCTCTCGAGGTAGCAGTCCTCTAGTGTGAGGAGCCGTCCTCCCGCTATTGCGTTCATCCGGACCGGCGGGTTATGGCCTGTTGGCACGAAATCCTTGAATTTGCCTATGAGGCGCAAGCTGGCCCCGTTGTTGGGGTCAAACCTGAGCCGACCTGCTACCTTGTCGTGCGGCTTGTCCACTAGCCAGAACAAGCCATCGACATCCAGTGGTTCCACTATCCCTCCCGATGTTTCTCCCTACAGGCCCATGAGCTTGTCCAGCCCCACGGTGAGGCCGGTGAGGCCGCCGACCTTGCGGACGGCCATGAGGACGCCGGGCATGTAGCACTCGCGGTCTGTCGTGTCGTGGCGGAGGGAGAGCGTCTGGCCTGGACCGCCGAACGTCACCTGGTGGTGGGCCATGCGGCCGGGCATGCGGGCTGCGTGGATGCTGATGCCCTCGTAGTCGCCGCCGCGCGTGCCCCCCAGCGGCTCGCGTTCCGGGTCGTTGTGGGCGAACCGCTCCGGGTGCGCCTCGTGCACCGCTTTCGCGATGCCAAGCGCGGTGCCGGACGGCGCGTCGACCTTCATCTCGTGGTGCTCCTCGACGATGTCGGCGTACTCGAAGTACGGGGCGGCGATGGCGGCGAGTTTCGTGAGCAGCACCGCGCCTATCGTGAAGTTCGGGGCGAGGAAGCCGCCGAGATTGTGTTCGGCGCAGAGCGCGCCGATGCGCTCCACCTGCTCGGGCGAGAACCCTGTCGTGCCGATGACGGGTCGCGCGCCGAGTGCAAGCGCGCCCGGGAGCATCTCCAGCGTCGCCTGCGCGAGGCTGAAGTCGACAATGGCGTCGGACGGATGCGCCGTCAGCGCCTCCCGGACGTCGGTGTAGTAGGGGACGCCGGCGGGCAGGGAGGCGAGTTCGCCGGGAGGCACTCGGTCGATCGCGGCGGTGAGCGTCATGTCCG
>DAOUHP010000149.1:0-4227 GCA_034428575.1 Dehalococcoidia bacterium | reverse complement strand
TGCGCGCTAAAGCGCGGACTCCGCCTCCGGCTCCGCTCAACATGACAAGACCCCGCTTAACGAAAAGAGCCCCGGCCACTTGAAGGCCGGGGCTCGTCCCCGTTCGTTGTGTGCGCGCCCGGTTGCACTGGTGGGGCGCGTGTTGCGTATATGATAACCTGCGGTGCGTCGCTCGCGCAACTATTGAGTGTCGCCGTGTGTATGACCCGTGTGGTATAGAATGGACCGAGCATCAGGAGGTTCCCACTTGTCCAAACGCACCGCATCACCCGAACACGTCATGCCCGCCCTGTCCCGCGCGCGGCGCAGCGCCGCTGCCGTCGCGCTCATCCTTCTCATGCTTGCGGCGTTCGCCGCTGCTTGCAGTGACCCGGAGCCGACAGCAACACCGACGCCGCGGCCAACGCCCACACCGGTGCCCACGGCGACTCCAACTCCGCTCCCCCCGACTCCGACACCGACGCCTGAGCCGGCTCCGGAGCCAACTGAGGACACCATGATGCCCGAGCCGGAGGCAGGCTCCGTTGAAGACCTCGTCATCACTGAGAGCACCACCGTAGGCGATCTTATGGCCGTGCTTCCCGAGAGCGAGGTTTCCTGCCTGCGTGACGCCGTCGGCGGCGCCACGCTCGATGCTGTCCAGAACGTCCCCCTGGCAAATGCTCCCCCGGGAGCCATGGATGCCCTTCCGTTCGAGTGCCTTTCGCCGGAGAGCGCGATCGGCATCAGTATCGCAATGATGTCGGCAGAAGCCGGAGGCCTGAGCGCAGAGACGCGCGGCTGCATCACCGCTCTTGCGATGGAGAACCCCGGCGCGCTCGGGATCGGTGAGCCGCCGCAAGACCCTGGCGCCCTCTTCGGCGCCGCCATACAGATGCAACTCTGCATGAGCGATGAGGAGGCTGCCCGCTTCGCAGGAGAGGGTGAGCAGATGCCTCCGCCGTCCGTCTTGCGGTGTATGGAGGAGCAGCTCGGAAGCCTGGATGACCTGCTCACCCTGTTCCTCGGGGGAGAGCCGGACCTGGAGAAGCTCGGCACCCTGTTCGCAGCCGCTGAGGCGTGCGGACTCGAGATGGCGCCACCGGGAGGAGGCGCAGGCTAATAGGTGCAGGCGTCCCCACCTGGTTGGTGCATAGCGCTCTGGAAGAGAGCCGTCCCAAGAGGACGGCTCTCTTGATCTCTGGTTCTTCGTCCAACCCCGTTCAGGCACGGATGCGAGCAGCTGGGACCCGAGGTTTTGACACTCCGCCAAGACACCCATAGCATTATTCGATGCGCCCGTGGACAGAGCCTGTGAGCGACCCAGCCATCATCACCCAAGAACTCCAACCCGTCGTCTGGCAGGACGGACACTTGCTCCTGCTCGATCAGACGACGCTACCGGCGAGCGAACAGTGGCTGGCCGTGCACGACGTACCCGGCGCTGTTGAAGCCATCGGCTCCATGCGCGTTCGTGGCGCGCCCGCCATCGGAATCGCCGCCGCCTACGCGATGGCACTTGCCGCGCGCAACATCCAAGCCGCGACGATGCCCAGCTTCCTCGATGAGTTGGACTCACAAGCCGCACGGATCACCGCAGCGCGCCCCACCGCAGTCAATCTTGGCTGGGCCGTACAGCGGTGTCAGAACGCTGCGCGTACGTGCGGCACGCCCGTTGCAGCTGCTGACCGCATCCTCGCACTTGCACACGAGATGCGGGAGCAGGACATCGAGTCCAACGAGGCGATCGGGCGCAGCGGGGCGGCGCTCATGCCGGACTCCGGCGGCATCCTCACGCACTGCAACACCGGCGCGCTCGCAACGGCGGGCTACGGTACGGCGCTAGGAGTCATCCGCGCCGCCTGGGAGTCCGGTAAGCGGCCGCACGTCTTCTGCACGGAGACCCGCCCGTGGCTGCAGGGTGCGCGCCTCACCGCCTGGGAGCTGGCGCGGCTTGGCATACCCGCTACCCTGATCGTGGACTCGGCGGCCGGCGCGCTCATGGCGTCGGGTCGCGTAGCCGCAGTCGTCACCGGCGCAGACCGCATCGCTGCGAACGGCGACACGGCGAACAAGATAGGAACGTACGTCCTCGCCACACTCGCGGCCGCGAACGGCATCCCCTTCTACATCGCAGCCCCGCTTTCAACCGTTGACCTGGAGGTGCAGCGCGGTGAGGACATTCCCGTGGAGGAACGCCCCGCCGCGGAAGTCACCTCGCTGGCGGGAAAGCCCATCGCGGCAGAGGGCGTGGACGTCTGGAACCCCGTGTTCGACATCACGCCTGCTGAACTCATCGCCGGAATCATCACGGACCGCGGAGTCCTTCGTCCGCCGTACGAGGCTGCGTTGCGCTCGCTCACACTGCAGCCGTGCGCTACGGAGGTGGCATGACGAACATGCCACACGCCACCGTCGGCATCATCGGCGGCACCGGTCTGTACGACATGGACATGGACGATGTGCGGGAGGTGACGCTCTCAACGCCGTACGGTGAGCCGAGCGGCGCGATCACCATCGGGGAGATGGAAGGTGTGGCGGTCGCGTTCCTACCGCGGCACGGCATCGGCCATCGCATAACGCCAACGGAGCTCAACTCCAGGGCCAACATCCACGCGTTCAAGCAGTTGGGCGTGGAGCGAGTAGTCTCCGTCAGTGCGGTCGGCAGCCTGCGGGAGGAGATAGCGCCGCTGCACCTGGTGGTGCCTGACCAGTTGATAGACCGCACGAGGTTGCGCGGCAACACCTTCTTCGGCGATGGTGTGGTAGCTCACATCTCGTTTGCGGACCCGTTCTGTCCCGGTCTGAGTGCTCAACTCGCGGATGCCGTGGAGGAAGATGCCTCGATGACCGTGCACCGGGGTGGAGCGCTGGTGGTGATCGAGGGCCCCGCGTTTTCCACGAGAGCAGAATCTGCCCTCTTCCGCGCCTGGGGCGCGAGCATCATCGGCATGACGGCTTTGCCCGAGGCGAAACTGGCGCGCGAGGCGGAGATGTGCTACGCCACGCTCGCCTGCGCAACCGACTACGATGTATGGCACGACGAATACGCAAGTGTGACGGTTGAGGTGGTGATACAGAACCTACAGAGGAACGTCGCGGCATCCAGATCGACTCTGGGCCGTCTCATCCCCCGGCTTGAGTCAGTCCGCACGTGCGGCTGCGCGGACGCTCTGCGCAACGCGATAGTTACCCCCATTCAGCACGCCCCCCCGGAGACGTTGGAGCGACTCGGCCCCATCGTCTCCCGGTACATCAACTAGGAGGAGCAGGCACCATGGCACGAGGCAGACAGGAAGCAGGAGAACCGTACCGGCGCATATCCGTCCAGGAGGCGCACGAGATGCAACAGGAGGGCGCACTCGTCGTTGACGTACGCCGTCCCGACGAGTGGGTTACCGGGCACGTCGCAGGCGCGCTGCACGTACCGGTGGACGACTTCCTCGGAGAAGCTGAAGCGAAGCTCCCCAAAGATGCCGACCTTCTCTTCATCTGCGCCGCGGGCGTCCGCAGCGGGCTGGCGGCGGAGATGGCCGCGGCCCTTGGTTTCGAGTCCGAGCACCTGTACAACATCGAGGCAGGCACGCCGAAATGGATCGAGGCTGAGCTGCCCACCGACTACGGCGAATAGGAAGGGAGAGCCTCTTGCAACCGGAAGGAAAACTCGGAGACGTTAAAGACCCGTCGCTGGCGGACGAAGGGGTCCGCCTCGTTGACTGGGCTGCACGGGAGATGCCCGTGATACGCCTGATCAGGGAGCGCTTCGCAAAGGAGAGGCCCTTCGAGGGACTCACGCTCGCAGCCTGCCTGCACGTGACCTCGGAGACCGCCAACCTCGCGCTCGCACTGCAGGCCGGGGGTGCGGACGTGCGCCTCTGCGCAAGCAATCCCCTCTCTACCCAGGACCCCATCGCGGCCGCGCTGGCCGTCGCCTACGACATACCTACCTATTCCATCAAGGGCGAGGACAACGACACTTACTACCAACACCTCTCCTCCGTCCTGGACGCGAAGCCGCACATGACGATGGACGACGGCGCTGACCTCGTGGCCATGCTCCACACGCAGCGGCAAGCCCTCCTCGACGGTGTCATCGGGGGCATGGAGGAGACGACCACCGGCGTCATCCGCCTGCGCAGCATGGCGAAGGCAGGGAAACTCCGGTACCCCATCATCGCAGTCAACGAAGCTGACACGAAGCACATGTTCGACAACCGCTACGGCACCGGCCAGAGCACGCTGGACGGT
>DAOUHP010000148.1:0-3708 GCA_034428575.1 Dehalococcoidia bacterium | reverse complement strand
ATCAGGCTCGCGCCGTGGCAATACGACCAAGAGTTGTACAAGAGGCGCAATGAGGTGGAGCGGCTGATCCGGCGGTTGAAAGGATTCCGGCGCGTCTTCTCCCGCTTCGACAAGCTGGATGCCCTCTTCACGGCATTCATCCTCTCTGCACTCATCTTTGATGCCCTACGTAGTGTGAACACGCCCTAGCCCTCTCCCCTTGTAGAGACCTTTGCATAACCCTCACCGAACGCCCCCGCACCCCACCGCAGTACCCTCTCCCTAACCCTCTCCCCTTGTAAGGAGAGGGGATCAGACACCTCCCCTTCCATCCCCGCCGAGGTTATGCAAGGGTCTCCTCAAGGGAGAGGGGATCGAACACCCCGAGAGATGTTTCGACTCCGCTCAACATGACAAGGGAGGGGCCTGCGGCTCCGCTCAACGTGACGACCGGACCCACAGCCCAAAGGGGCACCCGGTTTGGCGACATTCTCCCGTTGACCCGCCGCGACCGGCACACCTACACTAGCCCATACTCTCGGGGGTGTTCATGGCCCGTGCTATCTGGAAGGGCGCGATAAGTTTCGGGATGGTCGCCATCCCGATGAAGCTCTATATCGCCACCGAGAGCAAGGACATCGGCTTCGTCCAGCTGCACGACTCCTGCCACACACGCCTGAAGCAGAAGCGCTGGTGCCCCTACCACGAGGAAGAGGTCGAGTACAGCGAGATCGTCCGCGGCTTCGAATTCGCGCGGGACGAGTACCTCGTCATGGAGGCGGAGGACTTCGATAACCTCCCGCTCAAGTCCACCCACACCATCGACATCGTCCGGTTCGTGGACATCGCCACCATAGACCCCGTTCACTACGAGAAGAGCTACTACATAGAGCCGGAGAGCGTCGGCGTGAAGCCGTTCGCTCTCCTGAAGAAGGCGCTGGAGGCGACCGACCGCGTCGCCATCGCCAAGGTCGCGCTCCGGCAGAAAGAGCACCTCTGCCTCGTTCGCCCCTACGGCGACGGCCTCATCATGGAGACGATGTACTACCCGGACGAGATACGGGGCACCGCCGAACTCGATCTCCCCGGCGACGTCGAACTGAGCGAGGCCGAGATGCAGATGGCGGTCATGCTCATCGACCAGCTCACCGGCGAGTTCCACCCCGCCGAGTACCAGGACGAGTACCGGGACGCGCTCCAGCAGGTGATCGAGGCCAAGCTCGGCTCCGGCGCGCCCATCTCCGCCGCGCCCGAAGCCCCGCAGGGCAAGGTGCGCGACCTCATGGAGGCACTCCGCGCATCCATCGAAGCTGCCCGCGCACCCACACCGGCAGACGAAGCAGAGGAACCCGCCGCCCCGCGCAAGGCGAGGAAGGCCTCCTGACGCCATGACGACCTCCCATGCCGACCCCGGACGCGCCACGCTCGCGTTCGGCCTGGTGGAGCCGATGATCCCCACACCCAGCCCCGAGCCGACCGACGCGCCGGACCGCCTCTACGAGATCAAGTGGGAGGGCATCCGCGCCATCTCCATCGTCAGCGGCGGCGACGTACGCATGCACACGCGCGGAGGGACCGACATCACCGCCGCGTTCCCGGAGGTCGCCGCCGCACTGCGCAGCGCAGCCGGTGACACGAGCGTCGTGCTCGACGGCGAGCTCGTCGCGCTCAGCGACGAGGGCATCCCGCAGCGCTACGCCGTCGTCGAGCGCTGGCTTGCCGGAGCGGGCGCCAAGCGCCGGGCGCCCGTCAACTACGAGGTCTTCGACATCCTCCACCTGGACGGCGAGTCGCTGCTGAACCTCCCCCTCTACGAGCGCAAGGCCCACCTGCATGACGCGCTGCGGCCCAACGCCACCGTCCACGTCTGCCACTTCGAGGAGGGCGAGGGCGTCGCGATGTACGCCGCCGCGCGGCAGCTCGGCCTGCACGGCATCGTCGCCAAGGACAAGCACAGCCTCTACGAGCCCGGTAAGCGCTCCCGCCACTGGCTCTCCACCAAGAACGCCCGCACGATGAACCTCGTCGTCGGCGGCTATACGTTCGGCGGCAGCAAGCGGCCGTTCGACTCGCTCCTCCTGGGCGTCTTCGAGGATGGACTGCTCCGCTTCACCGGCGCCGCTGGCGCCGGCACCGCGCGAGGCGACCAGCGCCTCCTCCACACGATGCTCTCCCAACTCCACACCGACAGGTCCCCCTTCACGCACGAGCCCAGCGTCAGCCTCTTCTCCCACTGGTGCGAACCGTCGCTCGCCGTCGAGGTGGAGTACGGCGAACGCGCGCCGGACGGGACGTTCCTCTTCCTCGTGTTCAACTCCCTCCGCCCGGACATCAACCCCCGCGACTGCGACGCGCTGTCACTGGCCTCCTAGGCGGGACTCCGAACAAGCGACGGGTGTTTGTGCGAAGGGAGTGGGGCGCCTTAGTCCCTTCTCCCTCCGAGGAGCCCTTTGCATAGGGAACTATGGGCTCTATAGCGCCGCCATGGTGTGGTCAAGCATCAGCCTCGCTGATGCAGCCTCAGTATGGGCATGAGAGGAGAGCACTGCGGCGCGACTGCATCGAGGCTCGCGGTACTTGCTGAACCGGGGCTGACTGCCTCATAGAGGAGACTCACTCCTCGAACATCACCAACCGACTGCGGGAGTCGTGAGTGAACTTGAAGTGGCTCAGGAAATCCTGCCCCAGCAGGGATGGGACTGCCAGCAGCCTGCCATCCGGCGCCCTTGGTTGAGGGCCTAACGGCAGGTCGAGTCCCACACCAATCTCTTTGACGCGGCCTGATACCGGATTCAGGATTCGGATGTTGGCTTCAACAGTATTCACATCCATCGAGGCGTTGACCCCGTGCGTCTCGCCTATCGTCCCAAGCAGTCCGTGCGGATCGATACGGAAGTTCCTCATGTCGGACCAGCCCAGCATACTGGTGTCCGCCCCCGTGTCCACCAAGAAGTTTACCCACCCGACGAAGTTGAAGACCTTGACCGACGCCCCTATGACCGGCCGCCCGTTCTCATCGAAGTCGCCGTACCACGTCATAGGGGGCTAGACGACCAACTTCTGCCGCTTCTCGCTGACGTACTGAATGGCCGTCCGCAGGGGCGAGATGCCCTTACGCTGGAGTTCATTGAGCACCACCGTGTGATCAGGGGATGCGGCTCTGACTCTCCCCTTGAATACCGCGACGTAGCAGTCGGGGTACTTCGCCTTGAGTTCCTCCGCGTGCACTATGAAGTACCGGCTGTCCTTGTGGAACTGCTTGTACTCGACCATGAGAACGTCGTCAGGGGGAATATAGTAAGTCGTCATGGCTCTTAGACTCCTTCCGGCACATCTCCCATGGATGCAGGATACCGAGTCTACCACTCCGAGGCCAGGCGGCGTCCAGGATCATGCCGTCGTCGAAGGACGCCCCTGCAGGACTGAGGGCGAGGGCCTTGCGGGGGTAGCGAGGGGTTTGCGGCAAGGGTCCGCACGGGCGCGCCCCCTCACTCGCACCCCTACAACCCGCCCAGCCACGCCACCAGCGCGCCCACAGCCTCCGCCCAGACGTCCTCCCGCGAGCGCCCGCTCGACTTGAGCGTGGCGAAGCCGTGGTCCGCGCCGTCGAGCAGGTGGACGCGCGACTGCGGAACGAGCGCGGCGGCTGCAGCAAGCTCGTCCGGCGTGGCGAACACGTCGCGCGTGCCGGAGCAGAACAGCGACGGGCATGCGATCCGCGGCAGGTGC
>DAOUHP010000147.1:0-3121 GCA_034428575.1 Dehalococcoidia bacterium | reverse complement strand
CTCTTCGAAGGGCTGCTCGATGCACTGGCCGGTCTCGTCCATCATCCAGCCGTGGTACATACAGCGCAGGCCGTGCTCCTCGGGGATGCCGCAAGAGAGGTCGACGCGGCGGTGGGGGCAGAAACGCTCGATGAGGCCGAGGGTGCCGGACCTGTCCTTGTAGAGGACGAGGTCCTCTCCAAGCAAGCGCACCGCTTTGGTTGGGCGTTCGTCGAGCTCACCGGCGGCAGCGATGGGGTGCCAGTAGCGGCGCATGAGCTCGCCCATCGGCGAGCCAGGGCCTACTCTCGACAGCCGTTCGTTCTCCTGGACGCTGAGCATCGTTCTACCTCCTTCTGTTCCTCTCCGCCCACTCTTATCGGGGAGTCTCCAGGCGGTTCACCCCCCATCCTGACCTTCCCCCATCGAGGGGGAAGGAAGCAAGCAGGGGCGGACGGCGGGATTGTACCGCACGCCGCAAGTTCCGGCGCGGTGGTGTCGCGACGTCATCCTGTGAGCCATGCAAGGTCTCCTCAGGGGAAGAAGGCGACCTGCCGGGACGCCTCGCGAGGGACGCCCCGGCAGTATGGTCCGACAGGCTCACCACGGACGGTCGAGGTCGGAGGAGCTTCGACTGCCTACAGGTCGAGCATGGGCGGGGCGAAGAGTTCCTCCATGTCCGGCTTGCGGGGGATGAAGCCCTGCTCGTGGGAGAAACCGATCATGGTGTCGATCATCTTCTGGTTGTCCCTCAGGCCGTAGGTGTACGGGTCCGAGCCGAAGATGGAGCGGGTCTGCGCCATGTACTGCGAGCCGAAGATGAGGTCGCTCGGAACGTGGCTGGAGAGCTCGGCGTACCACTCCTCCTTCGCCCGCACGAATGCGGCGTAGAGGTTGAACGCGATCCACGGGTGCTTGCGGTAGATGTCGCCGCGAATGGCGTAGCAGTGGTTGGCGGGGATGTAGCCATGCGTCTCGAAGAAGCGCTTGCCCTCGCCGATGAAGTCAGGGAAGAGCGGCTTGGCCTTCGCGAACTCCTCCGGCTTCGGGCGGATGGTCGTCGAGCGGTCGATGACGTTCTTCTCGTTCGAGAAGGCGCGGCCGATGGATGCGGCGTCGAGCTCGCCGCGCACGAGCATCGTGGCGAGGCTCTTGTCCTCCGGGATGCGGTTGAACTTGATGCCCTCCATCGGCTTGAAGCCGGTGGCGCCGCCGTGGCTCAGCTCCTCGGAGCGTTCCATCCACCAATCGACGCTGAACTGGTCGACGCCGAAGTCGTGCTGGAGGACGCCCCTCGTCCAGAGGGATGCGGTCTGCTGGTACTCGCCGACACCGATGCGCTTGCCGTAGAGGTCGTTCGGCTTCTCGACGCCGGAGTCGACGTTGACGGAGAGGAGCGCGTGCATGAAGCGCCGCGAGGGGAAGACGGGGATGGCGACCATGTCGCTGCCGCGCGCCTTGGCAATGAGCAGCGAGGAGAACGACATCTCGAAGACTTCGAACTCGTCGAACTTCAGTTGCCGCCAGAAGGTCTCCGAGGGGTCCGAGTTGGTCCAGACGAGGTCAACGCCTTCCACTTCCACCTCGCCGTCCAGCAGCTTGGCGATGCGCTCGTTCCTTGCCGAAAGGAAGCTGAGTTGCACTTTGCCTGCCATAGGCTCGCTCTCCTCCTGTGGTTAGTTCCGCGCCGCGAACATACCCGCCGCCATGGGGGGTGTCAAACGATGCGCCGTGTTGCGGGAACATGCTGCCGGGGGTCTGGTTCCGTTGTCCTCAGCGTGAGTCCTTGCGCTTGTCTGTTACGCGCCAGTTACGAGCGCGGGCTGGGGATTCAGGAGTAGCAGCGCTGGTGTCAGGTCGCTGACCTGTAACAATCTGCAACATTCAGAAACATCTTTTCGTAGGCCCGGCGGGCTGGCTCCGGCGCAGTGGGGCTGCGATACCAGCGTAGGCGGCGAAGGGACGGCAGCGCAATCGGCAAGTGTCACTCGGGGCCCGGGGTGTAGCGTGCGGCGTTGCCTGTCACCAGCCCAGCAGGTACTTGAAGACGGCCACGAGCAACGGTGCGCCGACCACGGCGGCTATGCCCGTCAGCACCCACAACACGCCCCGGATGCCGGCAATCTCCCTGCCGAGCGCCGCGTGCTCGTCGGCATTCGCCTTCACGAATTCAGCGAAGTACCTGGGGACGTTGTCGTGCTGGGCATCTGTCGTCATGGTTGTTTTCCTCGTGAGCAAGGCATCGCTGGCATCGGAGCGCCGCAAAGATACCGGGATGCTACTGGTCTAAGAGTACAGTGCGACTGGAGCATGGCGCAAGTGGTGTATGGCGGAAGACAAGATGTAGTTCCGATATGGCATTCCACTGCTTGACGCCACAGGGATTTGCCTCCTATCGTGAAGCCATTGAAGACGGAGGTCCGATCCCATGGCCACGGCCAACCCACCCAAGCCCGCGCAGGACGGCACCACCCTGGAAGAGATGACGAGGCAGGTCTACGCCGCCATCTTTACCGACACACCCAGCATCAGGGACAACATCACGGCCTTGCGGACATCGATAGGCTGGATCAAGTGGACCGGCGGAGCGATAGGGGCGACCGTGATGGTGGCCGCCGTCAAGTACATCGTCTTCACGCCCTGGGCGTAGGATTCGCCTCACCGTCTTGTACAGCGTCGGTCTGCCTGTTCCGCACGGGGAAGCGGCTGTTGCGAAACGCGCGCGAGAGATGTTTCGGCTTCGCTCAACATGACATGCCGCCCCACGCCCCTCGCGCACCCGTGTGCCCTAACGATCACGCTGGATACCAGCCTCCGCTGGTATGACGAGGTGTGATTCTCTCAGCATGACAGGCCGCCCCACACCGCCTCCCCCCTCGTGTGCCCTCGCGGGCACGCTGGATTCCCGCCTTCGCGGGAATGAGGGAGAAGGGCGGGAATGACGGGTTTGGGCCTAGGGCGTGTTCACACTACGTAGGGCATCAAAGATGAGTGCAGAGAGGATGAATGCCGTGAAGAGGGCATCCAGCTTGTCGAAGCGGGAGAAGACGCGCCGGAATCCTTTCAACCGCCGGATCAGCCGCTCCACCTCATTGCGCCTCTTGTACAACTCTTGGTCGTATTGCCACGGCGCGAGCCTGAT
>DAOUHP010000146.1:0-21245 GCA_034428575.1 Dehalococcoidia bacterium | reverse complement strand
GCTCCGGGCGCCGGTGACGCCGGTGACGCTGACGCAGTAGACGAAGCCGCGTGCGTGCTCGCAGCCGAGCATGATGCGCTCCTCGGTGCTGGTGGGCGCAAGCATGCTCACGATGCCCAGGCCACGCTGTTCCAGCGCCTCTCGCAGTTCGCCCGCCTCGTCCGGCGGCAGGTCGGGGATGATGAGCGCATCCACTCCCGCCTCCGCGCAGTCTGCGGCGTATTCGGCGATGCCGTAGCGCAGGATGGGGTTGTAGTAGCCCATGAAGATGAGTGGCAGACTTACTCCGGTGTCCCGGAGGCGGCGCGCCGTTTCCAGGCAGGCGTGGGTGTCCACGCCGCCGGTCAACGCACGGTAGCTCGCGGCCTGTATCGTGGGGCCGTCGGCAAGCGGGTCGCTGTACGGCACGCCGAGTTCGATGATGTCTGCTCCCGCCTGTTCGATGGCGGGGATGATCGCGAGGGTGTCCTCTATCGAAGGGAACCCGATGGTGACGTAGGGAGCGACAGCGATGCGTCCCTCGTCCCGCGCGCGGGCAAGGGCGCTTTCCAGACGGTCCAACATGGCGGACAGTCTATCGTGTTCAGTACCACGATGCGTGAAACTGCATCACGCACGCCTGAAAGTTGACTCGCCGTGAGACTTTGTACTATCATGTGCCAGCTTCTAACATCGTTTCCGCAACGAAGGGAAGTAGTAGGGGGCAAGCGCATCCCAGCGAGCCGGTCGTTTCGGTGCAAGACCGGCGATGGACAAGCCCCCCTGAACTCGTCCCCGAGCGGCTGGCCTGAACAGAACAAGTAGGGCCAGCGGAGCGCGCCGTTACCGCGCAGGTAAGCTGCCCCGGCCATGCAAGGCGCCGGGGAAGTAGGGTGGTACCGCGGGTTAACGGCCCGTCCCTTCATGGGGCGGGTCTTTTTTTACCCCCGCGATGGGCGCTCCGGCGACGGAACGATGAACGAAAGGGAAAGGTGGCTCGATCTTGCGTTTGACTGGCGCGCAGATGGTGTGTGAGAGCCTGGTGCGAGAGGGAACGGACATCATGTTCGGCCTCCCCGGCGGCGCGATACTGCCGCTCTACCAGACGCTGCCCGAGTACCCGCAACTGCGGCACATCCTCGTGCGGCACGAGCAGAACGCCGGCCACGCGGCGGACGGCTACGCACGCGCGTCCGGCAAGGTTGGCGTTGCTGTCGCGACATCGGGGCCGGGGGCGACGAACCTCGTTACGCCGCTCGCGACGGCGATGATGGACTCTGTCCCCCTCGTGGCGATCACGGGGCAAGTGCCCCGCGCCGCCATCGGACGGGACGCGTTCCAGGAGACGGACACGACCGGCATCACGCTGCCCATCACGAAGCACAACTACCTCGTGATGGACACGGCGGACATCCCGCGGCTCATCAGTGAGGCGTTCCACATCGCGCGAACGGGCCGGCCCGGCCCGGTGCTCATCGATCTGCCTCGCGACGTGCTGACCGAGAGCGCCGACTTCGACTACCCGGAGCACGTCAATCTCCCCTCCTACAAGCCGACGATGGAGGGGCACGGGCAGATGATCAAACGCGCCGCACAACTCATCGCGCAGTCGCAGCGGCCCCTGCTGCTCGTGGGGCACGGGGCGATCATCTCGGGTGCGTTCGCCGAAGTGCGGGAGATTGCTGAGAAGGCCCAGATACCCGTCATCACGACGCTCCTCGGCATCGGCAGCTTCTCCGGCGAGCACATCCTGAGCATGGGCATGCCGGGGATGCACGGCCAGGCCTACAACAACTGGGCGATAGACCGCGCGGACCTCGTCATCGGGGTCGGGATGCGGTTCGACGACCGGGTCACGGGCAGGCTGAGCGCCTTTGCGCCGAACGCGAAGGTCATCCACATCGACATCGACCCCGCCGAGGTGGGCAAGAACGTGCGCGTCACGGTCCCCATCGTCGGCGACGCGAAGCGCGTGCTGCACGCGCTCGCCAAGCAGGTGGAGCAGGTCTCCCGTCCCGAGTGGATCGCGGAGATCGAGGCGCTTCGCGCCGAGCATCCGCTGGACGCCGGCCACGGCAAGGGGCTGCGTCCTCAGCACGTCGTGCGCGAATTGTGCGCGGTCACGGACGGACGCGCCATCGTCGTCACCGGCGTGGGGCAGCACCAGATGTGGGCGGCCCAGCATTACGTGTTCAAGGAGCCGGGCTCCTGGATCACGTCCGGCGGGCTGGGGACGATGGGCTTCGAAGTGCCGGCGGCGATGGGCGCGGCGTTCGCCCAACCCAACCGGCAGGTGTGGAGCATCGCCGGGGACGGCGGATTCCAGATGACGATGTCCGAGTTGGCGACCATCGTGGAGCACAACGTGCCGGTGAAGTTCGCCATCCTGAACAACAACAATCTCGGCCTCGTGCGGCAGTTGCAGGACCTGTTCTACGGCGGCTCGCGCGTGGCGTCCGGCTACAGCGGCAACCCGGACTTCGTGAAGCTCGCGGAGGCGTACGGCATCTGGGCGACGCACGTGACGGACGAGCCGCAGGTGCGGTCGGCGCTGGAAGAGGCGGCGGCGGTGGACGGGCCGGCCATCATCAACTTCCACGTCGAGCCGGAGGAGAACGTGTACCCGCACGTTCCTGCGGGAGAGAGCGTGTTCGAGATGATCGAATCGCCCGCGGGGCAGGAAGCGCTGTCATGGCTGACATAAGCCAGAACGGCCATGTCCACACGATAACGGCGCTGGTGCACGACAGGCCGGGGGTGCTGGCGCGCGTCGCGGGGTTGTTCTCGCGGCGGGGGTTCAACATCTCCAGCCTCGCGGTCAGCCACAGCGAGACCGTGGGGCTCTCCCGCATGACGTTCGTCGTGGTCGGAGGGGACTGGGTGGTGGAGCAGGTGACGAAGCAGCTCTACAAGCTGATAGACGTGGTGCGGGTTACCAACATCTCGGCGGAGAGCAGCGTCATGCGCGAGATGGCGCTGCTGAAAGTGAGGTCCAACAAGGACGACCGCGCGGAGATCATGCAGATCGTGGACATCTTCCGGGCGGGCATCGTGGATGTGGGCAAGGACACGGTCATCATCGAAGTGACCGGAGACGAGGAGAAGATAGACGCGCTCATCAGGCTGCTTCAGCCGTTCGGCATCCGCGAAACGATGCGGACCGGACGGATAGCGATGCCCCGCGGCGGCGCGGCCACGGGCACAAGGCAACCGGCTTCCCAGGCTGCGGTGAGCGCGCCGGACACGGAAGTCGTCCCCTGAGGGCGCGTCCCGGGGACACGTAGCGAACCAGACCAGAGGAGGAGACGAGACATGGCGAAGGTGTACTACAAGGAGGATGCCGACCTCAGCCGTCTGAGCGGCAAGCTCATCGGCGTGATCGGCTACGGCAGCCAGGGCCACGCCCACGCGCTCAACCTGCGCGACAACGGTGTGAACGTGATGGTGGGACTGCAGGAGACCAGCGCCAGCCGGGCGAAGGCCGAGGCCGAAGGGCTGCGGGTGGGCACTCCGGCGGAGACCGCGAAGCAGAGCGACGTCATCATGATGCTCGCGCCGGACACTGCGCAGCGCGGCATCTACACGGAGTCCGTCGAACCGAACCTGGACAGCTCCAAGACGCTGATGTTCGCGCACGGCTTCAACATCCATTTCAGCGAGATCCAACCTCCCGCCGACGTGGACGTTTCGATGATCGCTCCGAAGGCGCCCGGACACCGGGTGCGCGAGGTGTTCGTCGAGGGCCAGGGAGTGCCGTCGCTGGTGGCGATCCACCAGGACGCCTCCGGCAACGCGCTCGCGAATGCGCTGGCGTACGGCGCGGGCATCGGCTCGGACCGGGCCGGCATCGTGGAGACGACGTTCAAGGAGGAGACGGAGACCGACCTCTTCGGCGAACAGACCGTGCTCTGCGGCGGCGTGACCAGCCTCATCACGAACGCTTTCGAGGTGCTCGTGGAGGCGGGGTACCAGCCGGAGATCGCCTACTTCGAAGTGATGCACGAGCTGAAGCTCATCGTGGACCTGCTCTACGAGGGCGGCATGAAGTACATGCGCTACTCCGTGAGCGACACGGCGGAGTACGGCGACTACAGCCGTGGTTCCCGGGTGGTGGACGACCACGCCCGCGCCGCGATGAAGCGCGTGCTTCAGGAGATTCAGGACGGCTCGTTCGCCCGCGAGTGGATAGCCGAGAACCACGAAGGACAGCCGCGCTTCAAGGCGATGCGTGAGGCTGCTGCCAGTCACGAGATAGAAACCGTCGGGGCCGAGCTCCGGGGGATGATGACTTTCCTCGGGAAGAAGTAACCGTCGGCGCCAATGGAAGGCCTGAGGGCCTGTTTGCGGAGGAACGACATGGAAGACAGGGTGCTCATCTTCGATACCACGCTCCGGGACGGAGAGCAGTCCGCCGGGGCGGGGATGACGGTGGAAGAGAAGGTGGAGATCGCCAGGCAACTGGAGCGGTTGAACGTCGACATCATCGAGGCGGGCTTCCCCGTCAGTTCGCCCGGCGACTTCGAGGCGGTGCAGACCATCGCGCGCGAGGTGCGGAAGCCCATAATCGCGGCGCTCGCGCACGCGAACGAAGCTGCGGTGGACCGGGCGGGGGAAGCGCTGAAGGACGCTGCGCGTCCGCGCATCCATATCTTCATCTCTTCCTCGGACCAGCACATCCAGCACCAGCTTCGCAAGAACCGGGAAGAGGTGGTGGAGATCGCGGTGAAGGCCGTGTCACGGGCGCGCCAGTACACGGACGACGTTGAGTTCTCTCCCATGGACTCGAGCCGCACCGAGCGCGAGTTCCTCGCGCACATGGTGCGGGCTGCCGTCGACGCGGGCGCGACGACCATCAACATCCCGGACACGGTTGGCTACGCGGTGCCGGAGGAGTTCGGCGGCCTCATCACCTACCTGCGGGCCGAGGTGCCCGAACTGGGCGACACCGTCCGCATCTCCGTGCACTGCCACGACGACCTTGGCATGTCGGTCGCAAACAGCCTCTCCGCCGTGAAGGCGGGCGCACGCCAGGTGGAGGGCTGCATCAACGGGATCGGCGAGCGCGCGGGCAACACGGCGGTCGAGGAAGTCATCATGGCGCTCCGCACGTGTTGTGTCAATTATACGGTGACCACCGAGATCTACACGAAGCAGCTCTACAACACCAGCCGGCTCGTGAGCCAGGTGAGCGGCTTCCCGGTGCAGCCCAACAAGGCGGTCATAGGGCGCAACGCCTTCCGTCACGCCTCCGGCATCCACCAGGACGGCGTGCTGAAGGAGCGCACCACCTACGAGATCCTGAACCCGCTGGACGTGGGCGTTCCGCGGAGCGAGCTGGTGCTGGGCAAGCTGAGCGGACGTCACGGCCTGCGCTCCCGGCTCGAGGAATTGGGCTACGCGCTCACCAACGAGGAGCTCGACAAGGTGCACGAGTCCTTCAAGGATCTCGCGGACAAGAAGCGCGAAGTGACCGACCGCGACCTCATCGCCCTCATGGGGAACGAGCGCACGGCCATCGCGGAGACGTACTCGCTGGAGCACGTGCAGGTGACCTGCGGCACCGGCGAGATCCCGACCGCGACCGTACGGTTGTCGCTTGAAGACGGAACGGTCTGCACTGACGCGGCAACGGGCACCGGGCCGGTCGATGCCGTCTACCAGGCCATCAACCGGATCGTCGGCGTGCCGAACGAACTGACGGAGTTCAGCGTCAATTCGGTCACCGAGGGCATCGACGCGATCGGCGAGGTGAGCATCCGCATCGAGCAGGACGGCAAGCCATACATCGGACGCGGCGCGGACACGGACATCATCGTCGCGTGCGCCCGCGCCTACATGAACGCGCTCAACCGCCTGATCGCGATGGGCGACACCACGCGCTCACCGGAGGCGGCAAACGCCGTCTAACGGGTTCCTCCCCTTCCTGTTGCAGGGCTTGACCGGCTGCTTGGTAAGCTTTACTATTCGTCCTACCGGTAAGGAATACCAAGCAGCCGAGGCTCGCCATGCGCACGATAACCGTCAGCAGCAAGAACCAGATAACCATCCCGGTCGCCATCCTCCGGGAGATCGGCATCAATCCCGGCGACACGCTCGCCGCAGCCGTCATAGATGGGGACATCGTGCTCGTCAAGGAGCCGGAGAGTTGGGTGCAGTATTTTCAAGGGAGCATGAAAGGGGCATACGGCGGCACCAAAGAGAGCATCGACCGTTATGTCCTGCGCGAACGCGAGAGCTGGTACGAGCCACTGTCCGAGCACATCAGCGACTCAGACTCGCGCGAGTGGTGCAAACGGTTCGAGGACCTGTACGCCACGGACAGCGGCGTGCGGGCAGTCGCTGACACGCTCATGGACTGCCCGTACTACGTGGCCACGTTCCCTGACCTGGAGTGGCTCATACCTGAGAATGGCCACCCCACCGACCTGCCTCGGACGCTGGACAGGCTCACGTCCAACCGCTGGGTGCGCCGCATCCCGGCGCAGGACGAAGAGCCGGAGCGCTACCGGCTGGACGGCGAGGTAGCAGCGTCGCTCAAAGCCGCGTGATGACGTCGGCCCTGAGCGACGCCCTCGCGGGCAGGACACGGATAGCGTTCGACACCAACGCTGTCATCTACTACCTGGAGGACACTTACCCGTACGGCGTCTGCGCTGCGCAGGCGTTCTCGCTCCTCGCGAGCGGCGCAGCGGTCGGCTTCGTATCGACCATGGTGGAGATGGAGACGCTCGTGCGCCCGCTCCGCATACGGGACAGGGGCCTGTTGTTCTCAATTCGCCGTTTCTTCGCCCTCCACCCCAACCTGTACGTCACTCCCATGAGCAGCGACATCGCGCAGGCGGCGGCGCAGGTGCGCGCCTCCACCAACTTGAAAGCGCCGGATGCTATCATCGCAGCGACTGCGGCAGCGAACCGCTGCGACGTCATCATCGGCAACGACCGCGCATTCGCCAGGAACAGCGAACTCCCCTATCTGGTCCTGGACGATTTCGCCGTCTGAATAGAAAGCGGAGGATCAGATGGCCCCCAAGACGATGTTCGAGAAGATATGGGACTCCCACGTCGTGCGGGAGGAGGAGGGCAAGCCTTCCCTGCTCTACGTCGACCTGCACCTCGTCCACGAGGTCACGTCGCCCCAGGCGTTCGACGGCCTGCGCCTCAACAATCGCCGCATCCGCAGGCTCGATAAGACCATCGCCGTCGCCGACCACAACGTACCGACCAACGACCGCGACAAGCCCCTTGCCGACGAGGTGTCCAAGGCGCAACTGGAAGCGATGCAGCGCAACGCCGACGAGTTCGGACTCGAATACTTCGATATGTTCAGCGAGAAGCAGGGCATCGTCCACGTCATCGGCCCGGAACAGGGGCGTACGCAGCCCGGCATGATCATCGTCTGCGGCGACAGCCACACGGCGACGCACGGCGCGGTCGGCGCGATGGCGTTCGGTATCGGCACCTCGGAGGTCGAACACGTGCTGGCGACCCAGTGCATCTGGCAGGCGAAGCCGAAGACGATGGAGGTCCGCGTGGACGGCACGCTCGGCTTCGGGGTGACGCCCAAGGACGTAATCCTCGCCATCATCGGGAAGATCGGCACGTCCGGCGGCATCGGCCACGCCATCGAGTACACCGGTTCCGTCTTCCGCGAGATGTCCATGGAAGGCCGCATGACGGTCTGCAACATGTCGATCGAAGCAGGCGCGCGCACCGGCATGGTCGCGCCGGACGAGAAGACGTTCGCCTACCTGCAGGGCCGCGAGTACGCCCCGAAGGGTGCAGACTGGGACGCCGCGGTCGAGAGTTGGAATGCGCTCCGCACCGACCCCGACGCGACGTTCGACACGGTCGTCACACTGGACGCCGGCGACATCCAGCCCCAGGTGACGTGGGGCACGAACCCCGCGCAGGTGCTGCCCGTCGGGGGCCGTGTCCCGAAGCCGGACGAGTATGAGTCGTCCCAGGAGCAGGGCGCCGTGGAGAAGGCCCTCGCCTACATGGGCCTCAACGGCGGCGAACGCATCCAGGACATCGCCGTCGACACGGTGTTCATAGGCTCCTGCACCAACTCCCGCATCGAGGACCTGCGGGCCGCCGCGGACGTGGCGCGGGGCCGTCAGAAGGCCGGCAGCGTCCGGGCGCTCGTCGTTCCCGGCTCGTGGGCGGTGAAGCAGCAGGCGGAGAAGGAGGGGCTCGACCAGGTGTTCACCGAGGCCGGGTTCGAATGGCGCGACGCCGGGTGCTCGATGTGCCTCGCCATGAACCCGGACCGGCTCGCCCCCGGCGAGCGCAGCGCCTCGACCTCCAACCGCAACTTCGAGGGGCGGCAGGGCCCCGGCGGACGCACGCACCTCGTCAGCCCGCCGATGGCCGCGGCAGCCGCCATCGCCGGACACTTCGTGGACGTGCGGGAACTCAACTAACGAACGAGACCGGACACGGTTCCGGTGCAGGAGTAGACGGATGGACGCTTTCAAGAAACACACTGGCAAGGTCGTTCCCTACGACATGCCGAACGTGGACACAGACCAGATCATCCCGGCGCGCTTCCTCAAGAAGATCGACCGCGTCGGTTTCGGCGAACTGCTCTTCTACGAGCTGCGCTACGAGGAGGACGGCTCTCCCAAGCCGGGCTTCATCCTCAACCAGCCGCAGTACGCCGGCGGGAGCATCCTCGTGAGCGGGCCGCAGTTCGGCATCGGCTCGTCGCGTGAGCACGCGCCATGGGCCATCCAGCAGTACGGCTTCCGGGTCGTCATCGCGCCGAGCTTCGGCGACATCTTCCGCAACAACTGCTACCAGAACGGCCTGCTGCCCGTCATGCTCGAGGCAGCCGAGGTGGACACGATCATCGCCCGCGCCCAGGAGATCCAGGGCTACGAGCTGACTATCGACCTCGAGGCGCAGCAGGTGACCGACGGTCACGGGCTCGCCGCGTCATTCGACATCGACCCCTTCCGCAAGGAGAACCTCGTGCAGGGCCTGGACGATATCGGCCTGACCCTGCAGAACGAAGCGGCGATAGACGCCTTCGAGAGCGCCAACGCCTGATCCACTCCCCTGCTCCGCCGCGAACACGCCGGCGGCCGAGGTACACACATGGCCACTTTCGACATCATGGTTCTGCCGGGCGACGGCATCGGCCCGGAGGTAACCGGCGCATCCCAGCAGGTTCTGGACGCCGTCGCAGCGCGCTGGAAGCACACCTTCCGCTACCAGACCGACGTGGTCGGCGGCGGCGCGATCGACGCCTACGGCACGCCTCTGCGCGACGAAACAGTGAAGGCTGCGCGCGGCGCGAACGCAGTGCTCTTCGGCGCGGTCGGCGGCCCGAAGTGGGACAACGAACCGGTCCGCCCGGAGGCCGCCATCCTCGGCCTGCGCAAGGCGCTGGGCCTCTACGCCAACATCCGCCCCGTCAAGGTCTTCCCCGGAATGGAGGGCGCAAGCCCGCTCAAGGACGACCGCGTGCGCGGCGCGGACATGGTCATCCTGCGCGAGCTCACCGGCGGCCTCTACTATGCGCCGCCAAAGAAGCGCTGGGAGACGAAGGCCGGACGCAAGGGCGTCGACACGCTCCTCTACACGGAGAAGGAGATCGAGCGCATCCTGCGCGTGGGCTTCGAGCTCGCCCGTTCCCGCCGCGGGAAGCTCACCTCCGTCGACAAGGCGAACGTCCTCCAGTCCTCACGCCTCTGGCGCGAGATCGCTATCGAGGTCTCGAAGGACTACCCGGACGTCGAGCTGGAGCACCAGCTGGTCGACTCCTGCGCGATGGTCCTCATCACGCGCCCAACGAGCTTCGACGTCATGGTGATGGAGAACATGTTCGGCGACATCATCTCGGACGAGGCCGCCGTGCTCTCCGCGTCGCTTGGCATGCTGCCGTCCGCCAGCCTCGCGGGACTCCCCGGCAAGGACGCGAAGGGCAGGACGCGCAAGGTGAAGGGCCTCTATGAGCCCAGCCACGGCAGCGCGCCGGACATCGCAGGCCAGGGCAAGGCGAACCCGGTCGGCTCCATCCTCAGCGCCGCCTTCATGCTGCAGTATTCCTTCGGCCTCGCCGAGGAAGCCGCCGCAGTCAACGCCGCGGTCGAGAGCGCACTGAACGACGGCCACCGGACCGCTGACCTCGCACCTCCCGGCGCGGAGTTCTCCACCACCCAGCACATGACCGACATGATCCTCGAGCGGCTGTAGTCCGCGCCGATGGTGGAGATCAGCCCGCTCGTCGCCGCAGCGGTCGTCGCGACGTCGCTGGTCGCCGCGCTCATCGGCGGGGTCACGGGGATGAGCACCGGCATCATCGCCATCCCCATCCTCATCTTCGCGTTCGGCGTACGGCTGGCCATCCCCATCGTCACAGTCGCCATGCTGCTCAATACGCTCTCGCGCTCCATCGCGAACTGGGACTACGTGGACTGGCGCGTCGCCCGCTGGTACAGCCTCGGCGCCGTGCCCGCCGCCGCGGTCGGCGGCGTCGTTTTCGCGAACATCCCCACCGACCTCCTCGCGCGGGGGCTCGGCGTCTTCCTGCTCGCGCTCGTGGTCTATCGCCACATACCACTCGTAGCGGGGCGTGCGATGCCCCTGCGCGGCTTCCTCCCCGTCGGCATCGGGCAGGGGTTCTTCTCCGCCCTCTTCGGCGGCGCCGGGCCGTTCGGGGCGCACTTCTTCATGGCGTACGGCCTCACGAAGAACGCCTTCGTAGACACGGTGGCTGTAGGCACATTCTTCGTCAGCATCGTCAAGACGGCCGTCTACGGCGGCTTCTCGCTCTTCACCCTGGAGACGTTCCTCATCGCCGTCGGCATCGGCCTCGTCATGGCGGTGGGAGCGTACGCCGGAGCGCACATCGTCAAGCGGGTGCCGGAGAAGCTGTTCATCTACGCCGTAGAGGCGCTCATGGTCGTATCCGGACTGCTGCTCCTGGCGACGGGATAGCACTGTGGACCTGCTCGTATTCGTCGCGCTCGGCGTCATCGCATTCCTCTCCGCGGTCATCGGAGGGCTCGCTGGCCTCGGCTCCGCCATCATCATGATCCCGGCGCTCACGTTCGCGGTCGGCATCCGCGAGGCCGTCCCCATCGCCACCATCGCCGTGATGATGCAGACCTGGTCGCGCATCTGGGTGAACCGCCACCTCATCGACCGCAGCGTGGTCAAGTGGTTCTTCATCGGCGCTTTCCCCATGGCCATCGTCGGCGCGACGGCATTCGCCAACCTCCCCGCCGCTCTCCTGCAGAAAGGGTTCGCCGTCTTCCTGTTGCTCATCGTCGCCTACCGGCACTCCCCCGTCGCGGGACGCGGGATGCCGGTGGACCCACGGGCGTTCGCGGGCGTCGGCGCGGGGCAGGGCTTCCTCTCCGCGCTATTCGGCGGCGCGGGGCCGTTCGGCGCGTCGTTCTTCCTCGCCTACGGACTGCGGCGCGGCGCGTTCGTCGGCACGATGGCCTCCGGCATGACCATCATCAACGTCGTCAAGATAGGCATCTACGGCACATTCGATCTGCTCGACTCGCAGGCCCTCATCCTCGCCCTCTCACTCGGCCTCATCATGGTCGTGGGCGCCTACGTCGGAGGCATGATTACCAACCGCATCTCGGACAAGGCATTCGTCTACATCGTCGAGATCGTCATCGTCGGGGCGGCCATCTCGCTGCTGGTGCGGTAGGGGGGGCAGTCATGCCGAGCGGATCGAGATTCTCACAGTTTCACAGCCTCCCGGCGCCATCATAACCCCATGACAACGAACGCCCCTCTCTCCGCACAGTGCCTCTACCAACGCCTCCTCGGCGACGCCTGGCACGCTCTGCCTGATGTACTCCGGCAGGTGCATGGGACGGACGCTCAGGTGGCCGCGAGCGGCGCGATGGACGTGACCCTCGGACGTTTCATCGGTGCCGGGCTCGTCCGGTGGGTGCTGCGGATGCCTCGGAAGGAGGGCCGCGTGCCTGTGGAGCTGCATGTGCGCCGGGAGGGCGACCGCGAGCGTTGGGAGAGGCGCATCGGCGCGTGGCGCTTCCCTACCGAGCAGTGGACGGAGGACGGCCTGCTGATCGAGCGCTACGGCTTGCTCGCTTTCCCCATGGCCGTCTCCTCGGACAGCGAGTCGCTCACCCACTGGTCGGACCGCATGCTGCTCTGCGCCCTCGGACGCCGATGCCCCATCCCACGCTGGCTCTCCATCCGGACGTGGGGCACGGAGCGACGGTCCGCGAGCGTGCCCGGCGCCATGGACGTGAGCGTCCGCATCGAGGCGCCCTGGGGTTCGCTGCTCGTCGGCTACGACGGGACGCTTCTCCCCCAGGGTGAGGGTGAACCGGCGGGGAATGGGAACGAAAGCGCTGGACCATGAACGACACTCCCTCCTTCGCAGCGTACCGTCCATGGTTCTACGCAGCCGCCGTCTACAACGCGGCGTGGGGCATCGCCACCATCCTCTTTCCCAACGCATTCTTCGAACTCATCGGCATGGGGCCGCTCGAACACCCATCGCTCTGGCGGGTCGTCGGCATGTTCCTGCTCGTCTACGCGCCCGCGTTCTGGTGGGTCGCGCGCCACCCGGAGCGGCATCCACACCTCGTGCTCATCGCAACGGCGGGGAAGGTGCTCGGCCCCATCGGCTTCCTGTTCGCCTGGATCGCGGGCGAGCTCCCCGGTCAGGTCGGACTGCTGCTCATCGGGAACGATCTCATCTGGCTTCCCGCGTTCTTCCTCTACCTGCGGACCGTCGCCCGCACACGCGGCTGGCGCACGTTCCTCACAGGCGGCTGACCTCCGGCCTCGCTCCCTGCCTGCCCCATCCTGTACATCCTGTCCATCGATGTGAATTGTACCCGTGACACGCGCCCCTTCCGCGAACGCCCTTCGATTCCGTACGCTGGTTGCATGACCGTCACGCCGGCAGCACCTATAGACCGCATCTATGGCTCAGCCCACAGCTATAGGCAGGGTCTACGGCTCCAGCCGCAACTCTTGAATTCGATGGCCCCCTTGCCCCCTTGGTCGCGGGAAGCAGGCCATGGCCTGCCGGAAGCCCCAAACCAAGGGGGCCAAGAGGGCCAAATCGAGCCTTGGGTTTGCTCGTAAGCCTGCCACCAAGGTGGCCAGAATTCAGGCCGGTTGGCCCTCTTGGTCCGCTCAGAGCCATTCCATGGTTGACACTGGAATCAGACCTGGCAGAGACTGATACAGGAGCACTGGCAGGACATGACTACAGAAGTTGAGCGCATCAGCCGCCTGGAGGGCGCATATCAACACCTGGCCACCAAGGCGGACGTTGCGGAGTTGAAGGCCGAGCTCCACCTGATGGAGGTCCGCCTGCTGCGTTGGGGCATGGCAACGGTGCTGGCTAGCGTTGGCGTGGCATCCGGCATCACGCTCGCGGTGGATCGACTGCTGGGGAGCTAGCCCGCCCCGCCTCTGGCCAAACCCGGCCCCGATGAGCGATAATAGGCCGCCAGCAACAGGAACAGGTCTCACGGAGTACCAATGCCAGCGAAGAAAGCAGCAAGAGTCCAGGAGCGCCGCCGCATCGTCAACCGCCGCGTCCGCTCCAGCATGCGCACGGCGGTCAAGAGGGCCGTCCGCGCACTCAACGGCAACACCGAATCGGCAGGCAGCGCAGTCCTGGCGGCGGTAAGCAGGCTGGACCGCGCCGCGTCCAAGGGCATCGTCCACCGAAACGCCGTCGCGCGGAGCAAGTCCCGCCTCACCCGCCGGCTCAACGCCATCTCCGCCGAGTAGCTGGGGCCTGATCCCCCTCTCCCCGAGGGAGGCCTGAGGTGAGGGCTCGGAGGCGCGAGGTTAGGCGCAACAGCGCGAAACTGCGACACGACCCCGTTGACAGTTGTGCGCGCGGCCTTCTATCCTGCAGAACGTCCGTTCTGATTTCCGCACCGGAGGCCGCCCATGCCAGCCATCTCGACGCGTCAGCAGCAGATACTCGATTTCCTGCGCGAGTATCACACCGACCGCAGCTACATGCCCTCCATCCGCGAGATACAGCTCGCGTGCAGCATCAGTTCTACCTCCGTCGTCGACTATAACCTCCGCCTGCTGGAGCGCGACGGCTACATCCGCCGCTCGCCTGACATCTCGCGCGCCATCGAACTTGTGGGCGAGTCGGAGCCGGACCTCGTCGAAGTGGCCCGCATCCCGGTGCTCGGCGCGATCGCCGCGGGCGAACCCATTCCCGTCCCCGAGGCCAACGCTTACGCCGACGGCGACCACGAGTCCCTCTCGCTGCCGCCTGAATGGACGCCCCGCGATGCCCAGGACCTCTATGCCCTGCGCGTCAAGGGCTACTCGATGATCGACGCGTGCGTGACCGACGGCGATATCGTGGTGCTCCGCCACGCGCGGGACGCTCGCAACGGCGACATGGTCGCGGCGTGGCTCGCGATGCAGGAGGAGGCAACGCTCAAGCACTTCTACCTGGAGGGCGAGAACGTGCGCCTCATGCCCGCGAACCCGAACATGGAGCCCATCGTCGTCCCGGCAGGCGACGTCCAGGTGCACGGGAAGGTCGTCGCCGTCATGCGCCGGTTCGCCGCGTAGCCATGCGCCCCGCCTCTACCAGCCTCCGTTCCATCGGCGTCGCGCCATGATCGCCGTCCGCCGAGCCAACCGGGACGACCTGCGCTTCATCGTCGACGCGCAGATGGCGATGGCCGTCGAGAGCGAGGACGCTGCGCTCGACCGCGCGACCCTCACCGAGGGCGTGCGCGCCGTGCTGGAGGACCGCGTCCACGCCGAGTACTGGCTCGCCGAGGAGGACGAGGCGCCCGTCGGCATGCTGATGACCGTCACCGAGTGGAGCGACTGGCGGAACGGCGTCGTGCTCTGGATCCACTCGGTCTACGTCGTGCCGGAAGCGCGCCGTCGCAAGGTCTACTCGACGCTCTACGCCCACCTCCGTCAGCAGGTCGAGCGCTCCGATCAACTCGTTGGCCTGCGCCTCTACGTCGACAAGGGGAACGAGCCCGCCCAGCGCGCCTACGAGGCCCTCGGTATGACGCGCGATCACTACCACCTCTACGAGTGGCTGAAGGACTAGTCGGAGGACGGCAGCTTGCGCGCCGCCAGCATCGCCATCGGGCGCCCGTCGCAGTGGATGCGGGACGAGCCGGCCTTCGTGCACAGCACCATGATGCCCGTCGTTTCGTCCTGGTAGCGCTTGCCCAGTTGGTCGGACTCGCCATCGGCGGCGGGTGAGCAGGACAGTTCGGCGTCCCCGCCCTTCGTAATCATGTACTGCGCGCCCAACTCGGCGCACTCCAGACGCTTGCCGGTCTCCGCAGCCATCCGTGCCTCCGGTATCGTAGGGTTAACGCGTGTCATATTAGCAGCAGGCGGGCGGGCGCGCCGCATCCACGGCGTCAGCCCGCCGCGAACGAACGCCGGGAGGTGAGCGTGGCCATCGCGTCGAACGTCAGGCAGCACATGGAGAACAGCTCGTGGATCCGGCGCATGTTCGAATTCGGCATCGCCCTCAAGCGGGAGCGGGGCGAGGAGAACGTGTTCGACCTCTCGCTCGGCAACCCCGTTGTCGAGCCGCCGCCCGAATTCTTCGACGCGCTGCGGAGCCTGGCGGACACCCCTACCCCCGGCGCGCACCGCTACATGCCCAACGCGGGCTACCCGGAGACGCGCCAGGCCGTCGCTGACACGCTGGCTGCGGAGACAGGCCTCCCGTACGAGAGCCGGCACGTGCTGATGACCTGTGGCGCGGCTGCCGCGCTCAACGTTGCCATACGCGCCGTCTGCGACCCCGGCGACGAGGTGGTCATCCTGGCGCCCTACTTCCCGGAGTACCTGTTCTACGCCTACAACCACGGCGCGACGCCCGTTGTCGTCGGCTGCGACGACGTGTTCACTCCGGACCTGGCCGAACTGGAGAGCAAGCTCACGTCCCGCTCACGGGCCGTCATCCTGAACTCGCCGAACAATCCTTCCGGCGCAATCTACCCGCAGTCGTTCATCGCCGACCTCGCCGCGCTGCTGCGCCGCAAGAGCGAAGAACTGGGCACAGACATCTACCTCGTGAGCGATGAGCCGTACCGCCGCATCATCTACGACGGCCTGGGCTACCCGTTCCCTCAGCATGAGTACGAGCGCACAATCACCGCGACATCCCACGCCAAGGACCTCGCCCTCCCCGGCGACCGCATCGGTTACCTGGCCGTGCACCCTTCCTGTCAGGAGGCGGGCGAACTGTTGGACGCTTTCGTCTTCTGCAACCGCGTCCTCGGTTTCGTCAACGCGCCGGCCATCATGCAGCACCTCATACGCGGCCTGCAGCACGTGACCGTAGACATCAGCGACTACCAGGCAAAGCGGGACTATCTGTGCGAGGTCCTTACGTCGGCGGGCTACAGGGTCCGCATCCCGGAGGGCGCGTTCTACCTCTTCCCGCAGTCGCCCGTGGAAGACGAGATGCTGCTCATAGAGGCGTTGCAGGAGGAAGGAGTGCTCGTGGTCCCAGGGCGCGGGTTCGGCATGCCGGGCTACTTCCGCATCTCGTACTGCGTCGAGCAGGCCGCGCTCGAAGGAGCGGCGCCCGGGTTCCGCGCCGCCATCCGCAGACTCGAGGCAGGGTAGCCGGCCCTGACCAGGGTGAGGCAACGCGCACGCGAACACGCTATCATTGGAGTGCTGCCCCGGAGTGGGCAGAGGCACGGAGGCATAGCAGATGTTCCAACCGCGCCGGATAGGCCGCGACAACCAACTGCGGGCACGCATGCTCTTTACCATGCTGCTGCTGGGCCTCGTATACGGCTTCTTCCTCTGGTTCCTCGTGTCCGTCGCGGGGGCGACCGTCATGCTCGGCTTCGCCGTCGTGCTCGTGCTCGTACAGTTCTTCCTCTCCGACAAGCTCGTGCTCACTTCGATGCGCGCGAAGGTCGTGACGCCCGAGGAAGCGCCGGAGCTCCACGCGATGATCGACCGGCTCGCCATGGCGGCGGGCATCCCCAAACCGAAAGTCGCCATCGCGAACATGAACGTGCCCAATGCGTTCGCCACCGGGCGCAGCCAGAAGCACGCAGCCGTCGCCGTCACTACCGGGCTGATGCAGATCCTCAACGAGCGCGAACTCGAGGGAGTGCTGGCCCACGAGATCAGCCACATCGCCTCTCGCGACGTGCAGGTGATGACCTACGCCAGCTTCCTCTCCGTCGTCGCCTCGACGCTGATGTCGCTCTTTTTCTGGTCGGCCCTCTTCGGTGGTGGGTTCGGACGCAGCAGGAACAGCAGCGCGGGCAGCTACATCATGATCGCCTACTTGGTCACCATCCTCGTGTGGGTCATCAGCCAGGTACTCATCGCAGCGCTCTCCCGCTACCGGGAGTATGCGGCCGACCGCGGCGCAGCCATCCTCACCAACAGGCCCCGCGACCTCGCGAGCGCGCTCCAGCGCATCGGCGGCTCCATCACAGGCCTCCCACAGAACGATCTGCGCCGCGCCGAGACGCTTAACGCGTTCTTCATCATGCCCGCTATCGGCGACGGCTTCGCCAGTTTCTTCTCGACACACCCTCCGATGGCCCGCCGGATCGAGCGCCTGCTCGAGTTCGAGCGAACGGCGATGCTGACGGGGTAGCTCATCATGTGCAAGTTCCTCTCACGCCAGCGCTCCGGCGGATGGAGCGAGGCTCACGAGGCGATGGCCCGTGCCTCGGAGCCGTTCGAGCAGGTGCTCGATACTTTCACGACCGGCAAGGCCGGCGTGCTTGTTCGCCCGAGCGAGGAACAAGACGCCGTCCAGGCGAAAGCGGAGCTGGAACGCGCGCTGGCGCACCTGAAGTCGTCCGACGAGCCCCGGTGGGACGTCACGCTGGACGCATCGGAGCACCCCCACCCGTGGGTCATCGTGCGGGACCCGGGACTGTCCTCCCTGGCGAATTCCACCCGCATCGTGGGGGAGACCCTCATGTCGATGGGCATCGGCACACGTGTGCTCGCAGCGGTCTATCCGTTCACCTGGAAGGGACAGGACATCTACTGGATCTACCAGCCGCGCATCAACGCCTTCACACCGTTCGCTCCCGCGAAGGACGGGCCGCCGGAAACCCGCGACCACCCCCTGGAACTGAGGATGGAGCAGGCGGTGCGACGGGACATCCCCACTTCCCGCTCCATCAAGGAGTGGTATCCCATCTGGGGGCTGCCCTTCTAGCCGCCCGCGTCACTCGGTGCAGGCGCCCCACGCTTCAGCCTGAGCCGCGCCCAGAGGATGAGCGCCGCATCCAACAGGGGGAGCAGTATCAACGCCCCCCACCATGGCAGCGGTGTGAGCAGCGCCAGGAGGATCACGAACGCCGCGAGGGCGCCAAGCCCCAATATCAGGATTACCCCTACTGCCATCATTCCATTCACCCGACAGAGTATAGGGCTGGCGCTCCGGTGGTACTATCTCCGCATAGCCCGTCAATCGTCTCCTGACACAGAGCCAGGTATGTCCATCGCAGCCGGACAGCACCAAGAGCACATGGACGAGCAGCGCGTTGTCCTGCCCATCGAGGGGATGACGTGCGCCGCGTGCGTGAGCACCGTTACCAACGCCATCGCCCGTGTCGAAGGTGTATCGGACGTCGTCGTCAACCTCGCTTCGGAGACTGCGGCGGTCACGTTCGCGCCCGTGGGGCGGCGGGTCGCCGCCATGCGGGACGCCGTGCGGTCGGTCGGCTATGGGATAGCGGAAGAGAGCGCGGTGCTCACCGTCCCCGGGCTCGTTGACGCGGAGATGGCGAGGGCGCTGGAAGCGCGCCTGGCCAACCTGGACGGTGTGCTCGGCACGGCATCGAACCTCGCCGCCGAGCAGATCACACTGAACGTCGTCCCGGGAGCAGTCGCCGCGGGAGTTCTACGAGACGCCGCGGAGGCAGCGGGGTTCAACGGCGCCTACGTCACCGGCGCGGATGCGATGGACGCGGAGCTGGAGCGGCTGTCGCGCCGTGCGGAGATTCGCGATTTCCGGAACCGCGCCGCCTTCAGCCTCGCGAGCGCCGCCGCGATCATGCTGCTGATGCTCATCCCCGCCGTCGAACGAACGCTGGGCATGCTGTGGCTCAACGCCATCGCGCTGGTCCTGGCAACGCCGGTGCAATTCCGGGCGGCGCGACACATCTACGCGAGTGCATGGAGCGCGTTGCGGCACCGCACGTCCAACATGAACACGCTTATCGCGCTCGGTTCGTCAACGGCCTATTTCTACAGCGCCGCCGTGGTCCTTTCCGGCAGTGCCATTGGGAACGGCGAGACCTACTTCGACACGTCCACCGCCATCATCGCCCTCGTGCTCTTCGGAAGGTTGCTGGAAGCCAGGGCGAAGGGCAGCGCCTCGGATGCCATCCGGACCCTGATCGGCATGCAGCCACAGACCGCGCGTGTTACGCGCAACGACGAGGAGCAGGATGTCCCCGCGAGCGATGTCGTTCCAGGCGACGTCGTCACCATCCGTCCCGGCGAGCGTATCCCGGTGGACGGCGTCGTGACCGCCGGAACCACCGCCGTCGACGAGTCCATGCTCACCGGCGAGAGCGTTCCGGTCGAAAAGCGGACGGGCGACGTGGTGTTCGGCGGCTCCGTGAACGCATCCGGCGGCATCTCCGTCGAAGCGACCAAGGTTGGGAGCGCGACCGCGATCGCGCAGATCATCCGGCTGGTCCAGCAAGCGCAGGGGTCGCGAGCGCCCGTGCAGCGGCTCGCCGACACCGTGGCGGCCTATTTCGTCCCGGGCGTGCTCACCATCGCGGCGGTCACATTCCTGGCGTGGTGGCAGTTGGGGCCGCAGCCCGCGCTGAACACCGCGATGCTGAACGCCATCGCCGTGCTCATCATCGCGTGCCCTTGCGCGCTCGGACTCGCCACACCCACGGCGGTCATGGTCGGAGCCGGCGTGGGCGCTCGGCACGGCATACTCGTGCGTGGGGCAGAGGCGCTGGAACGGGCCCACCGGCTGGACGTGGTCGTCTTCGACAAGACGGGCACGTTAACCCGGGGAAAGCCGCAGGTAACGGATGTTCTCGCCCGGGAGGTCTCCGAGCATGAACTGCTCGCGCTGGCCGCGGCCGTAGAGTCGCAGAGCGAGCACCCGCTTGCGGCCGCGGTCGTGCAGGCGGCGCGCGACCGCGGCATCGTCCCTCCGCGTGCCTCGAATTTCCAGGCCGCGCCGGGGCTCGGCGTACGCGCAACAGTGGACGTGGACTCCATCACCGTCGGCAGTCTCAGCCTCGTGCGCGAGGCAGGCGTCCCGCTGGGTGGGACCGCTGAGTCGGCGGCGCGCGTGCTTGCGGAGCGGGGCAGGACTCCTCTCGTAGTGCTACGGAACAGTGCAGTCATCGGCATCCTCGGGGTAGCCGACACGCTTCGCGAGGAATCAGCGCAGGCGGTCGCAGCGCTCAATGCGATGCACCTGGAGGTGGGGATACTCTCCGGCGACATCCGACCGGTGGCAAACAGCATCGCGGCGGAGCTGGGCATCGAGCGCGTCATGGCGGAGGTGCTTCCGGGCGCGAAGGCCGCGGAGATCGAGCGGCTGCAACGGGAGGGCAAACGTGTCGCGATGGTCGGCGATGGCGTGAATGACGCCCCGGCGCTTACCCAGGCCGACGTCGGCATCGCGATCGGTTCCGGGACGGATGCCGCGCTGGAGGCGGCGGACGTCGCGCTTATGACGTCTGACGTGCGGCTTACCGGGGCCGCCGTCCGGCTCTCTCGCTCTACGATGCGCACCATCCGGCAGAACCTCGCGTGGGCGTTCGGCTACAACCTGCTGCTCATCCCGGTTGCGGCAGGCGTCCTCCACCTCGTGTTCGGGGACGGAGGCGTACCGGAGGCGTGGCGGTGGGCGCTGGGTGAGCATGGTTTTCTGAATCCCATGCTCGCCGCCTTTGCGATGGCGTTCAGCTCCGTATCCGTGGTGAGCAACAGTCTGCGCCTGAAGAGATGGATGCCGTAGAATGGCGGCATCAGCGGCGCGTCAAACGCAACAGGGGAGAGGAGCCAGATGAACCGGCTGGACGTGATCTTCGGGAAACCGGGTGATACTGCCATAGACCCCGTCTGCAAGATGATAGTGCCGAAGTCCGACCCTCCCGGTGGGACTGCCCAGCATGAGGCCGAGACGTACTACTTCTGCGCCCCCGGCTGCCGTAGCGCGTTCACCGAAGACCCCACGCAGTTCCTGTAAACGCGGTCCCGCCACACTCCCGGCCGACACCTGCGTATGGCTTGTCATCGGGATTGGGGAAGTCGTACCA